>NZ_JAVREN010000044.1:0-42467 GCF_031845405.1 Streptomyces boetiae
AAGTGGCCCTGTTCCGGCTGCTGGAGTCCTGGGGCGTGGAGCCCGCCGGAGACGGTGCTGATCACCGGGGGGACGGGGTACATCGGCGGGCAGGTGGCCCGCTGGCTCGCCTCCCGGGGCGCCACGCATCTCGTGCTGGCCGGACGGCGCGGCGAACAGGCCCCCGGCGCGGGGGAGGTGAGGGCCGAGCTGGAGGCCGCCGGGGCCCGCGTGACCCTCGCGGCCTGCGACGCCGCCGACCGGGACGCGCTGGCCGCCCTGCTGGAGGCCACCGCACCCCAGGCCGTCTTCCACGCCGCCGGAACCGACACCCCCACCCCCCTCGAAACCGCCACGCCCGAGGAACTGGCCCGCGTGCTCGCCGCCAAGGCCGAGGGCGCCCGCCACCTCCACGAGCTGTGCGCGGACCGGCCGTTGACCGCGTTCGTCCTCTTCTCCTCCGTCGCGGGCGTGTGGGGCGGCGGCGGTCAGGCCGCCTACGCCGCCGCCAACGCCTACCTCGACGCCCTCGCCGAACACCGCCGCGCCGCAGGGCTGCCCGCCACCTCCCTCGCCTGGGGACCCTGGGCCGGCGGCGGCATGGCCGCCCGCCCCGAGGCTGCCGCGCACCTGGCCCGCCGGGGCCTGCGCCCCCTGCCGCCCCGCGCCGCGCTCGCCGCCCTGGCCGACGCCCTCGGCCGCGAAGAGACGGCCGTCGCCGTCGCGGACGTCGCCTGGGAGCGCTTCGCGCCCGCCTTCACCGCCACCCGCCCCAGCCCCCTGCTCGACGGACTGCCCCGCGCCCGCGAGGCCCTGGCCGGACCGGGCGGGCCCAACGCCCCCGGCGCGGACGGCCGTTCGGGAGACCCGGCGGGCTCCGAGGCCGCCGCCCGGCTGCGCGCCGCCCTCGCCGAGGCCGAGCCCGAGGAACGAACGCGCGCCCTGGCCACGCTCGTGCGCGCCGAGGCCGCCGCCGCCCTCGGCCACCCCGGGCCCGAACGCGTCGACCCCGCCCTGCCGTTCCGCGACCTCGGCTTCGACTCGCTCACCGCCGTGGAGCTGCGCGACCGCCTCGCCGCCGCCACCGGCGTCCGCCTGCCCACCACCCTCGTCTTCGACCACCCCACCGCCCGGGACCTCGCCGCCCACCTCGACGGCCTCCTCCCCGGCCGGGCCGAGCAGGCCGCGACGCCTCCCGCCCCGGCCGCGAGCGGCGGCCCGGCCGAGCCCATCGCCATCGTCGCCATGGGCTGCCGCTACCCCGGCGGCGCCGACAGCCCCGAGGCGCTGTGGCGGCTGGTCGCCGAGGGCCGCGACGCCGTCGGCGGCTTCCCCGCCGACCGTGGCTGGGACCTCGACGGCCTCTACCACCCCGACCCCGAGCACCCCGGCACCAGCTACGCCAGGACCGGGGGCTTCCTGCACGACCTGCCCGCCTTCGACGCCGCGTTCTTCGGGATCTCCCCGCGCGAGGCCCTGGCCATGGACCCCCAGCAGCGGCTGCTGCTGGAGATCGCCTGGGAGGCGTTCGAGCGCGCCGGGCTCCCGCCCTCCGCCGTCCGGGGCAGCCGCAGCGGCGTCTTCGTCGGCACCGGCTACCAGGACTACGGCTCCCGCCTGGCCCACGCCCCCGCCGACCTGCACGGCTACCTCGGCACCGGCAACTCCGCCAGCGTCATCTCCGGTCGCCTCTCCTACACCCTCGGCCTCCAGGGCCCGGCCGTGACCGTGGACACGGCCTGCTCCTCCTCGCTGGTCGCCCTCCACCTGGCCGTGCAGGCGCTGCGCGGCGGGGAGTGCGACCTGGCCCTGGCCGGGGGCGTCACCGCCATGTCCACGCCCGCGACCTTCATCGAGACCTCCCGGCAGCGGGCGATCTCGCCCGACGGGCGCTGCAAGGCGTTCGCGGCGGCGGCCGACGGCACCGGCTGGGCCGAGGGCGCGGGCATCCTGCTGCTGGAACGCCTCTCCGACGCGCGCCGCAACGGCCACCCCGTGCTCGCCGTGGTCCGGGGCTCGGCCGTCAACCAGGACGGGGCCTCCAACGGCCTCACGGCGCCCAACGGCCCGGCGCAGGAACGCGTCATCCGCGCGGCCCTGGCCAACGCCCGCCTCACGCCCGCCGACATCGACGCGGTCGAGGCCCACGGCACCGGCACCACCTTGGGCGACCCCATCGAGGCGCACGCGCTGCTGGCCACCTACGGCGCCGAGCGCCCCGGCCCCGGACGGCCGCTGCTGCTGGGGTCGTTGAAGTCGAACATCGGGCACGCCCAGGCAGCGGCCGGAGTCGGCGGGGTCATCAAGATGGTGCAGGCGCTGCGTCACGGGCTGCTGCCGCGCACCCTGCACGTGGACCGGCCGAGCCCGCACGTGGACTGGGAGTCGGGCGCCGTCCGGCTGCTGACCGAGCCCGTCCGGTGGGAGGCGGACGGGGAACGCCCGCGCCGGGCCGGGATCTCCGCCTTCGGCATCAGCGGCACCAACGCCCACGCCATCGTGGAGGAGGCCCCGGCGGCGCCCGCCGGGGCCGGGGAGGACCAGGAGCCGGACGAGGCTGCGGACGGCGAGGCGCCGGCCCGCCGCCTGGACCCCGTGGCCGTGCCGCTCCCGCTGTCCGCCCGTTCGGCCCCCGCCCTGGCCGAACAGGCCGCCCGCCTCGCCGCGTTCCTCGCCCCCGCGACGGACGGGCCGGGCTCAACGGCCGCCCCCGCCCGGGCCGTTGAACCCGCCGCGCTCGCGCACGCGCTGGCCGCCACGCGCGGGGTCTTCGAGCACCGGGCCGTCGTCGTCGGCCGCGACCGGGGCGAACTCGCCGACCGGCTCAAGGCATTGGCTGCCGGGGAGCAGCCCGCGCGGACCGCGCGCGGCGTCGTCCCCGCCGGGGCGGCCGAGCGGCGGCCCGTGTTCGTCTTCCCCGGCCAGGGCTCCGAGTGGCCGGGGATGGCCCTGGGGCTGCTGGACGCCTCGCCCGCCTTCCGCGAGCGGATGGACGCCTGCGCCGAGGCCCTGCGCCCGCTCGGCGTCCCCCGCCCGCAGGACGTGCTGCGCGGCGCGCCCGGCGCCCCCGCGCTGGAGCACACCGACGTCATCCAGCCCGTGCTGTGGGCGGTGATGGTCTCCCTGGCCGGCCTGTGGACCGAGGCGGGCGTCGCCCCGGCCGCCGTCCTGGGCCACTCGCAGGGCGAGATCGCCGCCGCCTGCGTCGCGGGGGCGCTGAGCCTGGAGGACGCCGCCCTCGTCGTCGTCGCCCGCAGCGCGCTGATGCGCTCCCTCGCACTGTCCCCGGCCGACGGCGCCATGGCGGCCCTGTCCGTCTCGGCGGAGGAGGCCGCCGGACGCCTGGCCCCGCACGCCGGGCGGATCTCCCTGGCGGCCGTCAACGGACCGCGCTCCGTGGTGGTTTCGGGCGACGCCGAGGCGCTGGCCGAGCTGGCGGACCGGGCCCGCGCCGAGGGCGTTCGCGTGAAGACCATCACCGGCGTCGGCGCGGCCTCCCACAGCCACCACGTGGAGCCGCTGCGCGAGCGCCTGCTGGCGGACCTCGCCGGCCTAGCCCCCCGCGCGCCCCTCGTGCCGTTCCGTTCCACCGTCACCGGGGAGTGCGCCTCGGGCCCGCTGGGCGCGGAGTACTGGTGGCGCAACCTGCGCGACACCGTCCGCCTGGAGCCCGCCGTCCGGGCCCTGCTGGGCACCGGGCACACCGCCTTCGTGGAGATCAGCCCGCACCCCGTGCTCGCGCTGAGCATCCAGGAGACCGCAGGGGCCACGCGGGGGGCGGACCGGCCGAACGCCGTCGAGAGTGACGGCGGTTCGGAGCCGGTCGTGGTGGTGCCGACGCTGCGGCGCGGCGAGGGCGGCCCCGAGCGCTTCCTCGCCTCGCTCGGCGAGGCGCACGCCGGGGGCGTTCCCGTGGACTGGGCCGCGCTGTTCGCCGGCTGGCCCGCCGCCCCCGCGCTCCCGCCGCTGCCCACCTACCCCTTCCAGCGCCGCCGCTTCTGGCTGGAGGCCCAGCCCCCCGCACCCGGGGGCGCGCGGAACAGCCGGGACGGCGAACGCGGCGGCGAGGACGGGGAGTTCTGGGGGGACGTCGAGCGCGGCGACCTCGCCGCCCTGGCCGCCCGGCTGGGGCTGCCGCAGGACGCCACGCTCGCCACCGCCCTGCCCGCGCTCGCCGCCTGGCGCAAGGAACGCGAGGACGAGGCCGCCGCCGCGACCTGGCACCACCGCGTCGCCTGGCGCCCGCTGCCCGCCGGGCCCGCCCCGGTCCTGACCGGGCGCTGGGCCGTCGCGCACCCCGAGGGCGCCTCCGGGGGCCCCGTCCTCCGCGCGGTCCTCGCCGCCCTGGCCGCCCACGGCGCCGAGCCGCTGCCCCTGCCCGTGGCCCCCGGCGAGGACCGCGACGCCCTCGCCGCCCGGCTGCGGGCGGCCGGGGAGGCGCCCGCCGGGCTGATCGCCCTGCCAGCCCCGGACGAACGCCCGCTGCCGGGCCCCGCCGCCGCCCTCGCGCTGCTCCAGGCCGCCGGGGACGCCGGCTGGGCCGCGCCCCTGTGGTGCCTGACCCGGGGGGCGGTGTCCACCGGCCCGCAGGACGCGGTGACGCGTCCGGCGCAGGGGGAGCTGTGGGGCCTGGGGCGGGCGGCGGCCCTCGAACTGCCCGGCCGGTGGGGCGGGTTGGTGGATCTTCCGGAGGTCGTGGACGAGGAGGCGGGGCGGCGGCTGGTGGCCGTTCTGGCCTCGGGAACGGGCGAGGATCAGGTGGCGGTGCGGGCGGAGGGGACGTTCGCCCGCCGCATCGTGCCGGACGGCGACAGCGCCCGTGGCGCGGACGCCGGTTGGAGCCCGCCGGAGACGGTCCTGATCACCGGGGGGACGGGGTACATCGGAGGGCAGGTGGCGCGCTGGCTGGCCTCCCAGGGCGCGCGGCACCTGGTCCTCGCAGGCCGCCGGGGCGAAGCGGCCCCGGGCGCCGGGGAGTTGCGGGCCGAGCTGGAGGCGGCCGGGGCGCGGGTGACGTTCGCGGCCTGCGACGCGGCCGACCGGGGCGCGCTGGCCGCGCTGCTGGAGGCCACCGAGCCGCAGGCCGTCTTCCACGCCGCCGGCGCCGGCGGCGCCCCCGCCCTGCTGGAGCGCCTCACCCCCGCCGCCCTGGCCGAGGAGCTGGCCGCCAAGGCGGAGGGCGCCCGCCACCTCCACGAGCTGTGCCAGGGGCGGCCGTTGACCGCGTTCGTCCTCTTCTCCTCCGGCGCCTCGGCCTGGGGCAGCGGCGGCCAGGGCGCCTACGCCGCCGCCAACGCCTACCTCGACGCCCTCGCCGAACACCGCGCCGCCGCCGGGCTGCCCGCCACCTCCGTCGCCTGGGGACCCTGGGCCGGCGGCGGCATGGTGGACGAGGCCGGGGCCGCCCGCGCCGCCCGCCTGGGCCTGGGCCTCATGCCGCCCGCCCGCGCCCTCGCCGCCCTGCGCCGCGTCCTGACGGGCGGCCGGGTCACGGCGGTCGTCGCGCCCATCGACTGGGAGCGATTCGCGCCCGCCTTCACCGCCACCCGCCCCAGCCCCCTGCTCACCGGCGTCCCGGCCGCCGTCCGCGCCCTGCGCGCACCCGCCTCGCCCGGAACCCCCGACGGCGCCCGCGAGCCGGGCGAACCCGGCCCGGCCCGCCGCCTCGCCGCCCTCCCGCCCGCCGAACGCGCCCCGTACCTCGCGGAGTTCGTCTGCGCCCAGACCGCCGCCGTCCTCGGCCACGACACCCCCGAGGCCGTCGGGCCCCACGACAACTTCCTGGAACTGGGCTTCGACTCCCTCACCGCCCTCGAACTCCGCAAGCGCCTGGGCGCCGCCACCGGACGCGACCTGCCCGGCTCCCTGGCGTTCGACCACCCCACCCCGGCCCGGCTCGCCGCGCACCTCCACGCCCTCCTCGACCCCCCGACCGCCGCCCCCGCCGCCTCCGGGGACGGCGGCCCGGGCGAGGAGAGCCTGGCCGCGCTCTACCTGCGGGCCAACGAACGCGGCCGGCTGGGCGCCGCGCTCGACCTGGCCCGCAACGCCTCCCTGCTGCGCGACACCTTCGCCGACCCCGCCGAGGGCGCCGCCCTCATCGCCCCCCTGCGGCTGGCCCGCGGCCCCGCCCGGCCCCAACTGATCTGCGTGGCCGGGTACATGGCGCCCTCCGGGGTCCACCCCTACGCGCGGTTCGCCGCGGCCTTCGGCGGGCGGCGCGAGGTGTGGGCGCTGCCGCTGCCCGGGTTCGCGCCCGGGCAGCCGCTGCCCGAGAGCGTCGCCGCGCTGGCCGCCGCCGAGGCCGAGGCCCTGCGCCGGGCCCTCGGCGCGGATCAACCGGTCGTGCTGGCCGGGTACTCGGCCGGCGGCTGGGTCGCCCAGGCCGTGGCCGCCGCCCTGCTGGACCTGGGGCGGCCGGTCCGGGGCGTGGTGATGATCGACTCCTTCAGCCGCCGCGTTCCGCTGGAGGGCCGCTTCGCCGCGGCCACCGTCCGCGGGCAGCTCGACCGCATCGAGGTCACCCCGGGCCTGAGCGCCCACATCAGCGCGATGGGCGGCTACTTGCGGGCCTTCGACGGCTACGACCCGCCGGGCGCCGTTCCCACACTCGCCCTCCGGGCCGCAGACTGGCGGGGAGACGCGTCGCCCGGCGCGGACGGCGCGGTCGGCTCGGAAGGCTCGGAAGGCGACGACCGGCCGCCGCCGCCCGAGCTGGCCGGCTCGGTCGTGACCGTGCCCGGAGACCACTACACGCTGATGGAGGACCACGCCCCCGCCGCGGCAGCCGCGGTCGAGGCATGGCTGACGGGCCCAGGCCCCCAGGGAAGGAGCACCACCCGATGACTGACCCGACCGACGACGCCTCACGGTGGGTCCGCCGCTACCACGCCCGGCCGGACGCCGCCGTCCGCCTCGTCTGCCTGCCGCACGCGGGCGGCTCGGCCAGCTTCTTCTTCCCCTTCTCCCGCGCGCTCCCGGCGGACCTGGAGGCCGTGGCCGTCCAGTACCCGGGGCGGCAGGACCGGCACGCCGAGCCCCTGATCCCGGCCGTTCCCGAACTCGCGGACGCCGTCTACGCGGCGCTGCTGCCGTGGGCCGACCGGCCGCTGGCGTTCTTCGGCCACAGCATGGGCGCCATCCTCGCCTTCGAGGTCGCCCGCCGCTTCGAGCGGGAGAAGGGCCTGGTCGCCGCGGCCCTGTTCGCCTCCGGGCGGCGCGGGCCGACGACGCACCGGGACGAGCGGGTCCACGAGCGCGACGACCAGGGCCTGCTGGACGAGCTGCGCTCCCTCAGCGGCACGGACAGCCAGGTCCTGGGCGACGAGGAGCTGCTGCGGATGGTGCTGCCCGCCATCCGCTCCGACTACCGCGCCATCGAGACGTACGCCTACCGTCCGGGCCCGCCGCTGCGCTGCCCCGTCCACGTCCTGACCGGCGACACGGACCCCAAGGTCACCGCCCCCGAGGCCGCGGCCTGGTCCGAGGTCACCACCCACCCCGCCCGCGTCCACACCTACCCCGGCGGCCACTTCTTCCTCACCACCCACCAGGCCGCGATCCGGGCCCTGGTGACGGACACACTGCGCGCGGGCCTGGCCACCGGCACGTGACGCGCCCGCCCGGCTCAGGCCCCGGCCGCCGCCGGCCGGGGCCTGAGCCACACCTTCCGCCCGGGGGCCGCACTCACAGGAGGCGGTCGGCCTCCCTGGTCGCGCCGAGCTGACTGGTTCCGTCCCGCCGAAGAGAGGCTATCGGGGGACTGCAAACCTCGGGCACGCCACGTCGCCAGCGGGGTCCAGTGCGGGGCGGTCCGTCCAATGGCCTCCGGCCCTACCACGGCGGGGAGCCGAGGAGATGGGAGCCCGCATGCTCGAAATCACGGGTAACTGCGACGGCTTCATCGACTTGCCGAGAGAGCTGGGAGAGGACCTGATCGGGATCGTAAAGACGCTTCCTGTCTGGAATATGGACGGCGTCTTCCTGGAAGATTCCACGATGGAACAGTACCGGGCCGCACTTGATTCGGCTCCGCTCTTCGATGAATTTCAGGGCCGCCTTCTCTCCATGCTCGGCGGGGCGGCTGGTGGATACGCCGTGGTGCACCTGCGAAGCATCGCTCAGGTGCTGGGGATCGGCGACGACTTTCTGCGCTTGGTTACGGCGATTCTCGCCGGAGTGGCGATCCCTTTCCAGCCTTTCCGGCGATGGCCGCTGTGGAAAGAGATCGGGACCAATCTCAATGCCGGTTCGTGGAGCTCGCCAACGACGTGAACAGCCACATGCCTGACTATGTGGTGCGACGGCTAACGGAGGCTTTCCATACGCGTCGGATGGCGGTTAGGGGATCTCGCGTCCTGCTGCTCGGCCCGGCCTACAAGGCCGGCACCTCCGACGCCCGCGAGTCTCCGTCGGCACGTGTAGCTGAACTGCTGCTCGACCTCGGGGCCACGGCGCGCGGCGCGGACCCGTACGTCGGGGACGACTTCCGCGCCGACGCACGCCTCATCCGAGTAGCAGCGACCGCAGAGGAGGTCGCGGGGTCCGACGCCGTGGTCCCGCTCACGGACCATACGGCATTCGGCTACGACACGATCCTCGAGCGCGCGCCGTATGTGCTCGACTGCCGGGACCGGCTGTCCGGTGCCAACGTCGATGTTCTGCAAGGGCCGTCGCCGGTGGTGGAGGCCGCCCCGGCAAGGGGCCTTCATCGGGAGGCAGGCCGTCGCGACATCCGCGTGCGAGGATGGGGCGCGTGAACAGGGGAAGCGTCGTGCGCGGTCGGGTGGGCCTGTGGGCCGCCCGGGGCATAGTGCCGCGCGGCGTTTGCTGTTGAGGCCGACGCCGCGTTTCTGACCGCCGTCGCGAATCCCCTCTTCGATCCGCCGCCCCCCGCCGGGGCGTTGCGCTTCCCAATCCCCCTTCAGGAGACCGAGTTGAGAACTCCCGCACGCCTGCTTTCGCGGGCCGGCGCCCTCGGCGCGGCCCTCGTGCTCGCGGCCACCGCCACGGCCGTCGCGGACCCCGGGGCCCGCGCCCGCGAGGACGTCGCCGTCGAGTGGTTCGACGTCACCGCCGAGACGCTGAGCGCGGCCGGCGCCCCCACCCAGATCACCAACAGCCGCACCTGGGCGATCGGCTGGACCGCCGCCACCCGCGCCCTGGGCCGCGGCGACTCCGCCGCCTACCAGGACGCGGCCGTGGCCGGCGCCGTGCACCACACCCTCGTCACCCTCGTGCCCGCTCGCGAGGCCGAGCTGGACGCGGAGCTGGCGGCCACCCTGGAGCGCGTCCCCGACGGCAGCGCCGAGGACCGGGGCCTGGCCGCCGGGCGCGAGGAGGCCGCCGCCCTCCTCGCCGAACGCGAGGGCGACGGCCTCGACCCCACCTCCGTCGGCGTCCCCTTCGCCGCCCCCCAGTCCGCCCCCGGCGTGTGGCAGCCCACCCCGCCCGCCTTCGGACCCGGGCTCCAGGCCGGGAACCGCGACGCCCGGCCGTTCCTGCTGGAGAGCCCCGACCAGTACCGCCTGGCCCCTCCGCCCGCTCTCGGCTCCGAGCGGTACGAGCGCGACCTGGCAGAGGTCCGCGACTACGGCGCGGCCGACTCCGCCGTGCGCTCCCCGCGGCAGACCGAGACCGCGACGTTCTGGTACGGCTCCTCCTACACGCTGTACACCACCCCGCTGCGGGTGGCGCTGACCCGCTCGCGCGCCTCGCTGCCCGAACGGGCCGCGCTGCTCGCCCTGTTCCACGTGGCGTCGGTGGACACCCAGATCGCGACCTCCGACAGCAAGTACGCCTATTTGCGCTGGCGCCCGGTCACCGCCCTGCGGGCGGGCGGGGACGCCGGGTGGACCCCGCTGCACGTCACGCCCTCCCACCCCGACTACCCGAGCGGGCACGGGACTTACTCCGGCGCCGCCGAGGGCGTTCTCACCGCGCTCGTCGGCCCGCGCACCGCGCCGTTCGAGCTGACCAGCCCCACCGCGCCGGGCGTCACCCGGGCCTACACCACCTGGCGGCAGATGTCGCAGGAGAACATCGACGCCCGCGTCTGGTCCGGCATCCACACCCGGGCCGCCGACGAGGCAGGCGTCGAACTCGGCCTGGACGTGGCCGCGCACACCCTGCGCCACGCCCACGAGCTGTTCCGGTGACAGCCCCCGCGGCGCGCCGGGTGTCCTTCCCCGGCGCGCCGCCCCCACCTCGACCTGCGCGGGCCCCTTCGCGAGGGCGGTGGGCGCGGCGCCGGCGGGCGCGGGGCGCCCGGCGGCGCCGGTGCTCATCAGCCGTTCTCCGCTCCCGCGGTGTCGCCCGCGGCCTCGGTCGCGCCGGCCGCAACCGACTCGTACCGGCGGTCCCCCAGCAGCCCGGCCTCGAACGGCTCCTCGCCCCGGAGGGCGGCGAGCGCACACGTCCAGCGCCCCGCCCCGGAACGCCTCGGAGCACTCGGGGCCGCCGCTGAGCTCCGCCCATGCGACGGTGAACGACAGCTCCTCGATCAGCCCGGACAGCTCCCGGGCGAACGCCGACGGGCGGCCGGCGCGCGGCGTGCGCGGGCGCCCGGGGGACGGCGGGGAAAGGGGGGAACGCGAGGGTGAGGCGGCCGGTCATCGACAGATCGCGGTGGCGACGCGCACCAGGTCGACGGCGCGTCGCCGGGTGAACCTCACGGTGCTCCGCATGCCGCGAACGAAGCGAGCGCGTGTGCGAACGGTCGAGGCCGCTCCGGGTTTCTTCGCGGCCCTGTCATCCCGCGCAACAGGGCTTCGCGCAGCCGTCGTTCACGGGCCCGCCGTCCAGCCGCAGGCGGTAGCGGACGTAGGTGGGGAAGGCCGCCGCCGGCCGGAACCCCAGGCGTTGCAGCAGCGCCGCGCCCCGGTCGTTGCCGTGCGCCAGCCCCGCCAGGACCTCCGCCGCCCCCAGCGCCGCGCGGGCGTGCGCATACAGCGCCGAACAGGCCGCCGTGGCATAGCCGTTGCCGGTGTGCGGCAGGCCCAGCCACCAGGACGTCCCCCAGCTCGGCGGGTCCACCGCGACCAGGTCGGCGCGCCCTATCAGCCGCCCGCACAGCCGCAGCCCGTACCGCAGGTCGCCCCCCGGCTCCTCCGCCAAGTGCCGCTCCACCCAGGCGAGATCGGCTTGCCGCGCCTCGGGCAGCGCGCCGTGCCGCGCCAGGTGCGCCCGGCTGCCCTCCACCAGCGCGAAGTACTCGGCGGCGTCCTTGACCGTCAGCTCGCGCAGCACCAGCCCCGGCACCGCGGTGGCCAGGTCGGGGACCTCGCCGCCTGCGGCGGGGCTCATGGTCTGTCCGTGCGGGGCGGCGACGGCTGCCGCAGCCGGACCTCCTCGACCACTACGACGTCAAGCACGACCTGGGGCACCTTTCGGGACGGGGACGGCGGCGGGCCGTCCGCGCGCATGCTAAGCGCGGCTCAGGCGCCCCGCGTGCCCCGTACGCGAAATTCTTCCCCGGGTGTCAACGCGCGGGAAACGCTTGCGCATGCGCCTCCACCCACTGCCGGAAGGTGCGCGGCGGGCGCCCGGTGACGCGTTCCACCGCCGGGAAGACCACCGACTCGTCCAGCGTCCCGTCCAGGTGGAACTGCGCGAACGCCTCCGCGTACGCGGCCGGGAAGGACGCGGCCAGGTCCGCGCGGGCCTCCTCGGGCCCCAGCTCCTCGCAGCGCAGGTCGCGGCCGAGGACCTCGCCGAGGAGGGCGGTCTGCTCGGCGCCCCGCAGGGACTCGGGCCCGGTCAGGTGGTGCACCAGGCCGGCGTACTCCTCGCCGTCCAGCAGCGCGCGCACGGCCACGGCCTGCGGGAGCGACGCCGAGGACGAGGGCGGGGACGCCAACGGCGAGGCCGGCGGTGGCGGGCAGGGCTCCGGCGAGCACGCGGCGGCGGGCCACGAGGCCGAGAGCGTCGGGTACTTCGCCTCCCCGGACCCCGGCTCGGTGAACACCTTCTGGATCGAGGGCCCCGAGGGGCTGATCGTCATCGACGCGCAGCGCTCCCTCACCGACGCCCGCGCCGCCGTCGCGGCCATCGAGGAGGACACGGACCTGCCCGTCGCCGCCGTCCTGCTCACCCACCCGCACCCCGACCACGTCGGCGGAGTCGGCGTGTTCACCGAGGCGTTCCCCGAGGCGCGGGTCTACTCCTCGCAGGAGACGCGGGAGTTCATGCGCGAGGACCCGCTGGGCTTCTACGAGCTGACCCGGAGCCTGCCCGGCTCCGACTACGCCGAGGAACTCACCCTGCCCGAGTGGCTGGTGACTCCCGGCGGGCAGCTCGACCTGGCCGGAGTCCACCTGGAGTCCGCCCAGTTCGGGCCCGGCGAGTCGGTGACCACCACCGTCTTCTACGAGCCGGACTCCGGTGCCCTGTTCGCCGGGGACCTGGTCGGCAACGAGGTCACGCCCGCGCTGATCGAGGGCGAGACCTGCGGCTGGCTGGCCGATCTGCGCCACCTGGAGCACGAGTTCCACGAGGCCACGGTCCTCTACCCCGGGCACGGCGAGCCCGGCGACCCCCACGAGTTGATCGAGGCGCAGCGGCATTACCTGGAGGAGATCCGCCACCTGGTGCTGCCCACCGTCCGCGAGAGCTCGCCCGGCGGCGCGGCGCTGACCGAGGCCGAGACCGAGGAGCTGGTCGCCGAACTCACCGAGGCGTACCCGGATCACCGGCCGGTGGCCACGCTGCCCGACCTGCACGCGGTGAACGTCGAGGCCGTCGCGGCGGAGCTGCGCGAGGCGCCCGCCGGGCAGAGCTGCCACTGACGCCACTCCGGCCACGGCCAACGTCCGTTGTGGGCACGGCCGTTGACCCCCGCCCCGCCCCGGGTGGATGCCGTGCGCAGGCAGTGTCCGTACCGGGAACGCGTTGTGACCGAACCGGGTCACCCGGGGCGTTGCCCGGTGGCACACTGCTGGTCAGGAGCACGGCACGCCGGGGGAACGGCCCCGGCGGGGCGGGCGTGACCACCGGGACCGCAGGGGGCGGCGATGACGGGATCGGGCACTTCGGGCGACGGGCACGCGGGCAGACCCGGCGGGCCCTGGACCGTACCGGGCTACACCGAGGTCCAGCAGCTCGGCGGGGGCGGCGGCGGGCGCGTGGTGATCGCGGTCCACGAGGCCACCGGCCAGTCCGTCGCGATCAAGTACCTCAACGACCGGCTGCTGAACGACACCGGATTCCGCGCCGCATTCCGCACGGAGGCCCAGGTGCTCGGCGGCCTGGCCACCCCGTACATCGCCCACCTCTACGAGTACGTCGAGTCGCCCTCCGGCGCCGCGATCGTCATGGAGCTGGTGCCCGGCGTGGCGCTCAGCGCGCTGCTGCGGCAAGAGGGCCGCACCGGGCCCGAGGCCGCGCTGGTCGTCCTCAAGGGCTCGCTGCTCGCGCTCTCGGCCGCGCACGGGGCGGGGGTGGTCCACCGCGACTACAAGCCGGACAACGTCATGATCACCGAGGACGGCTCCTCGCGGCTGATCGACTTCGGCATCGCCCGCCGCAGCGGCGACGGCACCCACGGGGACGGCACCCCGCCCTACATGGCGCCCGAGCAGTGGACCGGCGGCCCGGCCGACGTCGCCACCGACGTCTACGCCGCCACCGTCACCTTCTACGAATGCCTCACCGGCGAACGGCCGTTCGCGGGCGAGAACCTGCTGGAGCTGGCCCGCCAGCACATCGAGGACCCGGTGCCCGTGGCGCCGGTGCCCGAGCCGGTCCGCGGCCTGGTGCTGCGCGGCCTGGCCAAGTCCCCGGCCGAACGCCCGGCGGACGCCGCCGCGTTCCTCGCCGAGCTGGAGCGGGTGGCGGGCGCCGCGTACGGGGCCGGCTGGGAGGAGCGCGGGCGGCGCGGGCTCGCCGCGCTGGCCGCCCTGCTGCCGCTGCTGATCCCGCGCTCCGCCGCGCCGCCGGCCGGCGGCACGTCCCTGGCGCTGACCCGGCTGCCGGAGCCGCCGCCCGGGACGGTCCCGGTCCGCGACGGCACCAGCCTGGTCGTCACGCTGGCCGCGCTGGTGGTCGGCGTGCTGGTGGTCGCGGCCACGCTCGTGCCCGGCTGGGCGGGGGAGAGCGGCACGCGCGCCGAGGCCACGACCGCGCCCACGCAGGAGGACGGCGGGCCCGGCGGGGGCCGGGAGGGCGGCTCGGGGGACGACGGCGGCGAGGCCAACGACACCGCGGGCGACGGCGGTTCGAGTGACGGCGGGGAGGCGGACGGCGCGGAGGCGGACGGCGCGGACGGGGGCGCGGACGGCGGCACCACCGACGGCTCGGCGGACGGCTCGACCGCCGGCCGAGGAGGCAACGGCGGCCCCGGCGGCGCCACGACGGACGGCTCCGGGGACAGCGCGGGGGACAACGCCGGCGACAGCACGGGTGAGAGCGGCGGGGCCGGCGACGGCAACGGGGGCGACACGGACGGGGAGAACGAGGGTTCCGACGAGGGCGCCAACGACGGGGACTCCTCCGCCACCGACCCGCCCCCGCCGCCCGCCGAGCTGGCCTCCCTGCTGATCACCGACATGTGGACGGTCTGGGAGCGCGGCTGCGAGTGCTGGGTCGCCTACGCCTCCGTCGAGCAGGAGGTCGAAGGAACCGGCTCCGTGGAGATAGCCGCGAACTGGTACGGCATCGACAGCCCCACGGACCCGGGCGTCGCCTACCACTACGGCGGCTGGGTGGGCGGCAGCGACTCCTACACCGTGACGTTCGAGAGGCTGGAGGACTACTGCCACTACGCCTTCCGGCTGGAGGTGTACCCCGTCAACGACCCGGAGGGGCCCAGCTCCTCGCACTGGGTGGAGTGGGGGTGCCCGCGATGAGCGGCAGCGGCCCGGCCCGCCCCGAGGACTGGCCCGACCCGGACCGGCAGGAGACGTTACACCTCCCGGCGGGGGGCCAGGACCCCGATCCCTACAGCGCCACCGTCCTGGACGGCGGCCCCTGGTCCCCCTCGGACGAACGCACGATCACCGGCCCCGGGCCCCAGGCCCCCGCCGCGCCCGGCCCCACCCTGCGCGAGGGCGCCGTCCTCCGCTTCGGCCCCGGCGTCCCCGCGCCGGCGGCCCCCGGCTGGCCGGTGCCGGCCCCTGCGCGCCCCCGCCGCCGGGGCCTGCTGCTGCGCCGCTACGGCCTGGCGCTGGTGGTGCTCGTGGCCGTCGCCCTGTTCGTGCTCTGGCAGCGCGGCGGCCCCGGCGTCACCGTGACGGGTGTCCGCGTGCTGACACCGCCCGCCCCCGCGTGCGGCGGCACGGCCGACGTGACCGGCCTGGTCTCCACGGACGGCAACCCCGGAACGATCCGCTACCGCTGGGTGCGCAGCGACGGCACCACCTCCCAGACCCTGGAGGAGCGCGTCACCCGCGGCCAGCGCGAGGCCGAACTCCACCTCCTGTGGCGCTTCGAGGGCGAGGGCACCATCCGCGCCACCGCCGAACTCCACCTCCTCACCCCCACCCCCGCCTCGGCCACGACCACCTTCACCTACACCTGCCCCTGAACGCCCGCCCCGGGCGCCGGGCGTACGATCCCCCGCATGAAGGTGATCGTCATCGGAGCCACCGGCACCCTGGGCCGCGCCGTGGTCAGGGCCCTGGAGCCGCGGCACGAGGTGGTCGGGGCCTCCCGCGGCGGACCCGTCGCCGTGGATCTGGAGCGCCCGGCCACGCTGGACGCCCTGTTCGCGACCGTGCCCGGCGCCGACGCCGTGGTCTGCTGCGCGGCCTCCGGCCCGCTGGTGCCGCTGGAGACCGTCTCCGACGAGGAGTTCGCCGCCGGGCTCGGCGGGAAGCTGCTGGGCCAGGCCGCGCTGGTGCGCCGCGCCGCGCGCCACCTCAACGACGGCGGCTCCATCACCCTCACCGGCGGCACCTTCTCCGAGCCCCTGGCGGGCGGCTCGCTGGGCGCCCTGGTCAACGGCGGCCTGGAGGGGTTCGTGCGGAACGCCGCCGCAGAGCTGCCGCGCGGCCTGCGGCTGAACCTCGTCAGCCCCGGCTGGATCAGCGAGACCCTGGAGTCCCTGGGCGCCGACCCGGTCGGCGGCACCCCCGCCGCGGACGTGGCCCGCGCCTACGCCGAGCTGGTCGAGGGTGGCGCGCGCGGCGTCAACCTCGTTCCCGGGCACGCCCGCTGAGGCCCGCGACGCCCGATTGACCCCCTTCCGAGGCGTCGTTACGGTCGGGCCGCATGAGGTTTCTGCGGTTCAGTGACGGGGTGGCGAGCCGGGTCGGGGTGCTTGCCGAGGGGGGTGAGGTGGTGCGGGTCGTCGAGGGGGCCGGGGATCTGCTGCCGTTGATTCAGGCGGGGGAGGGGGAGTTGCGGGCCGCGGGGGAGGCGGCGCTGCGCGGCGGGGCCGCGGTGGAGGCGGCCGGGGTGACGCCGCTGGCGCCGGTCGGGACGCCGCCGACCGTGCGGGACTTCTACGCCTTCGAGCAGCACGTCGCGGCCGGGCGGGCCAGCCGCGGGCAGGCCGTTCACCCGGACTGGTACGAGCTGCCGGTGTTCTACTTCTCCAGCCCGTACGCCGTCACCGGCTGCGGCGAGGTGCCGATGACGCCGGGAACGGCCGCCTTCGACTTCGAGCTGGAGGTGGCCGCGATCGTGGGGCGCGGCGGGCGGGACCTGACGCCCGAGGAGGGCGAGGCCGCCGTCCTGGGGTACTGCGTGATGAACGACTTCAGCGGCCGGGACGTCCAGCGGCGCGAGATGCGGCAGGGCATGGGCCCGGTCAAGGGCAAGGACACCGCCACCGCGCTGGGCCCCTGGCTGGTCACCAAGGACGAGCTGGCCGGGCACCGCGAGGGCACCGGCTACCGCCTGGCCATGACCTGCGAGGTGAACGGCGTGCGGTACTCCGAGGACCTGTGGTCGCGGGTGTACTGGTCCTTCGGCGAGATGATCGCCTACGCCTCGCGCGGCGCCGAGGTGCGGCCGGGCGACGTCATCGGCTCGGGCACCTGCGGCACCGGCTGCATCCTGGAGCTGTCCGCCACGCACGGCCCGGAGCGCTACCCCTGGCTGAAGCCGGGCGACGAGGTCGTGGCCGCTATCGAGGGCCTGGGCGCTCTGCGGAACACCGTGACCGAGGGCGTTCCCCCGGTCCCGCTGCGCCCCTGAACGCCCGGCCCCCGTTCGGCCCCGGGCCCCGCCGCGGAGCCGCGCTCAGCCGTGGTGCACGGGGCAGCCCGTCGGCGCCGCCTCCGCCGGCCCCTCCCCGGCCGTGTCCTCGCCCGTGTCCCCGGGGCCCGGCGCGTGGTCCCGGTCCGGGCCCTCCGCCGGCCGGCGCGGGGAGCGCCGGGTGAGCGTGAGGGTGAAGTCCTCGGGCATCAGGGTGAGCCGCTCGGCGATCTTCAGGCGGTAGTCGGCGTGGTCGTGCAGCTCGTAGCGGCGCAGCAGCAGGCCCAGGACCAGCGTGGCCTCGTGCAGCGCGAACTGGCGGCCGATGCAGGCGCGTTCGCCCGTCCCGAAGGGCTTGAACGTGTGGGCCGGGCGCGCCCGGACCCGCTCGGGCAGGAAGCGGTCGGGGTCGAAGCGCTCCACGTCCTGGCCCCACACCTCCTTGTCCCGGTGCAGCGCGGGGACCAGCACCAGCGCCGAGGCCCCCTTGCGCATGGGGTAACGCCCGCCCAGCACCGTGTCCGCGCGTGCGGCCCGCGTGTAGGCGGGGGCCGTGGGCCACAGGCGCAGCGCCTCGTCCAGCACGCGGCGGACGTACCGCAGCTTGCTGACCTGCTCGTAGGTGGGGTCGCCGTCGGGGCCCCAGACCCGGTCCACCTCCTCGCGGGCGCGGGCCTGGATCTCGGGGTGCTTGGCCAGGTAGTACAGCGCGAAGGACAGCGCGCCGGAGGTCGTCTCGTGGCCCGCGACCAGGAAGGTGATCACCTGGTACCGGATGTTGACCGGGTCCAGGCGCTCTCCGGTGCCGGGCTGCTCGGTGTTGAGCATCAGGCCGAGCAGGTCGTCGGTGCGGGAGTCGCCGCTGTCCACCCGCTCGCGGATCACCCGGTCCACGGTGGCGTTGAGGAACTCGCTGTGCGCGGAGAAGCTCTCCAGCTTGCGGCGGGCCAGCCGCTGCCCGATCAGCGGCAGCGTGGCCACGCGGAGCTGGAGCACGGAGGTCAGCCCAGCGACCATCGCGGTGACGAACGGGTGCGGCTCGGAGCGTTCGAAGGAGCCGAAGTCGTAGCCGAAGCCGGTGTGCGCGATGGTCTCCAGCGTCAGCTTCGTCATGTCGCCGGGCACGTCGGCCGCGCTGCCGCGCTGGGCGTGCCCGTCCCACACGCCCATCAGGCGGTGGGCCATGGCGAGCATCGTCGGGTGGTACCGCACCATCGACTCGCGGGTGAAGGCGGGGGCGAGGATGTCGTGCGCGCGCTGCCAGTTGGGCTCGTTGCCGTACGCCGTGAACAGGCCGTCGCCGCCGACCAGGCGCAGGCTCTGCACGGCCATCGTCACGTACTTCAGGAAGCGTGACTCGTCCGACAGCTCGGCCACCAGCTCGCCGCCCGAGACGAAGACGATCTCCGCGCCGAAGATCTTGCGCCGGTAGATGGGGCCCAGCTCGCGGGCCAGCCGCATCGTGTCCTGGACGGGCGTGGACAGCGAGGCGCCGATGACGTCCCCCAGCACCGGGACGCGGTACCGGGGGTGCGGAATGCGGTCCAGCTCCGGCCATCGGCGGGCCGGGGTGCGGAGTGTGGTCGCCATGAGGTGCTCCCGGTCCCGGGCTACGGGACTATTGAACTCGATTCAGTAGTGCCTTCAGCAGGGTGCAACTTGTGCGACTCGGTGTCAAGAGCGTGCGCCCGGGTGGCGGCCCGCGCCGGGTGTTCGCGCCCGCGCCCGCCGTTCACGACCGCGCCGGCGCCGGGCGTTCGCGCCCGCGCCCGCCCCCTGCTCCGGCGTGCGGCCGATCCGGAACGATTCCGTTTACGCCCCGTGCGCTCGGGCAAGTGAACCCTCGTGCTTCGGACAGCAGGCACGCCCGCGGGAGCCCCTATGGCTGCACGCGGAGCGATGCCGGTGCTGTCCGGGCGAGCGCTCCCGCGGTGAAGACCATCCGACACCGAGAGGGAGTGACAGACCATGCCGCCCACACGCGTGACGAGGTCCCGCCGCAAGCACCCGCACCACGACGCCCCCGACACCGGGGCAGCCTTCGCGCGGATGGCCGCGCTGGAGGACGGGCCCGAACGCGACGCGCTCCAGGACGAGATCGTCCGCGCCTGGATGCCGATGGCCGCCCGCCTCGCCCGCCAGTTCCGCAACCGCGGGGAGAACCTGGAGGACCTGGAGCAGGTCGCCCACGTCGGGCTCATCAAGGCCGTGCGCCGCTACGACCCCTCCCTCGGCAGCGCGTTCGAGAGCTACGCCGTGCCGACCATCGTCGGCGAGATCAAGCGCCACTTCCGCGACCACCTCTGGGGCATGCACGTCCCGCGCCGGGTCCAGGAGCTGCGCAACCGCGTCCGCGCCGCCAGCCACGAACTCTCCCACACCCTCGACGGCCGCCGCCCCAGCGCCGAGGAGCTGGCCCGGCACGCCAACATGACGCCGAAGGAGGCACAGGCCGGCCTGGAGGCGATGAACTCCTACACCGTCCTTTCGCTGGACGCCGAGCTGTCCGGGGCCCCCGAGGGCGGCTACTCCCTGATGGACACCCTCGGCACCGAGGAGCCGGCCTACGAGCGGGTCGTGATGCGCGAGTCCGTCCGCACCCGGCTGCGCGAGCTGCCCGAGCGCGAGCGGCAGATCCTCTACCTGCGCTTCTTCAAGGGAATGACCCAGAGCACCATAGCCAAGCACGTCGGCATCTCCCAGATGCACGTCTCCCGGCTGCTCAACCGCACGTGCTCGCGCCTGCGTGAACAGGTGGAGGCGGGCGGTGCAGGATGATCCGCATGCCGAGGCCGAGGCACCAGGCGGGCAGGCCGCCGCGGGTGCGCAACGAGACGCCGCCCGAGCGGGACGACCGCAACTTCGTGGAGCTGCTCCAGGAGCTGCGCGTCACCCAGAACGGCGTGCAGATCCTCTTCGCCTTCCTGCTCACCCTCGCGTTCACCGAGCGCTTCCGGGACCTGGACGACATCCAGCGCGCCACCTACGTCACCACCCTGGTGCTCGCCATGACGGCCACCGTGCTGTTCACCTCTCCCGCCGCACTGCACCGGATGCTGTTCCGGCGGGGCATGAAACGCCAGGTGGTGGAGGTCTCCTCGCGCCTGGCCACCGTGGGCCTGGGGGTGCTGGCCTTGGCCCTGGCCGGGGCGCTGCTGCTGGTGGTGGACGTGGTCCTGGGGCGGGCGGCCGGCATCGGCATCTCCGTGGGCGCCTTCGGCCTGTGCGCCGCCCTGTGGGGCCTGCTGCCCCGCGTGCTCAGGAAGCGCGGATGGCCAGTGCGATATGGCGCGACATCCGCTCCATCGCGCTCGCCTCGGCCAGCTCGAAAGCAGGCCGACTCCCCGTACGGAGCAGCGTGACGACGCCGAGGACGGTTCCCGATGGCAGCTTCAGCGGCATGCACAGCAAGGAGGAGGCCCCGGTCAGCGCCAGCAGGGGAACGCCCTCGGCGGTCGCGCCGAGAACCAGCGGCTCCTCCGGGCGTATCTGAAGGGCGGAGGCGCCGGCCCGCGCCGCCTCGGCGACCACCGGGGCGGCGGCGGGATCCTGCGCGCCGAACTCCCCCGCGACGTCCTCCCGGCCGCCGTCCCGGTCCGCCTCGGGCGGGCCGAGGACGGCGACCCGCCGCAGCGGTCCCCCGCCCGGCGTGGCCCGGTCGCCTATCACCCAGTCCGCGAACCGCCCGTGCAGCAGGCGGCAGGCCCGCTCCAGCGGCGTCAGGTCCTCGCCCTCCGGCCCGGCCGCGGCCAGCAGCGTGGTCGCCATGTCGTCGACCAGGTCCATCAGCGCCACCTGGCCGCTGATCGGCCGCGGGTCGGGCTGCCCGGCGCCGTCCGCGCCCTCGGCCGGGCCCGGCGCCCGCGCCGGGAGCGCCGCCGCGCCCGAGGCCGCCATCGGCTGGCACACCGCGAGCACCGCCGTGCGGCGGTGCCCCGGCGGCCGGACGGCGGCCAGCGTCACCCACAGGTGCTCCGGCTCTCCGGGGTCCCCGGCGCCCTCCCCCGGCACGCCCATCAGCTCGACGGCCAGGCTGCGGCTGCCCTCGTTGCGCGCGACGGCGGCGACCTGACTGCGGAACGCCGCGCGCCCCTCGTGCGCGAAGGAGGCGGTGATCGGCCGCCCGGCCGCGTATCCGGCCCGTAGGCCGAAGAGCTGGCTGGCGGCGAAGTTGAGGCGGCTTACCACGGCGTCCCGGTCCAGCAGGACGACGGGGAGCGGCAGCCGCTGGAAGACCGCGCGAAGCAAGTGCTGCTCCCTCGAATCGGCGGGCCGCGCGGCGCGTCGCTGCTCGGCGGCGAGCTTCTCCCATCGCGGCCACAACACGTCGGACACAAACTGCAATTCGAAAAGGGCGGCGTCGAGAACGGCCGGCCCCGCACCGCCCGGCAGGGTCCGGGAGGCGCGCAGCTCCGCCACTCGGTGACGGAAGTCCGTCAGCTCGGTGCCAAACTCCTCCGCATCGGCCATGGGTCGCACAGTATCCGTAATCCGTGGTCAGCCGCACACCCGTTCGCAGTTTCCGCACCGGACCTCCGGGCAGGCGAGCCGCATGACCGACCGCATCACGCCGCCCGCCGATGTTCCGCCGCGCGCCCTCGTCCGGCTGGCCGAGGAGGCCGCGCGGTGCGCCCCCGACTCCTGCGGCGCCGCCGCGACGGTGGCCCTCGCCCCCGCGGACCCCGCCGCCCGCGCCCCGCTCTCCGCCGTGCTGGAGACCGAGCCGGCCACGGCCGTCACCCACCCCGACCTCGCGCCGCTCGTCGCCGTGCAGTGGGAGGCCGGGGACGGCCCGATCCCGGCCGCCGTCCGCAGCGGCGAGCCTGCCGCCGCCGACGACCTGCTGGCCGACCGCCGCTGGCCCGCCTACCGCGCCATGGCCCTCAACGCCGGCGTGCGCTCCAGCGCGACCCTGCCCTTCCGCCACCAGGACCTGACCGTGACCGTCACCGTCTGCGGCTTCCGCCCCGGCGTGCTGGACGACCGCAGCCGCTCCCTGGCCTCCCTCGTCGGCGACCTGGCCGCCAGCACCCTGGCCGACGCCCACGCGCTGGAACAGGTCCGCACCGAGGCCGCCCAGCTCGACGTGGCCCTGCGCTCCCGCCCCGTGATCGACCAGGCCTGCGGCATCCTCATGCACCTGCTCGGCTGCGACGCCGAAACCGCCTTCGACCTCCTGCGCCGCCGCTCCCAGCGCACGAACAGCCGCCTCTCCGACCTGGCCGAGGCGGTGGTCCGCACCCGCGGGCGCGGCGTCGGCCCCCAGCTCACCCGCGAGGCCCGGGCCGCCCGCCAGGCGGACCCGGCGCCCCCGTCCCCGGCCCGAGCGCCGGGCCCCGACGCCCGGCCCGCCGCGACGGCCCCGCCGCGCCGGTGATGTGCGCGGTGCGGCCACGCACACGATGTGCGCGGCGCGGCCACTGACGCGCGCGGTGCCGCCGCGCACGCGACGCGCGGCCTCGTCGGGCCCCCGACGCGCGGCCTCGCTCCGCCCGTGGCCCGGCGGCGGCACCGCGCCGGGCCCGGACGCGCACGACCCGCCGTGCCGTCGGCGGCAACGCTGTCGGCAGGCACGCGCATCACCGCCGGAAGGCGTGCGCCTCGGCGCGCCCCCGCGGGCACGCGGCGCCGCCGCCCGGCCGCGGGCGGCATTGCTGCCGGCAGGCATACGCATCACCGTCCGCGGGCGCGCGTGAGCGCGCCCGCGGCGGGTACCCGGGGAGTCCGCAGCGCGCGCGGTGGTCCTCACCGCGGGTGGACGCGAGACCCCACGGAGGTACGCATGAGCCGGTCCCGGATCGTGATCGTCGGGGCGGGATTCGCCGGCTACCGGGCCGCCCGGATCCTCTCCCGCACGGCGCGGGAGGACGCCGAGGTCGTCGTCCTGAACCCCACCGACTACTTCCTGTACCTGCCGCTGCTGCCGCAGGTCACCGCCGGAATCCTGGAGCCGCGCCGCGTCACGGTCTCCCTGACAGGCACGCTGCCCCATGCCCGCCTCGTGCTGGGCGAGGCCCACGGCGTGGACCTCGACGCCCGCCGCGTTCGGTACACCGACCCCGAGGACCGGCCCGGGGAGCTGGAGTACGACACGCTGATCCTGTCGGTGGGCAGCGTCAGCCGGCTGCTGCCCATCCCCGGCGTGGCCGAGCACGCCCACGGCTTCCGCGGGCTGCCCGAGGCCCTGTACCTGCGCGACCACATCGTGCGCCAGCTCGAACTGGCCGCCCACGCCACCGACCCCGACGAACGCCGCGCCCGCTCCACCTTCGTGGTCGTCGGCGCCGGCTACACCGGCACCGAACTGGCCGCCCACGGCGCGATGTTCGCCGACTCCATCGTCCGCAAGCAGCGCGGCGCGCACCTTGAGCCGCGCTGGATGCTGCTGGACATCGCCCCCCGCGTCCTGCCCGAGCTGGACCAGCGCCTCTCCCGCACCGCCGACCGCGTGCTGCGCCGCCGGGGCGTGGACGTGCGCACCGGCATGTCGGTCAAGGAGGCCAAGCACGACGGGGTCCTGCTCGACGACGGCGAGTTCGTGCCCAGCCGCAGCCTCATCTGGTGCGTCGGCGTCCGGCCCGACCCGCTGGTCTCCGACATGGGCCTGCCCACGGAACGCGGCCGGCTGTGCGTGGACAAGTACCTCACCATCCCCGGCCACCCGGAGGTGCTCGCCTGCGGCGACGCGGCGGCCGTGCCCGACCTGACCCGGCCGGGCCAGTTCACGCCGATGACCGCGCAGCACGCCTGGCGGCAGGGCCGGGTGGCCGCCCGCAACGTCGCCGCGCGGCTCGGACACGGCTCGCCCATGGCGTACGAGCACCACGACCGCGGCTTCGCCGTGGACCTCGGCGGCGTCCAGGCCGCGGCCAACCCGCTCCACATCCCGCTCTCCGGCCCGCTGGCCGGGGCCGTCACCCGCGGCTACCACCTGCTGACCATGCCGGGCAACCGCGTGCGGGTCGCCGCCGACTGGCTGCTGGAGGCCGGGCTGCCGCGGCAGGCCGTTCAGCTCGGCATGGTCCGCGCCGGCTCGGTCCCCCTGGACACGGCCTCCCCGGAGCTGGTGCGCACCCCGCGCGACTGACCGCTCGGCCGGCGTGAGCGCGGCCGTTCAACCTCAGGAGCATTGAACAGGAGCCTCAGGAGCCCGGCTCGGCCCGGCTGATGTCCGCCAGGGCCGAGTCGGGCTCCGCGGCCCGCGCCACGTCCCCGATGCTCACCACCCCGACCATCCCCCCGCCGTCCACGACCGGGAGCCGCCGCACCGCGTGCGTGCGCATCAGCCGCGCCGCCGTCTCCAGGTCGTCCTCCGGACCCACGCACACCGGGTTGCGCGTGCACACCGCCTGGCAGCTCACCGTCAGCGGGTCCAGGCCCTCCGCGACGGCCCGCACCGTGATGTCCCGGTCGGTGATGACGCCCAGCAGCACGCCGTCCTCGGCCACGAGCACGTCGCCGATGTCCTGCGCGCGCATCAGCTGCGCGGCCTCGACCAGGGAGGCGTCCGGGTGCAGGGCCGCGACCTGACGGGCCATCACTTCTCTTACCAATGTGGCCATGGCCGTCCGCCCTTCCCTCCTTCTGGGGCCGAGGTTACCGCTTACCCCCGCGTAGGGGACCCGGCGGGCCCCCGGGCCGCTCACAGGGCTCAACTCCCCGAGGAGCAACGCCCGTTGTGCGGCCCGGGGACGTCCTCAGGCGGGCACGCGGTCCCGGTCGCGGTCCCAGTGCCGGTGGAAGGCGATGATCCCGGCGAAGGACTCGGCCGCCCCGTGCTCCCGGCCGGCGTCGACCGTGGTGATCACGCCGTGGTCGTCCACCACGTCGTCCCCCTCCTCGGCCAGCCGCACGCCCGGCAGCCCCAGCCCCCGCAGCACGGCCACGCCCGCGCCCAGCGCCGCGACCGCCTTGCCGTGCTTGAACGCCTCGGTCACGTAGTGCCCCGCCAGGCCGTCCGCCGCCAGGGCCCGCGCCGAGTCCGCCCCGCCGGGCACGCACACCGCGTCGTACAGCACCGAGGCCATCGTCGGCATGGCCCGGTCCACCGGCAGCGACCCGCCGTCCTCGGTGCGCACCTCGCCGTCGTGCGCAGCCAGCACCTCGGGCGTGGCCCCGCCGGCCGCCAGGGCCGAGCGCAGCGCGGAGACGTCGGCCTCCGCGACCCCGTCCGCGACCAGTATGGCGATCTTGCGCGTGGCGATGCTCTCCGAGGGGCCCGTGGCCATGCTCAGCGCGGGGGAGGAACGCCCGTGGTTGCGCGTCGCGGGCCCGGCCGGGGGCGGGACGCCGATCCCGGCGGCCACCTCGCGGGCCAGCTCGTGATCGACGTGGTTCAAGACCTCGACCATGCGCCGCCGGATCGGCATCCGGTCCACCTTGCCCAGCTCGAACCGGAAGGCGGCGACGATGTGTTCGCGCTCCCAGGAGGCCATGCTGTTCCAGAACAGCGTGGCCTGGCTGTAGTGGTCGGAGAAGCTGGGGCTGCGCTTGCGGATCTTGGCCCCGTCCACCCGCTCCTGGTAGTGCACGTACGCGCCCGCGTCCGGGGAGGCCATGACCGGGCAGCCCCCGGCGACGGTATTGGGGGAGTAGGAGCCCGGGCCGGGGTGGATGCGGTGCTGGCCGTAGCCGTCGCGGTGGTTGTTGCGGACCGTGGCCAGGGCGCGGTTCACCGGCAACTGCTCGAAGTTGGGGCCGCCCAGGCGGATCAACTGCGTATCGAGATAGGAGAAGTTCCGCCCCTGGAGCAGCGGGTCGTTGGTGAAGTCGATGCCGGGCACCACGTGCGCGGTGTGGAACGCCACCTGCTCGGTCTCGGCGAAGAAATTGTCCGGGTTGCGGTTGAGCACCATCCTGCCGATGGGCCGCAGCGGCACCGTCTCCTCGGGGATGATCTTCGTGGCGTCCAGCAGGTCGAAGTCGAAGCGGTGCTCGTCCTCCTCGGGCACGAGCTGCACCGCCAGCTCGAACTCCGGGTAGTCCCCCCGGTCGATGGCCTCCCACAGGTCCCGCCGGTTGAAGTCCGGGTCCTTGCCCGCGATGGTCTGCGCCTCCTCCCAGATCAGGGAGTGGGTCCCCAGCACCGGCCGCCAGTGGAACTTCACGAACGTGCCCCGGCCCTGCGCGTTGACGAAGCGGAAGGTGTGCACTCCGAAGCCCTGCATCATGCGGTAGCTGCGCGGCAGGGACCGGTCCGACATCAGCCACATCACCATGTGCGTGGCCTCGGGCTGGAGGGAGACGAAGTCCCAGAACGTGTCGTGCGCCGAGGCGGCCTGCGGCATCTCGTGGTGCGGCTCCGGCTTCACCGCGTGGACGAAGTCGGGGAACTTGATCGCGTCCTGGATGAAGAAGACCGGGAAGTTGTTGCCGACCAGGTCGTAATTCCCCTCGCGCGTATAGAACTTGGTGGCGAAGCCGCGCACGTCCCGCACCGTGTCCGCCGAGCCGCGCGACCCGGCCACCGTGGAGAAGCGCACGAAGACCGGCGTCTCCCGGTCCGGGTCCTGGAGGAAGTCCGCCCGGGTGAACTCCGCCAGGGACTCGTACGGCCGGAAGACGCCGTACGCCCCCGCGCCCCGCGCGTGCACCACGCGCTCGGGTATCCGCTCGTGGTCGAAGCGGGTGATCTTCTCCCGGAAGTGGAAGTCCTCCATCAGCGTCGGACCGCGCTCCCCGGCGTGCAGCGCGTTGTCCGTGTCGTCCACGCGCGTGCCGAAGTCGGTCGTCAGCGGGCCGTCCTCCGGCCGGTCCCGCAGCGGTTCGAGCTGCCGGTCCTTCGCGTCCCCGCGTCCCTTTCCCCCTGCTCCCTCGTCCCGCCGCTGTCCGTCCTGTTCTGGGCCCTGGGCTCCGTCGGCCGCCATCTGCGCTCCCTCACGCCTCGGGTACCGGTGGCCCCACCGGTTATCCCGCGCGGCCTCAGGCAAACGTCTGCGGTTCCCCGTCCACGCCCAGCGCGGCGGGCAGCGCGTCGGCCGGGTCGGGGGCGCCCACCAGCGCGTTCCTGCGCTCCCCGGCCGCCTCGCGCCCCTCGTTCAGGCACCACGAGAGCCACCCGGACAGCCGATCCGGCGCCACCTCCTCGGCGGGCACCAGCGCGGGCCACCCGCACGCCCGCGCCTGCGCCGTCACCTTCGCGCCCCCGCGCACCGGGTCGACGGCCACCGCAGGAACGCCCGCCCGCAGCGCCAGGACCAGGCCGTGCAGCCGGTCGGTCACCACCGCGTCCAGCCGGGGGAGCACCGCCATGAACTGCTCGGCGCTCCCGCACAGCAGCCCGTCCTCCGCGTCCAGCCTGCTCTCCAGCACCACCGGGGCGCAGTCCACCCCGGCCAGCCAGTCCCGTACGGCCCCGGCCACGCTCTCGTGCAGCCGCCGCCCGCCGTACTCGCGCTGCCCCCGGGTGAGCACCACGCCCACCACCGGGGGCGCGCCCTCCGCCCCGCCGTCGAGGGGCGCGCGCAACGACAGGTCCCGCGCCGGCTCCGGCCGCCCTCCGCCGTCCCGGGCCAGCACCTTGTGGAACCCCGTCACCGCCGGGTCCCCGGCGTCGATGACCGAGACGCCCACCGCGACGCGGCGGCAGTGCGCGAAGCGTTCGTGCAGCTCGGCCAGTCGCGGCCCGTGCACCGGGCCACACACGAAGACCAGCGCGGCGTAGTCCTCCGGCCGGGCGTCCTCCAGCGCGAGCCTGCCCGGCCGGAAGCGCGGGCTCCACGCCACCTCGTGGGCGACGCCCGTCTCCTCCAGCACCGCCCGCACCCGCTCCAGCGCCAGCAGGTCGCCGGCCGTCGCCTCCCCGTCCAGGAAGCTGAACCACCCGACGACCAGGGTCCGGCCGGGCCCATCGCCGCCCGATGCCCCGCTCGATCCCTCGGAGCCGGGCCCCGCCACGGCGCGTTCCGCCGCGGCGCGCTGCTCAGGGCCGCGCACCTCCGCCGGGCGCCCGTGCGTCACCGGCGCCCCGGCGCGCAGGGTCGCGTGCGTGTCGTGCGGGTGCGTGCGGCGTCGTCTCGTCACGCGCGCCGAGTCCCCGGCGGCGCCCGCCCCAAACGGCGCCCCGCCGCGACCCCGCCGCGTGCCCCGCCGCGTGCCCCGGCGCGTTTGGCCCCGCCCGGGACGGGAACCCGTCGCGCGTGCCCAACGCCGGTCCCCCCGCCGCCAGCCCCGTCGGAGTGGTCATCGCCACCCGCAACCGTGCCGCCAGCCTGGCCGCCACGCTGGAGCGGCTGACCGCGCTGCCCGAACGCCCCCAGGTCCTCGTCGTGGACAACGCCTCCACCGACGGCACCCGCGCCCTCCTCGCCGAGCGCTTCCCCCAGGTCCGCCTCCTCGGGCTGCCCGCCAACCGCGGCGCCCTGGCCCGCAACGACGGCGCCCGCGCCCTGCCCGCCCGCTACATCGCCTTCAGCGACGACGACTCCTGGTGGGCCCCCGGCGCCCTGTCCGCCGCCGTCGACCTGATGGAGGCCGACCCCTCCCTCGGCCTGATCGCCGCCCGCACCCTCGTCGCCCCCGACCAGACCCCCGACCCGCTCAACGAGACCCTGGCCTCCTCCCCGCTCGGCGCCGCGCCCGGCCTGCCGGGACCCCACGTCCTGGGCTTCCTCGGCTGCGCCGCCGTGGCCCGCCGCACCGCGTTCCTGGACGCGGGCGGCTACCACCCGCTGCTGTTCTTCGGCGCCGAGGAGACCCTGCTCGCCTACGACCTCACCGCCGCCGGCTGGCGCGTCTGCTACGCCCCCCAGGTCACCGCCGTCCACCAGCCCGCGCACGGCCCCCGTCCCGGGCGTTCCACCCTCGTGCGGCGCAACGAGGTCCTCACGGCCTGGCTGCGACGGCCGCTGCCCGTGGCGTTCCGCGACACCTGGCGCCTGGCCCGCGACGCCCCCCGCGATCGCGCCGCCGCCCGGGCCCTGGGCCAGCTCCTGCCCCGCCTGCCACTGGCCCTGCGCGCCCGCCGCCCCCTGCCCGCCGACGTCGAGCGCGACGTCCGCCGCCTGGAGCACGCCCATGGCCGCCCCTGACCCCTTCGCCCGCGCCGCGTCCGGCCCCGACGAGCGCGTCTCGGTCGTGATCATCACCCGCGACCGGCGCACCGAGCTGCTGCGCACCCTCGAACGCCTCGCCGCGCTCCCCGAGCGCCCCCCGGTCCTGGTGACGGACAACGACAGCGGCGACGGCACCGCGGAGGCCGTCGCCCGCCTCCACCCCGAGGTCCGCCTGCTGACCCCCGGCGAGAACCTCGGCGCGGTCGGCCGCAACCTCGCCATCCGCCACGTCACCACCCCCTACGTCGCCTTCTGCGACGACGACACCTGGTGGGAGCCCGGCTCCCTGCCCGCCGCCGCGGACCTCCTCGACGCCCACCCGTCCGTCGCGGGCGTCACCGCCCGCATCCTCGTGGAGCCCTCCGGCGAGGAGGACCCCATCGTCCAGGAGCTGCGGCACTCGCCGCTGCCCCGGCCGGGCTGGCTCCCCGGGCCCGCGCTCGGCTCGTTCCTGGCCGCCGCCACCGTGCTGCGCACCGACGCCTTCCGCGCCGCGGGCGGCTTCTCGCCCCGGCTGTGGCTCGGCGGCGAGGAGGAGCTGCTGGCCGCCGACCTGATGGCGGCCGGGTGGTGGCTGATGTTCGACGAATCCCTCACCATCCACCACGCCCCCTCCGGGGCCCGCGACGCCACCCGCCGCCGCGCGGACGGCATCCGCAACACCCTGTGGTTCACCTGGCTGCGCCGCCCCCTCCTCCCGGCCCTGCGCCGCACCGCCCACCTGCTGCGCACCACGCCCCACGACCGCACCACGGCCGTCGCCGTGGCCCGCGCCGCCGCCGGCCTGCCGTGGGTCCTGCGCGAACGCCGCCCCGTCCCGCGCGAGGTCGAACTCCGCCTGCACACGCTGGAGGAGGCCCAGCGCAGGTCGACGGCGCGGCAGTACGTGGGCTGATGCTCCCCGCCGGTTGACAGGCAGCCGGGCGGCTGCCTATGGTCCATGCGCAGCCATCCGGCTGCCTATTCCACGCGCCGGACCCCGGGGGCCCACCACACATGACCGACGAACGGGGTTCCGTCCCGGACCCGGACAACGAGGTCTTCCGGGCCCTGGCCGACCCCAGCCGGCGCCTCCTTCTGGACCGCCTCAACGCCCACAACGGCCAGACCCTGCGCGAGCTGTGCGAGGGCCTGGGGATGGCCCGGCAGTCCGTCAGCAAGCACCTGGCGGTCCTGGAGGCCGCGAACCTCCTCACCACCGTCCGCCGGGGCCGCGAAAAGCTCCACTACCTCAACCCTGTCCCCATCAACGCCCTCGCCGACCGCTGGCTCACCCGCTACGACCGCCGCCGCACCCGCGCCCTCGCCGACCTCAAGTCGGCCCTGGAGCAAGGAGCTTCCGCCATGTCCAAGCCCGCCTTCGTCTACACCACCTACATCGCCACCACCCCCGACCGGCTCTGGGAGGCCCTGACCACCCCCTCCTTCACCAGCCAGTACTGGGGCGTGACGCTCGACTCCGACTGGCAGGTCGGCTCCACCGTCACCTGGCAGTTCCAGGACGCCACGATGGCCGACCCCGAGCAGGTGGTCCTGGCCGCCGAGCCCGGCCGCCTGCTCTCCTATACCTGGCACTCGATCACGCCCGAGTTCGCCCGGGCCGCCGGGATCGACGAAGAGCTGCGCGCGGCCCTCGCCGCCGAGCCCCGCTCCCAGGTCACCTTCGCCATCGACCCGGCCGGCGAGAAGCTCGTGCGCCTGACCGTCACCCACGAGGGCTTCGCCCCCGACAGCCCCCTCCTGGACGGCATCAGCCAGGGCTGGCCCGCCATCCTCGCCAGCCTCAAAACCCTCCTCGAAACCGGCTCCCCCCTCCCGGACCCGGCCCCCGCCTCCTGAACTCCCCGACCACGGGCCGCCGTACCGGCTCGCGACGGAGCGCGTACAGCACCGTCGCGGGCCCCATGGTGAAGCTCTCCCCGCTCCCGAAGTCCAGCCTCCGCGCCCCCCGCGCCAGCGCCGTCATGTCCGAGACGGTGAAGACCTGCCCTCCCACCATCAGTTGATCTCCCAATCGCACCGTGTTGACGTCCACGGTGACGGAAACGACCACCGCGCCCCCCTCCACCTCCCGCCTCACGCCTGCGGCCCCCGCCCCAACGAGCCCAGGTGCTCGCGGATTTCGCGGTCCAATTTCTCCCACTTCGCGTCAAGATTCTCGACTTTCTTCGGCGTCGAACCCGGCTCCTCGTCGGGTTGCTGCGCAGGCGTCTCCGACTCCGCCCCTGCCATGTCGTTCCTTCCCGTCGTGCCGCTGTGTTGCCTTGCGCTCACCGTGAGCGCCTGATCGCACTGTGACGGAACCAACACGCTGGGGGTAGCCTTGGATGTGTCCTAATCCGCGCTTCTCAAGACGGGAACGCGCGAGTTGACGTGTCCAGACGTGCGAAGGGCGAGGTCAGAGGCATGGACGAGGACTCAGAGCCGGAAAACTTGAGCGGCTTTCACGGGTTCGGCTTCGAGGTGAAAGAAGTGCGACTCGGCCGCAAATTGACGCAGAAACACTTGGCACTGGGCGTGGGCTACTCCGAGGCGTACGTCAGCAAGGTCGAGTCCGGACAGCTCATCCCCAGCGAAAAGTTCGCACGCGGCTGCGACCATGTCTTCGGCACGCACGGTGTGTTCGAACGCCTGCGCCGCCGCTTGGAGGAGAGCGACCATCCTTCGTGGTTCGTGCCGTACGTCCAGCTCGAACAACGGGCCACGCGGGTGCTGGACTTCTCGTCCAGCGTGGTCATGGGCCTGCTCCAGACGGAGAGCTACGCGCGAGCGATCTTCCGGACCGCTCACCCGTGGGCCGACGACGACGTGTTGACCAACAAGGTCGCCGCCCGGATGCGCCGCCGGGCCGTGCTCGAAGCCCCCGTGGGGCCGAGCGTCTGGTGCATCCTCCATGAGGCGTGTCTCCGGACCGCCGTCGGTGGCCCGGAGGTGCTGGCCGAGCAACTGGCCCACCTGCTCACGGCCGTTACCTCGTGGCGCGTCACCCTCCAGGTGCTCCCGTTCAGCGCAGGCGCCCCCGCCGGGAACGTCATGCCGCTGACGTTGATGACCTTCTCCGACACCCGCCCGCTCCTATATTCGGAGGGCGCTCAAGGGGGGAGGCTGTACGATGCGGCCCCAGCGGTGGATCGGGCCATGGACGACTACGACCGGCTCAGGGCCCATGCGCTGTCCCCGGACGCGTCGTTGGCCTTCATCAAGTCTCTCCTGGAGGAGTCAGAATGACGAGCAACCGCACCGTTGACCTGAGCGCCATTGAATGGGTCAAATCGTCCTACAGCGGAGGCAACGGCGGACAGTGCGTCGAGACGGCCCGCACACCGATTCCCGCCGACTGGTTCAAGTCGTCCTACAGCGAAGGCGACGGCGGTGAGTGCGTCGAGACCTCCCGCAGCCTCCTCCCCTCCCACCTCGTGCCGGTCCGTGACAGCAAGGTGGCTACCGGCCCCGTTCTCACCGTCTCCGTGCCGGCCTGGGCCGCGTTTCTCTCGTCTCTCTGAGGGGCGGCGAGTACGCCTGGTGGCGGTAGTCGCGGGGTGGCGCGCCGTACGCCGTGCGGAAGGCGCGGGTGAAGGTGGCGTGGTCCTTGAAGCCCCAGCGGGTGGCGATGCCGTGGACCGGCGTTGCCCATAACGCCGGGTCGGCGAGGTCGCGTCGGGCGCCTTCGAGGCGCTGGTGGCGGACCCAGGCCGCGACGGACGTGCCGTGGGCCTGGAAGACGCGGTGCAGGTGGCCCACGGAGACGTGGTGGGCGGCGGCGATGGCGGCGGGAGTCAACTCCGGGTCGTGCAGGCGTTCCCGAGTGAACGCCTGGGCGCGGAGGAAGAGCACCCGCTGCCGGGAGTCGGGGTCCACCGCCCTCTCGGCCTCGGCGTGGTGGGCGAGCGTGGCGGTCAGCAGGTCGAGCGCGATCGTGCCCAGGCGGGTGATGTCGGCCGGGCCGTACGAGGGCGTTCCGGTGGTCAGGCCGGTGAGGAACCGGGTGAGCAGCGCGCCCACGCCCTCCTCTCCCGGCAGGGGAACGGCCAGCAGGCGGCCGGCGCCGCCCGGGGGCAGGGACAGCAGCGCGCGGGGGACGTGGGCGCGCACCAGCGTTGCCGTGTCGGCGTCGGCGCCGATGTGGACGTGGAACGGGCGCGAGCTGTCGTAGACGGCGAAGTCCCGGCCGTTCAGCGCCGCTTCGCGCCCGGCCTGAACGACGCCGAGGCTGCCGCGCAGGGCGAACACCACCGATACCAACTCCGGGTCGGACGCCCGGATTTGCCGGGGCGTCCGCCATACGTCGGCGGTGGAGCAGGTCAGTTCCACGAGGTCCACGATCCCGAGCTCCGCTCCTCTGGCGGTGGCGCGGAAGTCCGGGGCGTCGGACCTGACGTGCATCGAGTGCGGGCTCGCGACCTGGAGGCCGTCGAAGGCGGGCAGCCGCTCCTCCGGGGGCAGGTCCTCGCTGCGGAACACCGTCCTGATGACCATGCGCCCCCCAGGGCTCTCGCGCGGGAACCACCGGCCGAGACGTGCGCCGTGCGGCACCAGGCTAGAGCGCGGCGGTGGCGGGGTGACAGCGCACTTGCGGACAGTGAGGGGGTGCTTCCGGCCGACCTTCGGGCGTTCCGCCTTGTGTCGTTCTGCACCTTTTGCGCCGAATGGGTTAGTTCTCTAGCGTGGGAGGGAGACGAAATCAGGAGGAATCGATGGGCATGGTAACGACCCGTGACGGTGCGGAGATCTTCTACAAGGACTGGGGGAGCGGCCCGCCGGTCCTCTTCATTCACGGGTGGCCGCTGAACGCGGACGCCTGGGAGGACCAGATGCTGGCCGTGGCGGACCGGGGATACCGGGGGATCGCGCACGACCGGCGCGGGCACGGGCGGTCGTCGCAGCCCTGGGAGGGCTACGACTTCGACACCTTCGCCGCCGACCTGGCAGAGCTGATCGAGGCGCTGGACCTGCGGGACGTCACCCTCGTGGCGCACTCGATGGGCGGTGGCGAACTCGCTCGGTACATCGGGCGTTACGGCACGGGGCGGATCAGCAAGGCGCTGCTGCTCTCGGCCATTCCGCCGCTGATGCTGAAGACGGAGACCAATCCCGAGGGCACGCCCCAGGAGGTCTTCGACGCCATCAAGCAGGGCATCTGCACGGAGCGTTCGCAGTACTGGCGCGACCTCTCCGAGATGTTCTTCGGCGCCAACCGGCCCGGCAACCAGGTGACTCAGGGCAACAAGGACGCCTTCTGGCTGATGGCCATGCAGCAGAGCATCAAGGCCGGGCTCGACTGCGTCGATCAGTTCTCGGCGACCGATTTCACCGAGGACCTGCGGAAGTTCGACGTACCGACGCTGCTGATCCACGGCGACGACGACCAGATCGTTCCGATCGACGCCTCCGCCAGGAAGGCCGTGGAGATCATCCCGAACGCCGAGCTGAAGGTCTACCGGGGCGGCTCCCACGGGATCGCCGCCGTGCCCGGGTGGAAGGAGATGTTCACCGGGGACCTGCTGGACTTCCTCAAGAGCTAGGGGCGGCTCTGGGAGGGGAGCGGTCAGCCCGCGGCCGGTTCGTCGAAATAGACGACCAGGTCGCGGGCTTCCAGCAGCTCCTGGTATGTGGCGGTGAACAGCTCGAAGTAGTCGCGCAGCGACGTGCCCGAGACGTCCGAGCGCCCCGGCACCGGGCGTTGGAACTGGTAGCCCACGCCGCCGGTGAACGCCCGCCAGGCAAGGGTCTGCTGCCGTTCCGCGTCGTCCGTGATGCGGAAGGTCTCGCCGCCGCTGAACTCCAGCCCGTAGAGGTTGTCGCCCGGGAAGTGCGGGACGTTGCGCAGCGTGTAGGAACGGCCGGGGGTGGCGCCGCCGGTCTCGGAGACCACGCCGGGCGGGCCGATGTCCTGGGTGCGCGGCTCGGTGTACTCCGTTGTCACGGAGGTGTCGCCGGGCCACGGCTCCTGCTCGGTCCACTCCTCCTGGCGGTCCTTGTCGCCGCCGAAGAGCTTCTTCAGCAGCCAGGCCAGCGGGAAGAGGAACAGCGCGATGATGAGCCCGATCAGCGCCCCGGGGACCGCGCCGACCCCGCCGGCCGCGGCGCCCGCGGCGGCGCCCACGGCCAGGCCCACCACGATCGCCGAGCCGTACCCGACCCACCACTGCCAGTCGTCCGGGTCGTAGTCGAGGGCGTCCTCGGAGCCCTCCGCGACCGTCTTGCTCTCGATCCGGACCTGGCTCAGCTCAAGGCCCTGCACGGAGACGTTGTTCGCCCACAGCACCGGGTGCAGTCCGTCGGGGCTCTCCTCGCCGCCCTCGTCCACGAAGCGCAGCGAGGGGTGGTCGAGCGGGATGACGGCGGCCTTCGTCGGGCTGGTGCTGACGAACAGCAGGCCGGAGAGGCGCTGCGCCACGCGTCCGGGGGGTCCGGAGGGGTGGTGCGGGCCCCGGCCGTCGGCCGCGGCCGGGCCGCCGCCGTTGCCTCCGCCGTTCCCGCCCCCGTCCGGGAAGCGGGACATCAGCAGGCCGGCGGCGAGGTGGTGGAACTCGCGGTTGCTGCCGCCGCCGTCGCCCAGCCGCCGGGCGCCGTCGTCCGCCGGGTAGAAGGCGTGGTAGACGAACATCAGCGGCTCGCCGCCGTTGCGCGGGAACGCCACCTCCCGGATCGGGTCGGTGTGCACCCGGTTGTTGCGCAGCTCGGCGAAACGGCCGCCGCGGCTCGCCGTCGCGGTGTAGTGGCGGTTGAGGCGGGAGGCCGCCTCGGGGGACTTGATCTCGGTGAAGAGGGTCGGGGGCAGCCGGCCGGGGGTGAGGCGGGCGTCGCCCGCTGGGAGGTTGAGGTGGCCGGCGGTGAGCGGCGAGGCCGGGTAGGGCGCGACTCCCGCGTCCACGCCGATCGTCGAGGTGAACGGCCGCCGCCCGCCCTCGGGGGCGTCCGTCGGCGCCGGGGCCTGCCAGACCTCCGGGTTGTCGAAGAGGGCGCCGAACGCCGCGCCCGCGAGCGGGCGTACGCCCGTGGGAGTGTGCAACTGCCCGCGCAGGACGCCGTCCTCGTAGGTCAGGTAGCGGTCGATGTCCACGGGCCAGTAGGTCTGGGTGTCGGGGTGGCGCACCACGGGGGCGCAGCGGGCGGCGACCGCGAGGAGGAAGGACGGGCCGAGGTCGTCGTAGCCGAGCAGGCCGAACAGCTCGGCCAGGGTGCGCTCCAGGACGGAGCGGAAGCGTTCGAGCTGCTCGCGCTGCTCGGGGTCGGTGGCGGCCTCGATGCGGGCGCGCAGGGCGGCGTCGGTGGGGATGCGGACGAAGCCGGCGGGCGTGGCGGGGACGTCGAACCGGCCGTCGGGACCGAAGAGTTCGGCGGGCTCGGTCACCTCGGCGAAGTCGGGGTCGGTGGTCAGGATCTCGAAGAACCGCTCGATGAAGTAGGCGCGCACGGTGTCGAGTCGGGTCGTCATGGCCGGGTACCTCCGGGGGTGTCGCCGTCGCGGCGGGGGTGCGTGTCGCAGTGCACGTGGATGTGGGTCTCGGCGGGGCGGTGCCCGCCGCGTCCGGGGCCGCCGCACGGGCAGGGTCCGCCGGGCCCTCCGGGCCCGCCCGGTCCGCCCGGCCCTCCGGGCCCGCCCGGGTCCGTGCCCCGCGGCGGGCACCAGCGCCGCAGCCACTCCTCCAGCCAGTCGAACGAGTCCGGTCCCCAGCCCGGCGGGAACACCCCCGGGAAGGCGCTCTCGCACCAGTCGGGGTGGGCCCGCAGCAACTGCTCCCAGCGCGCGGCCGACAGGGGGAACGCCCCCAGCAGCCGCAGCGCCTCCCAGGCGAACACCGGCCCGGCCGAGGGGTTGTCGCGGCAGGCCGTGGCCAGGAAGCGGCTCAGCGCCTCGCGCAGCCGGGGGTCCTTGAGCACGTCCGTGCCCGCCGTCTCGTGGGCCAGCGCCAGGGCGAAGATCTCGTCCGCCAGGGGCATCAGCGTGTCCAGCGTCGCGGCCGGGGCCGGGGCCTGGCCGACCACCACGCCGGCCAGGCGCCGCACCGCCGCCGCGAAGGCCGCGCCGAACTCGCGCATCGCCTGCTTCTCCGCTCCGGTCAGCTCCGCGTCGAGCGCGGTGACCCACTGTTCCATCCGGCTGGTGCCGTCCGAGCCGTCGCACAGCAGCTTCGCGAAGGCGGCGATGATCTCCTCGCGCTCGTCCAGGGTGTCCACCCACACCGGGCCCATCAGCCCGGCGAAGGTGTACCGGGAGTCGCCGCCCGGCCAGTACCCGACGCGGATGCCGTTCTCGCCCACGGGCAGGATCGGCAGCCCGGCGGTGGTGCGGGCGGCGAGGAGCTGCCCGTCCACGCTCAAGGTCAGCACCTGGCCGGAGTCGTAGAGGAGTTCGGCGAAGTGCCAGCGGCCCGAGCGCAGGCGGCCCGGCGCGCTGGAGACACCCCACCACTCCGGCGAGCCGTCGTTGACCGTGCCGCGCAGCACGCCGCCCGGCTCGACGAAGAGGGCGAACGAGCCGTCCCCCTCGACCAGGTTGAGCCTGCGCGTGCCCACATCGTCGGCCCGGAACTGCGCACGCACGCGCAGCCCGCGCCACCCGGCGAAGGCCGGGCGCGGGGCGACGACGACCTTGGACTCGGGGTGGTCGAAGCGGATCGCGGTGGCGATCCCGTTCACCGGAGCGTCCAGCCACCGGTCGGCGGCGGGCAGCTCCACCCGCCCGTGGTGGCCGTGGCCGGTCTCGTCCAGCGCGGCATGATTGACGAAGTTGTAGTGCAGCAGCGGCTTCCACGACATCTGACCCGCGCCCCCCTTGTCGCCCGGATTCCCACCGGCGGTGGTACCTGCTCTATGCGTGGCGGCGACGGCGGCCATGCCCGGCGGCGCGGGCGGGAAGGAGCGGGACCGGAGCGGGTGGACGCTCCGCGGGGCGTGCGGTGCGGGCCTGGCGCCCGCGGAGCGTCCGGCGTGCGATGCGGCGCCGGCTCAGGAGAGCCGGCGCTCCGCCTCCTCGATGAGCGCCCGGGCCTTGCCCTCGGCGTCGTCGTAACGCCCGGGATAGGCCGAGCGCTGCACGGTCTGCGCGATGCGGCCAGCCGAGTGCTCCGGGTTGTCCCGCTCGGCGGGCACGGCCCGCTCCAGGAAGGAGCGCGTCGCGTGCTCGATGTCGCGGCACTCCTCGACGCTGCCCCAGCCCTGGCTGGGCCGCTGCTGGAAGACGCCGACGGAGTCCTCGTCGCCGCAGTCCAGGTTGTTCATGTGCGACTCGACCCATCCGGTCTCGAACGCGGCCAGCGTGACCTTCTCGTTCGCCCTGACGTCCCGGCACACGCGCAGCACGGTCTCGATCACCGCCGGGTCGTGCCCGTCGGGCACCCGGCAGCCGCCCTCGTTCGTCGTTGCCATCCTCACCCTCCTCGGCTCGTGACCTCCCGATCGCGACTCCGCGACCGGCCGTACCTGTCCCTTGCCCGGTCGCGTGAGCGAATCGCTGCGAAGAGTGAAGCCGCTGCGGGTGTGATGGAGTGGCGTGGTAGTGCGGTGGGCGACGGGCGTGCGCCGCGCGGCTGGCACAATCGCCGTCATCCGGGGCGGAGTTGAGGCTGGGAGGCTGACGCATGGAGGGCGTGGGGGCGCTGGAGGGGGGAGATCCGGAGCGGGTCGGTCGGTACCGGTTGGTGGGGCGGCTGGGGGCCGGCGGGATGGGGCGGGTCTATCTGGCGCGGTCGCCGGGCGGGCGGGCCGTCGCCGTGAAGGTGGTGCGGGCCGAACTGTCGGAGGACCCCGGATTCCGGGAGCGCTTCGCGCGCGAGGTCGCCGCCGCCGGGCGGGTCAACAGCTTCTTCACCGCCGGAGTCGTGGACGCCGACCCGCAGGGCTCCCCTCCCTGGCTGGCCACCGCGTACGTGCCCGGCCCCTCGCTCGCCCAGGCCGTGCTCGACTCCGGCCCCTGGCCGGAGCGTTCGGTGACGGCCCTGGCCGCGGCGCTCGCGGAGGCGCTGGAGGCCATCCACGCGTCCGGGCTCGTGCACCGCGACCTCAAGCCCTCCAACGTCCTCATCGCGGCCGACGGCCCGCGCGTCATCGACTTCGGGATCTCGGTGGCGGCCGAGGGCTCCGCGCTGACCCAGACCGGGATGGTCGTGGGAACGCCCGGGTTCATGGCGCCCGAGCAGCTGACCGGCGGCCCGGTCGGCCCGGCCGCGGACGTTTTCGCGCTCGGCGCGGTCCTGGCGTACGCGGCCACGGGGGAGGGGCCGTTCGGCACCGGCGCCTCGCACGCGGTCAACTACCGCGCCGTGCACGAGGAGCCGCGCCTGGGCTCGCTTCCGGACGGCCTGCGCGAGGTCGTTCTGCCGTGCCTGGCCAAGGAGCCGGGGCAACGCCCGCGCGTTCCCGAGCTGTTGGAGCGCCTGGAGGGCCGGTCGGGGGAGGAGCCGGCCCCGGGCAGGGGCGCGGCGGGGGCGGCCTGGCTTCCGGAGGGCGTGGCGCACACGGTCCGGCTCCGGCAGGAGGAGGCCGAACGCCCGCCCGGCCCGCGCATCGCGCAGGTGGCCGGGGCGCGCACCGAGACCTCGCCGCGGCCGGTCGTTCCGCCGATGCCCGACGAGGCGCCGCGCCCGGGCCGTTCGCCTCGGCGCTCCCCGCTGACGGCGATCACCGCCGCCGTCGCGGTCCTCGCCCTGACCGTCGGCCTGGTTCTCGCGCTGGACCGGGACGACGACGGGGAGCCCGGGGCCGGGGGAGGGACGACCCCGACGGCCACGGGCGGCACCGGCGAGGAGACGAGCGGGCCGCCGCCCGGACCCGTGTCCGGGCAGCTCGCCGGCGCGGGCAGCATCGCGCAGGACGAGGCGCAGCAGGTGTGGTCGGCCTCGTTCACCGCCGCGAACCCCGAGGCACAGGTCACCTACGAGCCGTCCGGGGCCGGCGCCGGGTGGGACCGATTTCTCACCGGGCAGGCGGAGTTCACCGGCCGCGAGGGGTACCTCGGCGGCCGGGAGCTGGATCAGGCGGCGCAGGCGTGCCCCGAGCTGGTCGAGATACCGGTTCACCTCACGCTCACCGCCGTCGTCGTCCGGCTCGACGGGGTGGGCGAGTTGAGCCTGCGATCCGCCACCCTGGCCGGCATCTTCAGCGGCGGGATCACCTTCTGGAACGACCCGGCCATCGCCGCCGACAACCCGTCCGTGACGCTCCCGGACACCCCGGTGGTCCCGGTCCACCGGTCGGACACCAGCGAGGTCACCGGGCGGTTCACCGACTGGCTGAACGCGGGGGCGCCCAGGACCTTTCCCTTCGGCGCGACCGACGACTGGCCCTACACGGGCGTCGGACTGGGCGCGGAGGGCGCCCTGAATCTGGCCCGGACGGTCAACGAGACGCCCGGCGCGATCGGTTACGTGGACCCCGGCGTGGCGGACCAGGGCCTCGTGCGGGTCGCCCTGGGCGCCGGGGGCGAGGCCGTCGCGCCCACCCCGGAGGCCGGGGTCCGGATGATGGAGGAGGCCACCCCGGTCTCCGGCCGCGGCGCGGCCGACCTCGCCTACGAGCTGCCCGAGGTCACCGAAGTGCCCGGCGCCTACCCGCTGTTGGGCGTCTCCTACGTCGTGACCTGCGCCGAGGCGGCCGACGAGGAACGGGCGGCGCTGCTGCGGGCGTACCTCTCCCACCTCATCGGCGAGGACGCGCAGGAGGAGGCCGCCGACGCGACGGGCTCCGTGCCGCTGCCGGACTCCCTGCGGGCGGATCTCCAGGCGGCGATCGGCACGATCGGCTAGCGTGGCGCGTCCACGGGCGGGCCGCGTCCCCGACGTCCCGAAGGGGGACCCCATGCGTACACCCAGGCGGGCGGCGCGGATCGCCGTGCTCGATCCGGACGGCGCGGTGTTCCTCTTCCGGTACGACGACGTGGAGGTGGGGCTGCACTGGGCCATGCCCGGCGGCGGGCTCGACCCGGGCGAGACCCCGCGAGAGGGCGCGCGGCGTGAGCTGGCCGAGGAGACGGGCTGGACCGACCTGGAGCCAGGCCCGCTGCTGTGCACCTGGGAACACGACTACACCAGGGAGGGGGTCCCCGTCCGGCAGCACGAGCACATCTACGTGGCCCACGGCCCGCGCCGCGAGCCGGCCGGGGACCTGGCCGCCTCGCACGCGGCCGACGGCATCCTCGCCTGGCGCTGGTGGACACCCGCGCAACTGGCCGCGCCCGAGGAGACGCTCTGGCCGCCGACGCTGCACGGCCTGCTGCGCGGGGTGGTGCGCGGCGGGCCGGACCCGGTGCCGGTGGACCTGGGCTACGTGCCCAACGCACCGCGTCCCGGGGGCGGTTGACGCGGCCCGGCCTCAGGCCGGGACGGCCGGCGCGCGCTGCGGGAGGGCGGCAAGGGCCTCGGTCACCTCGGACGCGGCGATGCGCAGGAGGCGTTCGTCCGGGCCATCGCGGCCGTGGGCGTCACCGGGGCGCGGGTCCGTGGGGTCGTCCGGGTGCCACAGCACGCGGTGCGCGGGCGAGGGCGGCGGGCCCCACAGCCGGGGGGAGACCGGGCCGAAGAGGGTGACGGACGGGGTGGCCAGCGCCGTGGCGAGGTGGGCGATCCCGGTGTCGCCCGCCACCACGGCCCGCGCGCCGGCCAGCAGCGCGCACAGGTCCGCGAACGGCAGGGCGGACGTTCCGGCGAAGGCCGCGGTGGGGGGCAGGCCCGCGCCCTCCGCGACCCGGGCGGCCAGCGGGCCCTCCTCCGGGCCGCCGGTGACCACGACCGCGCGGCCCGCGCGCCGCAGCGCCCGCCCCACGGCCGCGAAGCGGTCCGCCGGCCAGCGCCGCGCCGCCGCGTCCGCGCCCGGGTGCATCACGACGGCGCCCGGCGCCGGGGAGGGCCCGGCGGGCGGGGCGATCCGCAGGTCCGCCGGGTCGGCGGGCAGGCCGTGGAACTCCAGCAGCCGGCACCAGCGTTCGCGCTCGTGCTCGGCCTCCGGCCAGGGCGGGGCGCCGGCCGGGTCGGCGTAGCCGATGAGGCGGCGGGGGCGCAGGGCGCGCAGCGGGCGCAGGCTCTCGGGTCCGTTGCCGTGCAGGTCCACGGCGAGGTCGGGCCGCCGCCCGGACCAGGGGATCGTTTCGGGAACGGCCCGCCCGGGCGCCGTCGCGGGCACCAGGCGGTCAACGGCCCCGGTGGCGGCGGCCGGTGCGGCGAGCGCGGGCGGGGCGGCCAGCAGGATCTGGTGTGCGGGGAACGCCCGGCGCAGGGCGCGCAGCGCGGGGACTGCGGTCAGCAGGTCGCCCAGGCCCAGCGCGCGCAGGACGACGAGGCGAGGGGGCGGTTCGGGGGTCAC
>NZ_JAVREN010000045.1:0-42042 GCF_031845405.1 Streptomyces boetiae
GCCACACCACCCCCTCCCACCCAAGCCCCGGCTCCCTGATCCCGCAACCGGACGGCCCCTAGGGCAACGCGGGCGTGGGGTTCCCCTGGTGGGTGAAGGCGGCCCAGTACGGCAGCTCGTGCAGGTCGCCGCGGGCGGCCTCCCGGCGGAGGGCCGGATCGGTGAGGGTGGACGGGGGCTGCCGGCCGCGGTCGAGCATCCAGAGCTGGGCGGCGCGCAGGGCGTCGGCGGGGGCCAGGCCCCCGGCGGCGAGGTGGTGGTGGAAGACGGCCATCATCAGGGCCGTCGCCCCGTCGCGCGTGGACCAGCGGGAGCCGACGACGTCCGCCGCCCCGGCCGAGACCAGGGCCGTGGCCAGGGTCAGCGCCTCGTCGTGGTCCCCGGCGCTCAGGTCCGTCTCGCAGGCCCCGAGCACGACCAGCGGCCCGGCGCCCGCCGTCTGCCCGCCCGATCCCCCGGCGGGCGCGCGTCGCGCGGCGCGGTCCAGGATGCGCGCCACCGACAGCTCCTCCTCCCCGGCCAGGCTCAGCGCCGAACGCGTCGGGCTGGTGCCCGCGGAGGCGTGGCAGGAGAGGTGGAGGACGGCGGCGGGCCGGGCGTTCTCCCCGAGCGCGGCCAGCACCTCCTCGGGCGTGCCGGCCGCGTCGGGCTCGGCGTCGAGGAGTTCCCCGAAGCGCAGGGCGCCCGGATAGCACCCCGCGTGCAGGGCGTTGACCTCGATCGGGGACCAGACGAGGCTCAGCAGCGGATCGGCCAGCAGCACCTGCCGTTCCGCCACCGGCAGCCGGTCCCGGCGCGCCGCCCGCAGCAGCTCGCCGGCGGAGGGCGCGTAGCTGATCACTGCCTCCCGGCAGGCGTAACGGCCGCCCTGGCCGCCGTCGTCGGCCTCCGCGCCGCCCTCGCGCGCCGCGTGCCAGGGAACGACCCCCAGCAGGTGACTGGGCACGAGCACCACCCGGGGGAGCGCGCCGGGGCCGCCGCCCTCCCCCAGCATCCCGAGCACCGGCCCCATCGCCGCCGTCCAGGCCCAGGCGCACAGCTCCTCCAGCGCGCCGCGCCACGCCTCGTCCGCCGCCTCCCGCTCGGCGCGGTCCGCGCCGTCGCCGGCCGGCCGGGACCGCTCGGCCGCCGCCGCGAGGTAGCGCCGCAACGCGGGTGCGGCCAGGGCGAGTCCGGGCAGCCCGAGGGCGGTGGGCGGGGCGCCCGGGCGCAACAGCAGGGCGTGGCCCGGCTCTTGAGCACGCGGGCTCGGCACCAGGTACACCAGGGCGTCCACGCCGCAGGCCGCGAGGCCGTCCGCCACCTGGGCGGAGCCGGGCACGGTCAGCAGCGCGAGAGCCCCGGAGCCGGTGCCCGCACCCAGCGCCTTCAGGGCCCTGCGGCGCAGCGTGCTGGGCATCAGCGGGAGGGAGGGGTCGGCCTGCGTCCGCAGCAACGCCTCGGTCGCGTCCGGCCGCAGCAGGTCCAGGGGCTCGGTGGCGCGCCACTGGTCCGCCAACTCCCGGTGCCCGCGCTCCTCCAGTAGCTGCGGCACCTCCCGCGAGGCGGCGGCGGCCCGCAGGACCAGGGCCCGGCCCAGCTCCAGTGCCTCCAGGGCCTCGTGGCCGCGGCGCGCGGCCAGCGCCCAGTGGGCCATCTGCTGCGCGAGCATGGCGCCCTTCCGCGCGGTGGACAGGCCGTGCTCGGCGCCGAGTTGGAGGAGCACGTCGGCCGTCAGCTCGGCCAGGGCCTCCCGTCCGACGGCCAGCGCCGCGTCAAGGTCGGCCCGCGGACGCCCGGGCTCCTCGCGGGCGGTGAGCCGCGAGCGGGTCATGTGGGCGCGGGCCAGCTCGGCCAGCGCCTCCGGGTGAACGACCGAGTCCTCCCCGGCGGCTGCCAGTTCGCGCACCCGGCTCAGCTCGTCCACCGCCTGGTCCAGCCGCGCCCGGTCCCGCGTGCGCCCGGCGGCGGCGTGGAGGGCGGCGCCCAGTCCGTAGCGCAGCATCGACTCCTGCTGGTGCAGCAGCCCGGGGCTCTCCAGGGCACCGCGGGCCGCGGCGACCGCCTCGTCGAGCAGGACGGGGTCGGCGGAGTCCTCGCCTCCGGCCTGGGTCAGCACCAGCAGGCCCAGCGCCCGCGCCGACGCGAAGGAGGAGCCGAGCAGCGGCATCGGCTGTTCCTCCGCGAACGGCTCCCGCAGCAGGCGTGCGGCCCGCCGCAGCCGGTCGGGGTCGCCGCCGCGGTGGCCGAGGAAAAGGGAGGCCGAGCCCAGGAGTTGAGCGGTCACCGGGCGCAGCAGGTGGTCGGGCGGCAGCTGCTCGTGCAGCCGGCCCAGCTCATCCAGCCGTGCGGGGAGAGCGGACTCGTCCCCGTGGCGGAGCGCGAGCCGCAGCTCCTGGGCGGCCCGCAGGACCGCGAGGGCGATCCCCACGAACGACGCCGCGGGCACGGGGCCGCGGGGGTCGCGGTCGAGGTCGCTCTCCAGGGCGCGGAGCATCGCGACGGACGCGTCCTCGTCCTGGAGGCTGCCCACCATCGTCCCGGTCAGGCCGGGCAGGTTGTTGAGCATCAGCCGGAGGTACTGCGCCTCGCGGTTCTCCTCCGGCAACGAGCCGACCAGGTCGCGCAGTTGTTCCGCGACGCGTTCCAGCCCCTCGGGCTCGCCCTCGCGCGCCGCCCGCATCAGCTCCTCGAACAGCCCCGCGGTGTTCTCCAGTTCGGCCAGCGCGGACGCCAGGCCGGGCGGGACGCCCGGTCGGCCGTGCTGCCCCGGCGGCTCCTGCCCGGGGTCCGGGTGGGGCCCGAGGGCCGTCAGCATCGCCGTGAGCAGCGGGCGCAGCGGGGAGTCCGGGCGCAGGGCGCCCAGTTGCTCGTGGAGGGTGAGGGCGGTGGCGTGGGTGGCGTTGGCGCGCTCGGCCTCGTCCCGGGCGGTCTCGATCCAGGTGAGGAGGGCGGGCAGCATGCTCAGCTGATCCAGCGCGCTCGCGGGCCCGGCCACGGGCCCTGCGACGGTCCCGGCCGCCGCGGCGGGCTTCTCGGCCTCGGCCGGCCCCTCGGCCGTCGCCGGCTCCGCCACCACCGTCCGCGCCGCCCGGATCACCTCCTCGGAGAGGAAGGCGCCCGAGGGAGCGGCCGAGGCCAGGTCCCGCAGCGCGTCGAAGTGGGCCCTGCCGAAGCCGCCCTCGGTGAACCCGAAAGCGGCTGTCCCCAACAGCCGCCGGGCGCCCTCCAGTTGCTGCCGCAGGGCCGGCGGCAGGGGCGCGGCGAGGAGCCGGTCGATGACCTCACCGGACTCGGCCATCGTCGCGCGGGCGTCGCGGACGGCCTTCCCGCCGCCGCCGAACAGCATGGCGTCCGGGAGGACGTCGCCGCGCGCCCCACTCTGGCCGAACGTGCCCCCGAGGTCCTGCCACAGCAACGCCACCAGCGCGCTGCGGGCGCCCATCCCCACCGCGTCGTGGACGGGGAGGTGCCGGTCGGCCCAGCGCAGGCGCGACAGCGCGTCCTCGCGGTCGCCCGGGGCTCCGCCGTTCATCCGCCGCAGGCTCAGGAGCATCCCGAGCCGCGGAACGACCTGCCCGCGCCAGCTGTCGTCCTCGGGCAGCAGCCTCTCCAGGGTGGTCAGCTGCTCCACGAGGTCGTCCAGCTCCGGCCCGGGCGCGGCCCCCGACCCCGGCGGAAACCGGCTCACCACCTCGTCGGCCCGCCCCGCGACAGCACTCGCCCAGGCGTGCACCCCCGCGAGGCCCCCGCTCATCCGACTCCCCCTCCCACCCGGCCGACCCCACCGTCCCACGCCCCGACCGCCCGCACCGGGAACTACCTGCCCCCTCCCGGATTCCCCCCAACATCCCTCCGCCTTCCGCCCGCTCAGGCACTGGGCCGGTCGTCGCTGCCCCCCCTGGGCCAGGCCCGTTCGGTAGGCGATGACGACGAGTTGGGCGCGGTCCCGGGCGTCCAGTTTGGTCATGGCGCGCTGGACGTGGGCGCGGACGGTGAAGGGGCTGAGGTGCCTGCGTTCCGCGATCTCCTGTTTGGACAGGCCGGTCGCGACCAGGGCCACCATCTCGCGTTCGCGGGGGGTGAGGACGGCGAGGCGTTCGGGGCGGTGGGAGGGGGCGTCCGGTGTGGCCAGGAAGCGGGCGACCAGGGAGCGGGCCGCGGCGGGGGAGAGGAGGGTGTCGCCGGCGGCGATCGTGCGTACGGCGTCCAGCAGTTCCTCGGCGCCGATGCCCTTGCCGATGAAGCCGCCCGCCCCCGCGCGCAGCGCCTGGGCGACGTACTCGTCGGTCTCGTACGTGGTGAGGATCAGGATGCGGCTGGCCCGCAGCTCCGGGTCCGCGCAGATCCGGGAGGTGGCGGTGAGGCCGTCCACCCCGGGCATGCGGATGTCCATGAGGACCACGTCCGGGCGCAGTCGGCGGGTGAGACGCACCGCCTCCCCGCCGTCGGCGGCCTCGCCGACGACGGTGATGTCCTCGGCGCTGTCGAGCAGCAGCCGGAACGCGCCCCGCAGCAGGGCCTGATCGTCCGCGAGCAGCACCCTGAGCGTCACGGCGCCTTCTCCGCCTCGCCGTTGGGCTGCGGCGGCGTGGACTTGACGGACGGAAGGGGGAGTTGGGCGGTGACGAGGAAGCCGCCCTCGGGGCGTTCGCCCGCGGAGAGGTGCCCCCCGGCCGCGGTGGCGCGCTCGCGCATCCCGATCAGGCCGAAGCCGGGCGCACGGTCCGGCGCCGAGCGGGGGCCGGAGCCACAGCCGTCGTCGGCCACGGTGATGGTGACGCGGTCGCGGCCCCAGGCCAGGCGCACCCGGGCGTGGCCGGTGCGGGGGTGCTTGGTGACGATGGTGAGGGCCTCCTGGACGATGCGGTAGGCGGTGAGGTCGGCCCCGGGCGGCAGCGCTCTGGGCGCGCCCTCCCGCTCCACCGAGACCTCAAGTTCCGTGCGGCGGAAGGAGCCGAGGAGCGTGGGGAGTTGGGACAGCCCAGGCGCGGGGTCGGCGGGAGCTGGCGCGTCTCCCGACTGGCGCAGCAGGCCAACGGTGGCCCGCAGGTCGTCGAGCGCGTTGCTGGTGGTCTCGACCAACTCCTTCAGGCTCCGGCGGGTCTGCTCGGGGCGGGCGTCGAAGAGGTGGGCGTCGAAGAGGTGGGCGGCGACCGTGGCCTGGGCGTTCGCCAGGGTGATCTGGTGGGCGACGAGGTCGTGGAGCTCGCGGGCGATGCGCACGCGTTCCTCGGCCACGCGCCGGCGCGCCTCGCTGTCCCTGGTCTCCTCGGCCCGCCGCGCCCGTTCCTCCACGGCCGCCAGGTAGGCCCGCCGGTTGCGCGTCGAGCGACCGAGCACGCCCGCCACCAGCGGGAACGCAGCCACCGAGCCCATCCTGCTCGCGTCCTGCCACGACAGGTGCTCGAACCAGGGCGTGGCGGCGAGCAACAGCGCCGCGGAGGCGAACGACACCACGGCCGCGGCCTGCCGTTCCGTGCGGGCGTGGAGGGCGTACGCGTAGGCGGCGATCACGGCCGGGGCGACGACGGGCGGGCTCAGCAGGAGGCCGAGGGGCGGCACCAGCAGGACGCGGGGTGCCTGGCATCAGAATCCGGAGGGCGGGGGTGCTGCGAGCGGCGCCGCGGCTGCTGTCGGCACTGGCGCGGGACCAGTTGAGCCTATGCCGGCAGCGCGGAAGACCTCGCCGCCCCGCTCCCGCCCCTATCCCGGGCGGCGAGGCCATCGCCTTCCGTCGGAGCCATTGCCCGAGGCTGTGGAGGCCGCGAACCCATCCCGCTGCAGGTCGATGAACTGGCACTATGTAGTTCATTGCATATATCGTTGAGTGCATGGCAGAGCGGTATGTGATCGAGGTCGAGCCCGAGGTGCGGGATTGGCTGGAACTGCTCCCGTTCCGTCTCTACCGTCGTGTCGAGGACAAGGCGGACCGACTTCTGGCCGAGCCCACCACGCTCGGTGAGCCGTACTCGCGGCACCTGGGCGGCAAGCTGCGTGAACTGCGGATGGCGCTTGACGGCGATGCCGTCCGGATCACCTATTGGCTCGCCCGGGCCGGCGGATCGTGCTGCTTACCGTTTTCCGCAAGATCAGGACGCATGAAGCCGCAGAGATCGAACGATCTCACCAGGCCCAGAAAGCCTGCGGGGCCGAGCATGGCCCGGCTCAGCACACCTACGACCGCGTCAAGGAGGCGTGATGAACCACAGCCAGTGGAAGACGCGACGCACCAAGCAGCTTCTTGGTGAAACCGTGGAGCACGACCAGGAGTACATCGACGCCCGCCTCGCCGGCGACCTCGGTCAGGCGATCTACGACCGCCGCGTTGGACTTGGCCTTTCCCAGACCGAGCTGGCCGAGCGCGCGGCCATGACGCAGCCGCAGATCTCGCGCATCGAGGGCGGAGACACCGTGCCGACACTGCCGCTGCTGCGCCGCCTCGCCAAGGCCCTGGACGGCTCACTGAACGTGGCAATCACAGCAGAGGACTCCCGCGTCACTTTCACCCCGCGCGCGGCCTGAACATCGCACTCACCGACTCGTCCATAGACAAGCTCCAGGTCGCTGACCTGCAGCTTTGCCGTGGAGCGGGCGACGAGAATCGAACTCGCGCTTTGAGCTTGGAATCACCGGGCCTCACGGCCTGGATCGGCAGCCTGACCTGCGTAAACACCGGGCCTACTGGCACGCGCCCGGCACGACGCGGCGGCTGGAGGGCTTTCACCCAGGGAGTCGATCCGTTTGACCGGACCGGAAAGGGGACGCATACTCGACGTATGACAGATGTCGTACAGGGTGGGGTGCGAGGGGTGGTGACCACGGACATGGCCGCATCGGTCAAGGAACACAGGCGCGGAAAGCTGGCCCAGGTCCGCCTGCAGGCCGACGAGGTGGAAGCCCTGCATCAGGCGATGGTGACGCTGAATCTCGGTTCGACGTCCGACGCCCTCCGCGAAGGGTTGCACCTTCTTGTGCGGGAAGCCGCCGAAGCCGGGGCGGCCGAGGAGATCCGGGCCTACTACCAGGGGCGGCCGGCGCCGCTGCCGGACGGCGCAGCCCTCCCGCCGAGCGAGGACGAGCTGCGGACGGCCGACGAGATGCGGTGGTGACTGCGGGCACGCCCTTGCGCGGAGAGGTCTGGGGATGTGCCCTGCCCCAGCCGCTCGGCCCGCACCCAGTGGTTGTTCTCACGGTCAATCGCATCGCCGAGCCACTGTCCTCGGTAACGGTCGCGCTGATCACGGGAACCGCGGGCCCGCGGGCCACGCACATCCCGGTCGGCCCCGACTCCGGCCTGACCAAGTACGCCGAGTCCTACGTGAACTGCGCCGACCTCCACACGGTCGCGAAGGCGCGACTGCGCAAGCGATTGGGTCTCTTGGCCCCGGGCGAACTCCGCGGGGTTGAGATCGCGATCCGCGTCATCCTCGGCCTCCAGCGCTGACCCCCGCATCGGTCCTGCGCTTGCCAGGCCCTGAGGCCAGAGCACGGGGTCTGCGGTAGCGGGAAGACGTTCGGCGTGCAGCCCCCAAAAGTGCGGTCGGGTTCCAGTCGGGCCTCGCCCCAGTGGATGACGTGGATGCCGTCCTCCGGGTCGGCTGTGAAGAATCCGCTGAGTGAGCGACTCTGTCGGGGATCTTGGGATTCTGGAGTCGGTCAGGGTGGGTGTCCGGCAGGCTTGGGCCCTGCAGGTAGTTGGTTGATGGTCAGCCCCAGGGATCTTGATGTCCGTTCGTCCCTGCCCTGGCGGGGATGTCCCGCCGCTCACGGCGCGCATGGCCCGCCCGAGTAATCCGTCGGGCACCACCGCGATGTGGGTGCGTGACCACTTGGACGGGTTATGGCGGGATGAGGACTTCGTCTCCTGGTACCCGCGTGACGGCCGCCCGGGGCTGTCGCCGGCGCGGCTGGCCACTGTGTGCGTGCTGCAGTTCCTGCTCAACTTGTCGGACCGGCAGGCGGCGGAGGCGGTGCGCTGCCGCATCGACTTCAAGTACGCGCTGGGCATGGAACTGGACGACCCGGGATTCCATCACAGTGTCCTGACCGACTTCCGCGACCGGCTGGCCGGGAACGACCGTGCCGATCGTCTGCTCGATCTGTCGCTGGACCGCATGCGGGCGGCCGGCCTGCTTGAGGGAACGCGGGCGTCAGCGTACCGATTCGACGCAGGTCCGTGCCGCCGCACGCGAGCTCACGCGCCTTGAGATGGTCACCGAAGCAGTCCGGGCGGCTCTGGAAGAGCTCGCCCGCGATGCTCCGCATCTGCTGGAAGGACTCATCGACGAGGACTGGGCCGGCCGCTACGGGCGTCCGGTGCGGCTGGGCGGGCAGCCCGGCAGCCCGACCACCCGCCTGAAGCAGGCGGGCACCGATGCCCTGCACCTGCTCACCCGTCTGGCGGGCCGGTCGCGCGGACCGCGCGCAGAGGCATTGCGACGCATCTTCCCGGTTCGCCCGCCGGGGTGACACCCGGTGGGCCGGACACCTGGTCCATGTCACAGAAACCTGCGACGAGGACACCGCAAACCTGATCACGGATGTCGCCACTACCCCTCCGACCAGGGACAGCACCGCCCTAGCTGGCATCCACGACCGCCTGGAGAGGCGAGGGCTGCTGCCCGCCGAGCCCCTGGCGGACGGTGGCTACATGTCCGTCACCCTGATCGACCAGGCTGCCCGACGCGACGTCGCCCTCATCGGCCCCCGTCAAGGCCGGCGGATCACGGCAGGACCAGGACCAGGCCGGCTTCTCCCGCGACGACTTCACCATCGACTTCGACCAGCGCCGGGTGACCTGCCCGGGAGGCGAGACCAGCACCACCTGGATCGAGGCGCCCTCCCAGGCCCCTTACACCATGGTCAAATTCGCCTCATACCAGTGCAACCCCTGCCGCGAACGGAGCCAGTGCACCCGGTCCAAGCAAGGAAGAACCGTCTACTTCCTGCCCCGACACCTGCACGAACTCCAGGCTCACAACCGTTCCCAGCAGCAGGACGCCCACTGGCTGCGCCTTTACGGCTCACGCGCAGGAGTCGAAGGAACCATGAGCGAACTCGTCAACGGACACAGCGTCCGGCGCTGCCGCTACCAAGGCCTGGCCAAGACGCATGTCCAGCACACGCTCACCGCGATCGCCATCAACGTTGAACGCCTCGCCGCCGCCCACCAGTCACCCGGCGGCCACGCACGCCTCCGCGACCGCATTCCAGAACACAGCCTCCCCATCCCACGCTGGTGGCGCCGAGACAACTGACTCCTCGATCCCAAGATCCCCGACAGAGTCGCTCATTATATGAGATACCTATCGAACTTGCAGGTAACTGCGCCCTCGGCGTGCCGTTCGGGGAGTGCCTCGAGGACTCAGGTGGTGCGCAAGTGGTGCGAGGTGCTTGAAGGGGACCAGACAACAAACAAGCCCCAGGCCGCTGACCTGGAGCTTTGTCGTGGAGCGGGCGACGAGAATCGAACTCGCGCTCTGAGCTTGGGAAGCTCATGTTCTACCATTAAACTACGCCCGCGCGGGCGGCCGGGGGGCCGCCTCGTTCGCGTATACCTTACCGCATTGGCCGGAGTGCCGGGAGGAGCGGGCGCGGGCTGTCCCCTAGGGTGGGCGGGCGTTGGTGTCCGGAGTCGGGGAGAGGGAAGCGTTGCAGGTCACCGTGGTCCGCTGTGCCGAGGGGCACGTGTTCAGCACGACGAAGTTTCCGATGCAGCAGCTGCGGCCGGACCGGATCGGGCCGGGGCGGTTGCTGCGGTGTCCGCGGTGCGCGCGGTTGAGGAGCGCGGTGCCGGTGGAGGGGGCCCAGGTCAGCTGAAGCGCTGGCGCGGGGAGCCGTCGCAGGGGCGCAGGGTCAGGGGTGCCGCCGGTGAGGCGAGGGTGGCGCAACGGCCGGGGTCGGCCGTCGGGGTCAGGGTGCCGGCGGTCGTGAGGGTGAAGCGCTGGGAGGCGCGGCCGGTGCAGTTGGCGACCGTGACGGCCTCGCCGGAGGCGGTCAGGCAGCGGTCGTGGGTGAGTTCGGTGTAGACGGTGCCCAACCGCGGCTCGCGCCACCAGCCTTGGTTGCGGCGTTCGTCGCAGCGGGCGCCGGACACGGCCGTTCCGTCGCGGGTGGCGTCGCCCGGGAGGGCGAGGCAGGTGCCGGTGGCGGCGTTGCGCAGGGGCGCGAAGCTGTCGTCCCAGGCGCCCGGGTAGAGGCGGATCGCGCCCGTGCCCGTGGGGTCGGCGCAGGAGGCCTCGGACAGGCCCGAGGCGTCGAGCCGGGTGAGGCAGGCCGCGAAGGCGGTGTGGCCGCGGTAGTTGGGGTGGAAGGACTGGCGGACCGAATTGGAGTCCGGCGGGAAGGGGTTGAGCAGGTCGACCGTCAGGCCCGCGACCCAGGTGTCCTCCATGCAGACCTCGTGGCCGTGGAAGAGGCGGGAGGCGTCGAGGTAGGTGGCGCCGGTGTTGCGCGCCGCGTCGCGGATGCCCTCCTGGAACGCCGGGACCGCGGCGTTGCGCCCCCAGGCCGCGTCCGAGGTGTGGCCGGTGCAGCCCCCGGCGAGCTGGCCGGGGAAGCGCGGGTTGTCGCGGAAGTCGGGGCCGATGGGGCTGGGGTAGGACATCAGGACCAGGTTGTAGGAGCCGTCGGCGTAGCCGGCCTCGCGCATCACGGCGCGGACGTCCCCGACGGTGGCCTCGACACGCGGGCGCAGGGCGTCGACGCGGGCCTGCCAGCCGGGGGCGTAGTCGCCGGCGCACGGGCCCTCCCAGAAGAGGAACCAGCCCAGGACGCAGTCGGTCATCACCGAGGAGAACTGGAGGTCGTCGTTGGCGCCGACGACCAGCAGGACGGTGTCCAGGCGGGTGTTGCGGGCGGCGATGGCCAGGCGGTCGCTCTGGAGCAGCTCGTCCGCGTACTGCGGGGCGCCGTCGCGCAGGATGTTGCGGGTGGCGGCGCCGGAGCAGGCCGCGTTGTAGGTGACCTCGGCGGGGATGCCGGTGCGGTGGATCGCCGCGTCCGGGGAGCGGTGGCACCAGTTGTCGGGGCCGTCGGTGGGGGGCTCATAGGTGCCGATGCCCTCGCCGGAGATCTCGCTGTCGCCCAGGGAGATGATGCCGGTGCGCCGGTCGGCGAGGGGGCGGACGGCGGGGTCGCCGTACAGCTCGGCCGCCTCGGCGGCGCGGATGGCCTCCAGGCCGGCGGGCAGCGGCGCGGGGCCGGGGCTGCCGGACGCCGGGGTCGGCCCGAGGGCCAGCAGGCCGGCGAGGAGGGAGAACGCGGCGAGCAGCAGGGCCGCGGCTCTGGCCTGGGGGCGCATGGGGACTCCGGAGGGGCGGGGGCGGGTACCCCCGGGTTCTACTCCGGGTCCGGGGCCCGGGGAACGCCCCGGGCACGCAACGCTCTCAGATCTGAGTGCGGTGGAAGTTCAGATACGAACGCGAGGGCGTGGGTCCGCGCTGGTGCTGGTAACGCGAGCCGACGCCGTTCGTCCCGTAGGGGCGCTCGGCCGGGGAGCTGAGGCGGAAGAGGCAGAGCTGGCCGATCTTCATCCCGGGCCAGAGCTTGATGGGGAGGGTGGCCACGTTGGACAGCTCCAGCGTGACGTGGCCGGAGAAGCCGGGGTCGATGAACCCGGCCGTGGAGTGGGTGAGCAGGCCCAGGCGGCCCAGGGAGCTCTTGCCCTCCAGGCGGGAGGCGAGGTCGTCGGGGAGGGTGATGACCTCGTAGGTGGAGGCCAGGACGAACTCGCCGGGGTGGAGGATGAACGGCTCCTCGCCGTGCGGCTCGATGGTGCGGGTGAGGTCGGGCTGCTCGACCGCGGGGTCGATGTGCGGGTAGCGGTGGTTCTCGAAGACGCGGAAGTAACGGTCCAGGCGCACGTCGATGCTCGACGGCTGGACCATCGTGGGATCGTAGGGCTCGATCCGCACCCGGCCGGCGTCGACCTCCGTGCGGATGTCCTTGTCCGAGAGAAGCACGTGCCGAGGTTACCGGAGGGGCGGGGGTCGCCCGCCGGGGCGGTGGCCCAACGGCCGTGGCGGGGCGCGGTGGGGCAACGGCCGGGGTGGCGCGTGGCGGGGCAACGGGCGCGGTGACGGGCGCGGGGCAACGGCCCGGGTGGACCCGCGGTGGGGCAACGCCCGGGGCGGCGCGCCGGAGACGTCCGCGGCGGCCGTTGCCCCGGGCGTTACAGCGTGCCGAGCTTGATGAGCATCAGCAGCGCCAGGAGCTGGATGCCCGAGGCGGCCAGGGCGCGCGGCCAGGGGATCTCGTGGGAGCGGCTGACCATCAGGGTGAACAGCACACCCGCGTACAGCCACGTCGCCCAGCCCAGGACCTGGACCGCCGGGGAGGCGCCGCCGAGGAAGATGGCCAGGGCCAGGCGGGGCACGTCCGTCAGGGTCATGATCAGCATCGCCAGGCCGGCGGTGGGGGCCCAGTGGCCGTTGCCGCCGAACTGCCGGGCGAGGTTGTGGGTGACCGTGGACAGGACGAGGGCGCCCAGGACCATGGCGACGCCGGTCACCAGGAGGTAGGGGGCCAGGGTGGAGGCCGTGCTCTCCAGGATGGACTCGCGGGCCTCGTCGAGCCCGAAGACGGCGACCAGGCCGTAGAGGAAGGTGACGATCAGCGCGGGCGCCCAGACGGGGTAGTCCCGCATGTGCCAGAAGGTGGCGACCGGGCGCAGGAGGATGCCGCTCAGCAGGCGCCGCCAGGGCAGGGGCGGGGCGGCCGGGCCCGGGTCGGGGGGCCCGCCGGCGGCCGGACCGTCGGGGCCGGGGTAGGGGCCGGGGCCCGGCTGGGGGAGCGTGGGGCCGGGGTCGTAGCCGCCGGGCGCCCCGCCGGGGCCGCCGTACCCCGGGCCGCCGTAGCCGGGACCGCCGCCGGAGGGACCCTGGCCGTACTGTCCGGGATGCCCCGGATGCCCGTACGGGTCGGGCTGCGCCGGGGGGCGGCCGTAAGGGTCCTGGTGCCCGTACGGGCCGGGCCCGTAGGGGTCCGGCCCGTACGCGCCCCGCCGGGCCTGGTAGCCCTGCGGCCCCTGCGGGTGGGGCGCCTGCGGAAAGGTGGGGTCCTGCTCGTCTCTGAAACCGGCCACGCCTATGAACGTACCGCCTCGGGCTCCTCCACAGGAGTCTCGGGCGCCTTCGTGACGGAGTCGAGGAGAAGCTGGGCCACGTCCACGACCTTCAGGTCCTCCTTGGCCTTGCCGTCGTTCTTCTTGCCGTTGATGGAGTCGGAGAGCATCACCAGGCAGAAGGGGCAGGCGGTGGAGACGATGTCGGGGTTCAGCGAGAGGGCCTCGTCCACGCGCTCCTCGTTGATCCGCTTGCCGATCCGCTCCTCCATCCACATGCGCGCGCCGCCGGCGCCGCAGCAGAAGCCGCGCTCCTTGTGCCGGTGCATCTCCTCGTTCCGCAGGCCGGGGACGCGGCCGATGATCTCGCGGGGCGGGGTGTAGACCTTGTTGTGGCGGCCCAGGTAGCACGGGTCGTGGTAGGTGATCAGGCCCTCGACCGGGGTGACGGGGATCAGCTTGCCCTCGTCGATCAGGTTCTGGAGCAGCTGGGTGTGGTGGATGACCTCGTAGGTGCCGCCGAGCTGCGGGTACTCGTTGGCGAGCGTGTTGAAGCAGTGCGGGCAGGTGGCGACGATCTTCTTGGCGGACAGCTCGTTCAGCGCCTCGACATTCTGCTGGCCGAGCTGCTGGAAGAGGAACTCATTCCCCAGGCGGCGCGCGGAGTCGCCGGTGCAGGACTCGTCGCCGCCCATGATCGCGAAGCGGACGCCCGCGATGTGCAGCAGCTCGGCGAACGCCTTGGTGGTCTTCTTGGCGCGGTCCTCCAGGGCGCCGGCGCAGCCGACCCAGTAGAGGTAGTCCACGTCCGCGAGGGACTCGACGTCCTGGCCGACGATCGGAACCTCGAAGTCGACCTCCTTGGTCCACTCCAGGCGCTTCTTCTTGGCCAGGCCCCAGGGGTTGCCCTTGCGCTCCAGGTTCTTCAGCATCGTGCCGGCCTCGCTGGGGAAGGACGACTCGATCATGACCTGGTAGCGCCGCATGTCCACGATGTGGTCGACGTGCTCGATGTCCACCGGGCACTGCTCGACGCAGGCGCCGCAGGTGGTGCAGGACCACAGGACGTCGGGGTCGATGACGCCGTTCTCCTCGGCGGTGCCGATCAGCGGGCGTTCCACGGTCTCGCCGGCCAGCAGGTAGGGCGCGGAGGCGTGCGCGTGGTCGCGCAGGGACATGATCAGCAGCTTCGGGGACAGCGGCTTGCCGGTGTTCCAGGCGGGGCACTGGGACTGGCAGCGCCCGCACTCGGTGCAGGTGGTGAAGTCGAGCAGGCCCTTCCAGGAGAAGTGCTCGATCTGCGAGACGCCGAACTGGTCGTCCTCGCCCGGGTCCTCGAAGTTGACCGGCTTGCCGCCGGAGGTCATCGGCAGCAGCGCGCCCAGCGAGGTGGCGCCGTCGGCGTTCCGCTTCAGCCAGATGTTGGGGAAGCCGAGGAGGCGGTGCCAGGCCACGCCCATGTCGATGTTCAGGCCGATGGTGATCGCCCAGATCATGGTGGTGCCGAGCTTGATCAGGGCGACGAGGTAGATCAGGTTCTGGAGCGTGGAGTGGTCGAGCCCCTCGAACGCCTGGACCAGCGGGTAGGAGACGAAGAAGCCGGGCTCGTAGGAGTCCACGTGGTGGATGGCGCCTTCGAGGCCGCGCAGGGTCAGGATCGCCGCGCCGATGGTGAGGATCACGTACTCGACGAAGTACGCCTGCCAGGAGGTGGAGCCCGCGAAGCGGGACTTCCGGCCGGCCCGGCGGGGGACGCTGAGCTGGCGGATGACGATCAGCGTCAGGATGCCGGCCGTGGTGGCCGCGGCGATGAACTCCACGTACATCTCGTAGGGCACGAACTCGCCGAGCACCGGGAGGATCCACTCGGCGTCGAAGAGCTGGCCGTACGCCTGGAGGATCGTGCCGCCCAGCGTGAAGAAGCCGATGGCCACGAACCAGTGCGCGATGCCGACCACGCCCCACCGGTTCATCCGGGTGTGCCCGAAGAACTCCCTGGCCAGGGTCCGCGTGCGCTGCCCCGGGGAATCGGTGCGGGTGCCCTCGGGGAGGGGCTGACCCAGCCGCAGGAAGCGGATCAGCTGGAAGGCCGCCCGGCTGAACAGCGCGATGGCGACCGCGGTGAGCACCAGCGTGATGACGATCGCGGCGAGTTGCATGTCGGCTCCTCGGGCCAGAGGGCAGAGGCGTACATAGGCTGGACAAGGGCTTGCAAGATAGCCCAGCGCCATCTTACTTGTCAGTAACTTGAGGTGCTACCGCGCGTGCGTGTGGCGTACGCCCTGTTTTCAGGTGAGCGATTGTGCACCCGCCCAGCTCCCCGCGGGGGCCGCCGATTGGCGCCTGGTGCCTGTCCCCGTTCGGAGGAAGGCGTCGGCACATCGTGAGATATCGGTAAAAACGCTCTAGATCCCCCGCAGGATGGCCCGAAAGCCGGGACGAGCGAGGCGGAAGGGCGGTGGGCTGCGGTGGCGGTCCAGATGACGCGCGGCCAGAAGGTCCTGTGGTGGGTGCTGCTGGCCCTGGGCATCCTCCTGGCCATCGTGGCCGGTACCGCGCTGTGGGCGTACCGGTCGCTGGAGGGGAACATCCGCACCGACCACGCCGCCGCCCGGGAGCTGCGGGAGCGGGAGGCGCAGCGGCCCCGGGCGGGCGGCGGGGGGAAGGACGGGCGCAACGTCCTCGTCATCGGCCACGACGCGGGCTCGGGCACGGGGAACGCCCGCTCCGACACCGTTCTCCTGCTGCACGTGTCCGCGGACGGGCGCCGGGCGGAGGCGGTGCACGTGCCGCGGGACATCGTCGTGGACATCCCGGCCTGCGGGCCGGAGAAGGAAGGGGAAGGGCAAGGCGAAGGGCAAGGCGAAGGGGAAGGGCAGCCGGAGGAGGGGCGGCGGGCGCAGTTCAACTGGGCGTTCCAGTGGGGCGGCGCGGCCTGCACGGTCCGGACGTTCGAGGCCCTGTCCGGGGTGCGGGTGGATCACCACCTGGTCCTCGGCTTCGAGGGCTTTGCCGAGGTGGTCGACGCGGTCGGCGGCGTGGAGGTGGAGCTGGACCGCGCGGAGCACGACCCGAACGTCGGGCACAGCCTCCCGGCCGGGCGCCACCTGCTGGACGGCGAGGAGGCGCTGGCCTACGTCCGCGCCCGGGTCCACGTCGGGGACGGCAGCGACCTCAACCGGCTCAGCCGCCAGCAGGAATTCCTGGCCCTGCTCTACGACCGGATCACCGAGCGCGGCACGGTGACGAACCCGGCCCGGCTCTACCCCGTGCTGCGGGCCGTGACCTCGGCCCTGACCGCCGACCCCGGGCTGGACTCGCTGGACGAGCTGCGGGGGCTGGCCGAGGACCTGCGGGCGGTGCCGGAGGGCGGGCTGTCGTTCCGCACCCTGCCGACGCTGCCGCACCCGACCGAGCCGGACCGCCTGACCCTGGACGCCGCGGCGGCCGGCCGCGTCTTCGCCGCCCTGATCGCGGACCGTCCCCTGCCGCGCGAGCCCTGACGGGCGCGCCGCGCGCGCCGGCCGCCCCGGTCCGCCCGGACGAGATGCGGGCAGGTGGGGGGCGTGCTGGCATGGAGAAATGAGGGTCACGATCGTGGGGACGGGCGCCATGGCGCACGGCATCGCCACCATTGCGCTGGCCGGCGGGCACGCCGTGCGGCTGCTGGGGCGGACGCCGGGCCACGCCGCCCGGCTGGCGGGGGAGCTGGCGCAGGTGGCTCCCGACGGGGAGGTGACCGCCTCGGACGTCATCGCCGTGGAGGACGCGGACCTGGTGGTGCTCGCCGTCCCCTGGCCGGCGACCCGCGAGGTCGTCGCCGGGCTGGGCACCGCCCTGGCCGGCACCGTGCTGGTCGACCTCTGCAACCCCGTGGCCTCCCCCGCCTTCGACGCGCTCGCCGTGCCTCCCGGCACCTCCGCGGCCGAGCTGCTGGCGGCCGAGGCGCCGCCCGGCGCGCCCGTGGTCAAAGCGTTCAACACCGTCTTCGCCCCCGTCCTGCTCTCGGGGCGGGTGGACGGCCGCCCGGTGGACGTGTTCGTCGCGGGGGACGACGAGGACGGGCGGCGGGCCGTGGCCGCGCTCGCCGCCGGAGGCGGGCTGCGCCCGCTGGACGTGGGCCCCCTGCGCCGGGCCCGCGAGCTGGAGGCGTTCCAGCTCCTGCACATGGCCGCCCAGGAGCGACTCGGCCTGAACTGGTCGAGCGCCGTCACGATCCTGCCCTGAGCCGGAGCGGAGGGAGGCGCCCGTGTGGTCTCGCGTGTGGTCGCGGCGGATGGCCGTCCTGGCGGCCGTCCTGCCGCTGGCGGTCGTCGTGACCTGGGACGCGCCCGCGGTCGTCGGGTCCGTGCCCGCGCTGCCGGGCGCCGGTCCCGAGCGCCGGGCGCTGCCCGCGGTGGAACGCCCCGCCGGCGCGCCGGAGGTGATCACCCGCGTGGACTGGGGCGCGGACGAGTCGCTGCGCACCGAGAAGGTGACCTACACGGGCGCCGCCCGCGCCGTCTTCGTCCACCACACCAACCATCCCGGCGACTACGACTGCGCCGACGTCCCGGCGATGCTGCGGGCGATGCAGTCCGACCACGTGATGCGGATGGGCTGGGACGACCTGGGCTACAACTTCGTGGTCGACAAGTGCGGAACGATCTACGAGGGGCGCGCGGGGGGCGTGCGGCGCTTCGTGCTGGGGGCTCACACCACCGGCTTCAACATGGACACGGTCGGCGTGGCGGCGCTCGGCTCCTTCGACGACGGGCAGGCCGTGCCCGAGGCGCTGGTGAAGGCGATCGCGGACCTGGCCGCGTGGAAGCTGCGGCCGGGCACGGACCCGCGCGGGGAGGTGCGGCTGGTGTCCAGCAACGACAACAGCCGGGTGCCCGAGGGGGACCAGGCCGAGATGCACGTGATCTCCGGGCACCGGGACTCGGGGCACACCCAGTGCCCGGGGGACGAGCTGTACGAGGTGCTGCCGATGATCCGCGAGGAGGCGGCCCGGCTCCGGGTCCGCTCGGCGGAGGGCCGAGCGGCGGGGTGAACGGCCGTTGCGGGGCGGTCCGGGAGCGCGGGATGGCCCGGCTTGCGCCGGGGGGTCGTACAAGAGTTGAGCCGCATCGGCTCAGGACATTTGACGGGCGCCCCGTCCTCCGGCACTCTTGAGCCAGTCACACTCAAGCCCGCAGCTGGAGGATACCGAAATGGCACGTGCGGTCGGCATCGACCTGGGCACGACGAACTCCGTCGTCAGTGTTCTCGAAGGCGGTGAGCCCACCGTCATCACCAACGCCGAGGGCGCCAGGACCACGCCGTCCGTCGTCGCCTTCGCCAAGAACGGCGAGGTGCTGGTCGGCGAGGTCGCCAAGCGCCAGGCCGTGACCAACGTGGACCGGACGATCCGCTCGGTCAAGCGGCACATGGGCACGGACTGGAAGATCAACCTCGACGGCAAGGACTTCAACCCCCAGCAGATCAGCGCCTTCATCCTGCAGAAGCTGAAGCGGGACGCGGAGGCGTACCTGGGCGAGAAGGTCACCGACGCGGTGATCACCGTCCCCGCCTACTTCAACGACCACGAGCGCCAGGCCACCAAGGAGGCCGGCGAGATCGCGGGCCTGAACGTCCTGCGCATCGTGAACGAGCCCACCGCCGCGGCCCTGGCGTACGGCCTGGAGAAGGACGACCAGACCATCCTGGTCTTCGACCTCGGCGGCGGCACCTTCGACGTCTCGCTGCTGGAGATCGGCGACGGCGTGGTCGAGGTGAAGGCCACCAACGGCGACAACCACCTCGGCGGCGACGACTGGGACCAGCGGATCGTGGACCACCTGGTCCGCCAGTTCGCGGGCGCCCACGGCGTGGACCTCTCCAAGGACAAGATGGCCCTCCAGCGGCTGCGTGAGTCCGCGGAGAAGGCCAAGATCGAGCTGTCCTCGTCCACCGAGACGACGATCAACCTGCCCTACATCACGGCCTCGGCCGAGGGCCCGCTGCACATGGACGAGAAGCTCACCCGGGCGCAGTTCCAGCAGCTGACCGCCGACCTGCTGGAGCGCTGCAAGACGCCGTTCCACAACGTGATCAAGGACGCGGGCATCCACCTCTCCGAGATCGACCACGTGGTGCTCGTCGGCGGCTCCACCCGCATGCCGGCCGTGGCCGAGCTGGTGCGCGACCTGACCGGCGGCAAGGAGGCCAACAAGGGCGTCAACCCCGACGAGGTCGTCGCCATCGGCGCCAGCCTGCAGGCGGGCGTTCTCAAGGGCGAGGTCAAGGACGTCCTGCTGCTCGACGTCACCCCGCTGTCCCTGGGCATCGAGACCAAGGGCGGCATCATGACGAAGCTGATCGAGCGCAACACCACGATCCCGACCAAGCGCTCCGAGATCTTCACCACGGCCGAGGACAACCAGCCCTCCGTGCAGATCCAGGTCTACCAGGGCGAGCGCGAGATCGCGGCGTACAACAAGAAGCTCGGGATGTTCGAGCTGACCGGCCTGCCGCCGGCCCCGCGCGGGGTCCCGCAGATCGAGGTCACCTTCGACATCGACGCCAACGGCATCATGCACGTCTCCGCCAAGGACCTCGGGACCGGCAAGGAGCAGCGCATGACGGTCACCGGCGGGTCGGCCCTGCCGAAGGACGACATCGAGCGGATGATGCGCGACGCCGAGCAGTACGCCGAGGAGGACGCCCGCCGCCGGGAGGCCGCCGAGACGCGCAACCAGGCCGAGCAGCTCGTCTACACCACGGAGAACTTCCTCAAGGAGAACGCCGAGAAGGTCCCCGCCGAGGTCAAGACCGAGGTCGAGGGCACCGTCGCGGAGCTGAAGGAGGCCCTCAAGGGCGAGGACACCGCCGCCATCCGCGAGGCCTCCGAGAAGGTCGCGGCCACCAGCCAGAAGCTCGGCCAGGCCCTCTACGCCGACGCGCAGGCCGCCCAGGCGGCCGGCGGCCCGGGCCCCGAGGCGGCCGGCGAGGCGCGGCAGGGCGACGAGGACGTGGTGGACGCCGAGATCGTCGACGAGGACCGGCCGAACTTCGACAAGCCGAAGGGTGATGCGGCGTGACCCAGGACCCGCAGGGCTTCGACAAGGAGCCCGAGGTCCCCGACGCCGAGGCGGCGAAGACGGACGTGTCCGCGGAGTCTCCGGCCGCCGAGGACGGCGCCCGCGAGGCCGGCGCCAAGGCGGCCGGGGACGGCAGCTCCGAGGCGAAGGCACATCCCCAGGAGTCCCAGGAGCCCGCGCTCACCGCGCAGCTCGACCAGGCCCGCTCCGCGCTCGCCGAGCGCACCGCGGACCTCCAGCGGCTCCAGGCCGAGTTCCAGAACTACCGGCGCCGGGTCGAGCGGGACCGGGTGGCGGTGAAGGAGATGGCCGTGGCCAACCTCCTCACCGAGCTGCTGCCCGTCCTCGACGACATCGGCAGGGCCCGGGACCACGGCGAGCTGGTCGGCGGCTTCAAGCAGGTGGCGGAGTCGCTGGAGACGGTCGCGGCGAAGATGGGCCTGGCCCAGTTCGGCAAGGAGGGCGAGCCCTTCGACCCGACGATCCACGAGGCCCTGATGCACAGCTACTCGCCGGACGTCACCGAGACGACGTGCGTGCAGATCCTCCAGCCTGGGTACCGCATCGGCGAGCGCACCATCCGCCCGGCGCGGGTGGGCGTGGCCGAGCCGCAGCCCGGCAAGGCGGCGGCCTCGGACGGGCAGGAGAAGAAGCCGGAGGAGGACGCCTCCGAGAAGGACGACGGCGGTGGCCCGGACGAGGGCTGACGCCGGCAGGACGGCCGTGGCGGTCGCGGGAGAGGAGGGACGCCGGGGATGAGCACCAAGGACTTCATCGAGAAGGACTACTACAAGGTCCTCGGCGTCCCCAAGGACGCCACCGAGGCCGAGATCAAGAAGGCCTACCGCAAGCTGGCCCGTGAGAATCACCCGGACGCGAACACGGGCGACGCGCGCGCGGAGGAACGTTTCAAGAGCGTCACCGAGGCGTACGACGTGCTGGGCGACGCCAAGCGCCGCAAGGAGTACGACGAGGCGCGCGCCCTGTTCGGCCCCGGCGGCTTCCGCCCGGGGCCGGGCTCGGGCCAGTTCGGCTTCGACCTCGGCGACCTCTTCAACGGCGGCGGCCAGCCGGGTGCCGCGCCCGGCGCCGCCGGGGCGGGCTTCGGCGGGATCGGGGATGTCTTCGGCGGCCTGTTCAACCGCGGCGGCGGCACCGGCCGGCCGCAGCCGCGGCGCGGCCAGGACATCGAGTCCGAGGTGACGCTCAGCTTCACCGAGGCCGTCTCCGGCGCGACCGTGCCGCTGCGGATGTCCTCCTCCGCCGCCTGCAAGGCCTGCTCCGGCACCGGCGACAAGAACGGCACCCCCCGGGTGTGCCCGACCTGCGTCGGCACCGGCCAGGTCAGCCGGGGCGGCGGGGGCGGCTTCTCGCTCACCGACCCGTGCACGGACTGCCGGGGCCGCGGCCTGATCGCCGACGACCCCTGCACGGTCTGCCGCGGCAGCGGCCGGGCCACCAGCTCCCGCACCATGCAGGTCCGCATCCCCGCGGGCGTGTCGGACGGGCAGCGCATCCGGCTGCGCGGCAAGGGCGCCCCCGGCGAGCGCGGCGGCCCCAGCGGCGACCTCAACGTCGTGGTGCACGTGGACGCGCACCCCGTCTTCGGCCGCCGCGGCGACAACCTCACCATCACCGTGCCGGTCACCTTCCCGGAGGCCGCGCTCGGCGGGGAGATCAAGGTGCCGACGCTGGGCGGCCCCCCGGTGACGCTGAAGCTGCCGCCGGGCACCCCCGGCGGGCTCACCATGCGGGCCCGGGGCAAGGGCGCCGTCCGCAAGGACGGCACCCGGGGAGACCTGCTCGTCACCATCGAGGTGGCGGTTCCGCGCGACCTGGGGGAGACGGCGAGAAAGGCCCTTGAGGAGTACCGCGTCGCCCAGGGGGACGAGGACCCCAGGGCCGGTCTCTTCGAGGCGGCGAAGGGAGAGTAAGGCGATGGACGGACGGAGCGGATCCGGCAACCCCTACGAACTCAACGACGACACCCCGGTGTACGTCATCTCCGTGGCCGCGCAGCTCTCCGGCCTGCACCCGCAGACCCTGCGCCAGTACGACCGGCTCGGCCTGGTCTGCCCCGACCGCGCGGCCGGCCGCGGCCGGCGGTACTCGGCCCGGGACATCCAGCTGCTGCGCGAGGTGCAGCGGCTCTCCCAGGACGAGGGCATCAACCTGGCCGGCATCAAGCGGATCATCGAGCTGGAGACGCAGGTCGCCGCGCTCCAGGCGAAGGTGGCCGAGCTCCAGCAGGCCGTGGAGGGCGCGGCCGTGGCCCTGCGCCAGCGCGAGGCCCAGGTCCACGCCTCCTACCGCCGCGACCTCGTCCCCTACCAGGACGTCCGCTCCACCTCCGCGGCCATCGTCGTCTGGCGCCCGGACCGCGGGGGGAACGGCCAGGGCGGGCGTTAGTCCGCGCGTTGGGCCGCGCCCGCCTCACCCGCGCCGCGGTCGCCGGCCCGCGGCGGCCGGTGCCGGGCCCGCGGCGGCGCCGTGGCGCCGGCGGCCCCGCGGCGAGTGAGTCCTACGGGCACGCGTCCGGAGCGGTGTCGTCCTCCGGGGCCGTCCCCGCGAGGCCGGTCTCGTAGGCCAGGACGATCGCCTGGGCGCGGTCCCGCAGGCGGAGCTTGGCCAGGACGGCGTTCAGGTGGGTCTTCACCGTGGATCTGCTGATGCCCAGTGCGCGGGCGATCTCGGCGTTGGCCAGGCCGCGGGCGACCTGCCGCAGGACCTCCGTCTCGCGTGGGGTGAGGGCCGCCAGCCGGGCGTCCCCGGCAGGGCGGGGGCGCGCGGCGACCGCGCCGGAGCGGAAGGCGTCCACGAGCCGGCGCGTGACGGCCGGCGCCAGCAGCGCTTCGCCCGCGGCCACCGCGCGGATCGCGTCGACCAGCTCCCGCGGGTCGCAGTCCTTCAGCAGGAAGCCGGACGCGCCGGCCCGCAGCGCGGCGAAGACGTACTCGTCCCGGCGGAAGGTGGTCAGCACCAGGACGCGGACCGGCGGGTCGAGGCGGGTCAGCAGGCGCGTCGCCTCGATGCCGTCCATGCCGGGCATCCGGAGGTCCATCAGCGCCACGTCCGGCCGGGTGCCCGGGTCGGCCGCGAGCCGCAGCGCCTCCGCGCCGTCGCCCGCCTGGCCGGCCACGGTCAGGCCGGGCTCCGCGCCGAGCACGGCGGCGAACCCGGCCCGCACCACCCGCTGGTCGTCCACGACCAGCACGCGTACCGGTCCGCTCACCGCGCCGCCCCCGGGTCCAGCGTGGCCAGCAGTTCTCGCATGCCGGCCAGGGCCCGGCGTGCCTCGGCTGTCACCTCGGCCAGGGTGGTGGCCGGGTCCCCGGTGGACTCGGCCTGCCGGACCAGCCGCGCCGTCGGCCTCAGCACCGCCTCGCCCAGGCCGGCGGTGACCCGCCGCCGTTCCGTCTCCGCCGCCCCCCGGGCGGCGTTCGCCATCGCCGCGAGCAGCCGCCGATCCCGGCGCCCGCCGCCCTCGCCGCGCCGGGACCGGGCCAGCTCCCCCAGGGCCCATACCGGCAGCAGCCACGGCGCCGCGGCCAGCCCGGCCAGCGCGAGCAGCAGCGTTCCCCCCGGGCCGGCCGAGGCCGCCGCGCCGCACACCACCCCGGCCGCGGCGCCCACGGCGGCCGGCGCCGCCCAGCTCAGTCGGCCGCGGCCGTGCGCGGCCACCGCGTGGACGCCGAGCAGCTCGGCCCCCGAGGCGAAGGCCAGCGCGCCCAGCCAGCGCGGGTCGAGCAGCCCGGCCCAGCCGGCCGCGGCACACGCCAGGGCGACGGCGAGCATCCCGCCCAGTGCGGCCCAGGGCGCCCGCCGCCGCCACAGCAATGGCACCGCGTGGGCGGCCAGCGCCAGGAGCGGGACGGGGGCGGGCGGCACCGGGCCCAGCAGCACGGGGAGCAGGGCGCAGGCCACGAAGGCGGGCGCGTCGGCGGCCGGGAGCCGCGGCCCGCGCGGCAGCGTCGCGCGCACCGCCCAGCCGCCCGCCGGTCCGGGCACCGGTCCGGCCGCGACCCGCCCGCCCAGGGGTTCGGCCCGGGCGCGCAGGCCCGCCAGGCCGCGCCCGCCGCCGGACGGCAGGCAGGGCAGCCGCGCCGCGCCGCTGACCACGGCGATCTCCACCGCCTCGGCGCGGTAGCGCACCCGGACGGCGACGGGCGCCCCGGCGGCGTGCCGCATGGCGTTCGTCAGCGCCTCGCGGACGATGGCCTCGCCCGCCGCCAGGGTCTCCGGCGCCAGTCGGCGCGGCAGGCCGGCGACGGTCAACGCCACGGGCGCGCCGGTTGGTCCGAGCCCCGCGCACAGCGGCCGGAGGAGCCGGTGGAGCGGCCCGGACCGGCGGCGGCCCGCAGCCTCCCCGGCGGCCAGGCGCCCCAGCGCCTCCAGCGCGGCCCGGCCCGACTCCGCGGCCCGCGCCAGCGCCTCGCCTGCCGGCACCGCGGGGCCGGCAGGCCGCAGGGCCGCGGCGCCCTGCACCACGACGGCGGTGAGGTGGTGTCCGGCCGCGTCGTGCAACTCCCGGGTCAGCCAGGCGCGTTCGGCCTCGATGGCGGCTCGGCGCGCGCGTCCTGCCCCGGCCAGCCGGCCGGCCAGCGCGGCCCGGAAGGTGGCCCGCTGCCGGCGCACCTGCCCGGCCAGCACGATGGCCAGGTGGAGCAGCGCGCCCGCCGCCAGGTCGTCGGCCACGCGCCCGGCGGGGGCGCCGCCGGCCAGGGGGGCCGTGACGACGAACGTGGCCAGCGCGGCGGCGAGCAGCGCGGCCCGGGCGGCCCGGGCGGAGGCCAGGCGGAAGAGGACGACCCATGCGGCCAGCGGCAGCCCGGGCGCGACGGCCGGCTCGGGCAGCAGCGCCTCCCCGGCGCCGTCGGCCAGCAGCGTCGCGGCGAAGGCGGCCGGGCCCGGTGGGCGTGCCCGGCAGGCCGGGTACCAGGCCGCCGCCACGACGAGCAGCCCCAGCAGCGTCTGCCAGACGGCGGGCCGCCCCGCCCCGGCCGCGAGGCACACCGCGAGCTGGGCCCCGGCCAACGACGCCGGCACGAGCGCCCGTCCCGTGGGCCTCTTCGGACCGGCCCGCGCCGCTGCCCGAAGCCCCCGGGAAAGGGGGGAGTTCCCGCGGGGAACCGGCAGCGCGGCACGGCGCGGCGCCCGGGCGGGCCCGCCGGCCGCCGGGCCGCGGGCGAGGCGCGAGCCCGGGGAAGTCCACCGCACAGGCCCTCGCACGCGTCGCACGCGGCCGACCCTACCGGCCGGGCGGGAGGGCGCGGGTCCGTCCTGAGGCGGAGACGGGGGCCGAACCAGGGGCCGACCCGGGTCCATCCCGGCGCATGACGCGGCGGAGGCGGGCGCCGGGTGTGCTGGTGCCCATGACGAAGCGCGGGAAGAGCACGGGAAGCGGCGCGGGCGCCGGGGGCACGAGCGGCACGAGCGGCACGAGGGGAAACGGCGGTCCCCGCGCCCGGATCGGCAGGCGCGCGGCCCTGGCGGGCGGGCTGGCCGCCGCGGCGGCCTCCCTCGGCGTCGTGGGACTGGCGGCCGGCGCGCGCGGCGGCGCCGGCGCCCGGGGCGGCGGCGCGATCACGGTCTCCGGAGGGTCCCCCGCCCGCGCCACCATCCCGGTCCGGGGCCGCCGCCTCCATCTGGACACCGCTCAACGGCCGCCGTCCGGCGGCTGGTTCGCCGACTACGCCGTCGACGTCCCCGCGGCCGGGCCGGGCGTCTACCGGATCACTGCGGTCGTCACCGCGCCCATGGAGCGGGCCGGGGCCGAGGAGGCGGGGTCCTTCTTCGCCCTGGCCGCCGACGGCGGCCCGCCCGAGCCGGTCTCCCTCTCCCAGCCGTACTGGTACGAGGCGCCGGCCGGGCCGGACGGCCTGTGCCGCTGCGACCTGGGGGACCTGGAGCTGTCTCCCGGGCGGCACACCCTCACCTTCACCGTGGACGGGCTCGCCCTGCACGAGGCGGGTCTCCGCTACTGGTTCGTCCTGGACGCCTTCACCCTCACGCCGGTGCCGGTCAGCCTGCGCGCGATCGCCCTCGGCGACCCGGCCACCACCCTCGGCCTCAGCCGCGAGGGCGAGGCGGCGACCCTGACGTTCCGGCTCAACGGTCCCGCCCCGCGCGATCAGCGCATCCGCTACCGGCTGCTGGCCCACGACTCCGGCCGGCCTGCCGCCCGCGGCAGCGTGACCATCCCGGCCGGGCGCACCACCGGCATGGCCGAGGTCCCGCCCGGCCTGCCGCCCGGGCACTACCGGGTGCTGGCGGGCGGCCTTACGGGGCAGTTCGTGCGCGTGCCCCGGGCCCGCGAGGCCCTGGACGCGGACGCGAGCCGCTTCGGGGTCAACGTCTTCTCCCACTCCCTGGTCCCGCCCGCGCGGCGTCCGGCCCTGGCCGCCACGCTGAGGCAGGCCGGCATCGGCTGGGTCCGCGAGGGCTCCGCCTGGCCCGCCGACCAGCCCACCCGCGACGCGCCCTTCGGCAACGGCCACCTCGAGGACGTCGCGCGCGTCCACCGGGCCGCGGGCCTGGCCGTCCTGGACGTGATCTCCCCGCCGCCCGACTGGGCGCTGACCGCGACCTCGGTGCCGCTGCCCGCCGACCTGCGCGACGCCTATCACTACGTCCGGCGGCTCACCGGCTCCGACGCCATCCAGCTCTCCAACGAGCCGGACGTGGACGAGACCGCGAGCACCGCCGACCAGCACGCCGCCTACGTGAAGGCGGCGGCCCTCGGCGCCCGGCTGCCGGTGGTGCTGCCCGGCATCGCGGGGCACGGGCCGTTCCAGGACCTGATGCTGCGCAACGACGTCGTGCGCTACGCCGACGTGTGGAGCTTCCACGGCTACCCGGCGCCGGGCGAGGACCCGGACTTCCCCGACAACGCGGCCGAACAGGCCCGGCGGCGCGCCGAGTACGGCCCGGACACGCCGATGTGGATGACGGAGTGCGGCACCTTCCTTCCCGCCGCGCCGGGCGTCGACCTCACCCTGGAACGGCAGGTCACCGAGGCGCGGTACCTCGTGCTGTCCACGGCGGAGAGCCTGGCCAGCGGTACCGAACGGCAGTTCTGGTTCTGCGGCCCGCCGTGCACGGACGACGGGATCTCCTTCGCGCTGCTCAGCCGCGACTTCCAGCCGTGGCCCGCCTTCGGGGCCTACGCCGCGCTGACCGCCCTGCTCGGCCGCGCCGACTTCGTGCGCGTCCTCGACGACCTCGGCCCGGACGCCGTCGGCTTCGTCTTCGGCGACGGCGACCGCACGGTCACCCTCCTGTACGCTCCGGCCGGACGCGTCGTCGTGCCCGTGCCCGGCGCCACCCGGGTGGAGGTCCGCACCATGATGGGCGCGCACCGCGAGACCCTCACTCCCGCGCGCGACGGCGCGGTCCGGGTCCGCCCCTGCCCCGACCCGCTCTACCTGCTCGCCGACGCCGCGCCCCCGCCCCCGGCCGAACGCCCGCCGCTGCGCCGCCGCCCGCGCCTGTCGCCCGCGGAGCATGTCGTCCTCAGCCAGCGGTTCCCCGCCCGCAACGCGGCCCCGCACAAGGACAACGGCGACGCCCCGCCGCCCCACGGCTACCGACTCGGCCGGACCGCCCGGATGTCCCTGGACGTCTACAACTTCGACGACGCCCCCGCCACGGTCACCGTCACGGCGCGGGCCTCCGGCGGCTGGTCCGTACGCCCGGCGACGGCCGCGCCCGTCACCGTGCCGTCCCTGGGGCGCGTCGCGGTGGCGTTCACCCTCGCCGCTGGGGAGGGCACCCGTCCGGGCGTGGACCACGACCTCGTCTTCGAGGCGGCGTCCGGAGGAACGGCCGTCCCGCCGTCCGTGTCGCTGATCCAGCTCCTCCCGCCCCGGTCATGACCCGGCGGCGCGCTTCCCGTCCCTCCCGGCCGCCCCCTCCCTCCCGGTCCTTCCGGCCGCCTCGGCCGCCACGGCATCGACGGCCGTGCGGCTCAGCGCGCGGGAGAGCGGGGGCAGGGCCAGGCAGGTCAGAGCCGTGGCCAGGAGCCAGCCGCCCAGAACATCGGTGGGCCAGTGGACGCCGAGGTAGATGCGGGTGAGGCCGACGGCCGTCGCCCAGGCCGCGGGGAGGGCGACGGCCAGGGCCCGGGTGGCCGGGCGGCGGCAGTGGAGCAGCAGCGCCGAGGCGAGGGCGATGGCCGTCAGGGCCGAGGTGGTGGCGTGCCCGGACGGCAGGGCCGGGCCGTTGACGTGCATGAACCAGTCCTCCACGGGCGGCCGTTCGCGGCCCACCGCGTGGACGAGGTTGTAGCGCAGGAGCTGGGCGGCCAGCAGCGCCCCGGGGCCGGTCAGCGCGCCCAGCCACCAGGTGCGCCGGGGCGAGGCCAGGGCCCCCGCGAGCGCGCACAGCAGGTAGGGGACGAGGCGGTTGCCGGTGTCGGTGACCGCCTCGGACGCCTCGGCCCAGCCGCGCGTGCGGTGGTCCATGGCCCAGTCGTGCGCCGCCCGGTCCAGCACGAACGGGTCGCCGCCCCGGGCCGCCACGACGGCGAGCAGCACGGCGAACAGGGCGGCGGCGGCCGTGGCCAGGAGGTAGCGGAACGGCATGGGGGGCAAGGGTAGTCTCCCGGGCCCAGGAGCCGGGCGGCGGTGGGCCGTTGGGGAACGCGTGCGGCGGGCGCTGGTCCCGCGGCGCCGGTCCCGCGCGGCGGGCGCCGGTCGCGCGCGGCGGCGCTCACCCCCGGCGGGCGAGCACGTCGGCGGCGCGGACGTAGGCCACGCGGTGGCCGAGCTGGATCTGGTAGTAGGGCTCGCCGCGCACCAGTTGGTGCTCGGACGGGTCGAAGGTGACGGCCCGGAAGTAGGAGCTGTCCGTCAGGGCCCCGGCGACGTACTCCTGGCCCGCGGGGATCGTGTAGGGCAGCGGGGTGACGGCCTGGGCGGGGACCCCGGGCGGGTAGGCGGCGGCCTCGGGGTAGGCGCGGCCGTAGACGGGGAGGGCGTCCAGGCCTGGGCGGGCGGTGATCACCCGGGCGCGGGCGTTCAGCGCGGTCGGGGCCTCGGGCGGGTTGTGGAACCAGGCGCGCTGCCCGAGGTACCAGATCGCCGTCCACTCCCCCCGACGCCCGGCCACCGCGAACTGCTGCCCGGCCGAGGCGCGCGCGCCCACGTCGTTCACCCCGGGGCCGGAGGCGCCGTCCCCCGGGTGGGTCCCGGGGTCGCGGATCAGGGGCGCGTCGGGGGCGGGCGCGGCGTGCAGGCGCACGGCCCCGGAGCCGTGCGGGGGGCAGGGCGCGCCGGGCTCGCCGCAGCCGGTGAACTCCGGCCGGTGCGTGGCGTAGTCGGGGGCGATGGTGACGACCCCGGCGCCGGGCCCTGCGGTGGGGACGAAGGGCGCGCCGAGCAGGTCGAAGTAGTGCGACCAGTCCCAGTAGGGGCCGGGGTCGGTGTGCATCCCGGGGACGGAGGCGGGCAGCGGGCCCTGGACGTTGTCGTGGCCGAGGATGTGGTGCCGGTCCAGCGGGATGTCGAAGCGGGCGGCGAGGTAGCGCACCAGGCGGGCCGAGGCGCGGTACATCGCCTCGGTGTACCAGGCGTCGGGGGCGGTCAGGAAGCCCTCGTGCTCCAGGCCGACCGAGGTGGCGTTGACGTACCAGTTGCCCGCGTGCCAGCCGACGTCCTCGGTGGCCAGGTGCTGGGCGACGTGGCCGTCGGAGGAGCGCAGGCTGTAGTGCCAGGAGACGTACGCGGGGTCCTGGACGAGGCCGAGGGTGGTCTCCCAGGTGGCCTCGGTGTCGTGGATGACGATGGTGTCGATGGCGGGGGCCCGGGGGCGTTCGGCCTGGTCGTGGTTGCCGTACTCGCCCTCGCCCAGCTCCTCGTAGGGGGCGGGGAGCCAGGCGCAGGAGAGGGCGCGCGGGCACTCCGCGCGCGGGTCGCGCGACGGGGCGGGCAGGCCGAGGGCGGCGACGGCGGCGCGGTCGGCGGCGTCGGGGCGGGCCCCGGCGGGCGGCAGGGCGAGGCGTTCCCCGGTGTCGGTGACGCGGGAGGCGCCGGCGTTGAGCGTCGCGTACACCTCGTCTGCGAAGGACTCGGCGGCCTGCCGGGTGCCGGCGCCGGGGTAGGCGGCCACGGCCGCGTACCAGTCGGCGGGGTCGGGGCTGAGGGGGCGGCCGAGGCCGCGCTGGGCCTCGGCGAGCAGGGCGGCGCCGCCCCGGACGTTGGCGGCGGGGCTGGTGCGCAGCTCCTCGGCCGGGAGGCCGGTCAGCTCGGCGGCGCGGGGGAGGGTCTGCGGGCCCGGGGCCTCCGGCACCCGGGGGCTCTCGGGAGCGTGCGCCGCGGGGCGCACGGCGGGGCGCGCGTCGTCGCCGCGCGGGTCCTCGGCGCCCTCGGCGTGGTGTCCGGCCCCGGCCAGGGCGGTGGCCGCGTCGGTGAGGTGCATCGGGCCGTAGCCGCCGGAGACGCTGGCCGCGCCGTCGTGGCCGTCCCAGCGGGACTGGAGGTAGGAGACGCCGAGCAGCACGCTCTCGGGAACGCCGTACTCCCGCGCGGCCGAGGCGAACGCCCCGCGCAGGCCGGGCGTTTCCTCCCCGGCCGAGGCGGCCGAGGCGGCCGAGGCGGGCGGGACGGGCAGCAGGGGCAGGGCGGCGGCCAGGGCCGCCGTCACGGCGAGGGCGCGGGCCCGGTGCGCGGGGCGCGCGGGGGGCACGGGTCGCAAGAGGGGCCTCCGGGGCGGCGTGGGGGGACGAGGCCGGCGCGCCCGATGCTGCTCCGGCGCCGCCCCGCCCGTCAATGGGCCCATGAAACACCCCCGTTGCACGCCCGCGCGGGCGCGCCGCCGCCGGGCGCGCCCGCCTGGGTCAACGCCCGGGGCCGGGCTCGCTCGATCGGGTGGCGGGGGTGGACAGCGCGCGCCCGGGCTGCCGAAGGTGGTCGCCATGCCCCTCGTGCGCCTGCCGGCGGCGGCCCTCGCCGCCGCCGCCCTGCTCGTCGCCGTCCCCGCCGGGCCGGCCGCCGCCCAGGCGGCCCCGTGGCCGGACGCGCCGGCGGCCACGGTGGGCAAGCTGGTGTGGGAGGCCGAGGACGGCCGCCTCGGGCAGTGCTCGGGCGCGCTCGTGGACGCCCCCAACGGCAGCGTGGTGGCGACGGCCGCGCACTGCGTGCGCACCCCGCAGGAGCCTCAGCCGCCCTCGGAGGTGTGGTTCGTGCCCGGGTACCACCGGGACGCCGCCGACTACCGGGACAAGGGGTGGCGGGTGGCGGCGTTCCACACCCCGGACGGCTGGGACGTCTCCGGCGGGATGACGGACGTTCTGCCGCACGACTACGCCTTCCTGACGCTGGAGCGGCGCGGCGGGCGGAGTGCGCAGGAGACGCACGGCGCGAACCGGGTGACGTTCGAGCCCGTGCCCGAGGAGGGCCGGGTCGCGGCCCTGGGGTACCCGGCGGCGGCGCCCTACGACGGCGAGACGCTGCACGCCTGCGAGGGCGAGATCGACGTGCTGACCGAGGGCGAGGCGCAGACGCCGAACCTCGGCGGCCTGCTGCTGCGCGACTGCAACCTGACCGCGGGCACCAGCGGCGGCCCCTGGCTGCGCGACTGGGACCCGGCGGCCGGCTCCGGCACGCTGATCGCCGTCATGTCCGTCGGCAGCGGCCACGGCGACGTCATCGGCCGCCCCTTCCCCGAGGCGGCCCGCGAACTCCTGGCGCGCGCCGGGGGCTGACCGGCGCCGGCCGCGGGTGGCGTGCGGCGAGGGGAGAGCGCCCCTAGAGGAACTCGCCGGTGTCCAGCTCGAACCCGAAGGGCTCGGGCAGCGGGAGGGGCCGCCCGTAGGAGACGGCGATGACGCCCTTGTAGTCGGCGGCCTTGGGCTGGCTGTAGAGCGTGGCCAGGGACTGCTCGCGGTCCAGGAGCAGATACAGGGGGATGGCCGCCTGGGCGTAGCAGCGGCGCTTGACGAGCCGGTCGGTCTCCGGATGGCTGCTCGTCACCTCGGCGACCATCGTCACGTCGTCGGGCGCCATCCACGGCGGCGCCGCCGCGAAGGCGTCCAGCTCTTCGGGGACGAAGGTCGCGTCGGGGATCACGTAGTTCCGCGGGCAGCCGCCGGCTCGGGGCAGCAGCAGGCCCTTGTGGCCGGAGAAGTCCATGGCCGTCGACGAGTGCTTCAGGACCAGCTTCACCAGCCGGCTGATGTGCTTCTCATGGTCACCGCTCGGCGGTGGGGTCACGACGACGTCCCCCTCGATCAGCTCGGCCTGAAGACCCTCCGGGGTCTCCAGGGCCCGAAAGGCCTCTTCGAGGAGGTCGTCTTCCTGCACCGGCAGGGGTGTCTCGGCGGCCATGACAGTCATGGTGCCTCCTCTCTTCTGTCGGTGCCAGCCTCGTCCGTGGCCGGCATGCGAGGAGGGCGCGAAGATCGTTTTCACCCGTAAGAGGACAAGCCCACGATTCGGCCCCCGGCGCGGCCTCCGGAAGAAGCTTGAGTGGAATAGACTCAACTTATCGCAGGTTGTCGATGGCAGACTCAGGACGACGGAGGAGTACCGCAGAAGTGAACGCCGAGCTGACGAACAGGAGCCGGGACGCCATCAGCGCGGCCAACGACCGCGCGCTCACCGGCGGGCACCCGGACATCACGCCCGCGCACCTGCTGCTGGCCCTGCTGACCGGCCAGGACAACGAGAACGTCCAGGACCTGCTCGCCGCCGTGGACGCCGACCAGGCCGCGCTCCGCTCGGGCGCCGAGCGGCTGCTCGGCGCGCTGCCCAGCGTGCAGGGCGCCTCCGTGGCCCGGCCGCAGCCGAACCGCGAGCTGCTGGCCGTGCTCGCGGACGCCTCGCAGCGGGCGAACGAACTGGGCGACGCGTTCGTCTCCACCGAGCACCTGCTCGTCGGCCTGGCCGCCAAGGGCGGGAAGGCCGGGGAGCTGCTCAGCCGCGAGGGCGCCACCGACAAGAAGCTGCTGGCCGCCTTCCAGGAGGCCAGGGGCGGGCAGCGGGTGACCTCGCCCGACCCGGAGGGGACGTACAAGGCGCTGGAGAAGTTCGGCACGGACTTCACCGCCGCCGCCCGCGAGGGCCGCCTGGACCCGGTGATCGGCCGCGACCAGGAGATCCGCCGCGTCGTGCAGGTCCTCTCCCGCCGCACGAAGAACAACCCCGTGCTGATCGGCGAGCCCGGCGTCGGCAAGACCGCCGTCGTGGAGGGCCTGGCCCAGCGGATCGTCAAGGGCGACGTGCCCGAGTCCCTGCGCAATAAGCGCCTGGTCGCCCTCGACCTCGGCGCGATGGTCGCCGGGGCGAAGTACCGGGGCGAGTTCGAGGAGCGGCTGAAGGCCGTTCTCTCCGAGATCAAGGAGAGCGACGGCCGGATCATCACCTTCATCGACGAGCTGCACACGGTCGTCGGCGCGGGCGCCGGCGGGGAGTCCGCCATGGACGCGGGCAACATGCTCAAGCCGATGCTGGCCCGCGGCGAGCTGCGCCTGGTCGGCGCCACCACGCTGGACGAGTACCGCGAGCGGATCGAGAAGGACGCCGCGCTGGAGCGCCGTTTCCAGCAGGTGCTGGTGGCCGAGCCGAGCGTCGAGGACTCCATCGCGATCCTCCGCGGGCTCAAGGGCCGGTACGAGGCGCACCACAAGGTGTCCATCGCGGACGGCGCGCTGGTGGCCGCCGCCACCCTCTCCGACCGGTACATCACCTCTCGCTTCCTCCCCGACAAGGCCATCGACCTGGTGGACGAGGCCGCCTCCCGGCTGCGGATGGAGATCGACTCCTCGCCCGTGGAGATCGACGAGCTCCAGCGCGCCGTGGACCGCCTGAAGATGGAGGAGCTGGCCCTGGCCGGCGAGTCCGACGCCTCCTCCCGGGACCGGCTGGAGCGGCTGCGCCGCGAGCTGGCCGACCGCGAGGAGGAGCTGCGCGGCCTGACCGCCCGCTGGGAGAAGGAGAAGCAGGGGCTCAACCGCGTGGGCGAGCTGAAGGAGCGCCTGGACGAGAGCCGGGGCCTGGCCGAACGCGCCCAGCGCGACGGGGACTTCGAGGCCGCCTCCAAGCTGCTCTACGGCGAGATCCCCGCGCTGGAGCGCGAGCTGGCCGAGGCCAGCGCCGCCGAGGAGGAGGCCAAGCACGACACGATGGTCAAGGAGGAGGTCGGCCCCGACGACATCGCGGACGTGGTCTCCTCCTGGACCGGCATCCCCGCCGGGCGGCTGCTGGAGGGCGAGACCGAGAAGCTGCTGCGGATGGAGGAGGAGCTGGGCCGCCGCCTCATCGGGCAGACCGAGGCCGTGCGCGCCGTCTCCGACGCGGTGCGGCGCAGCCGGGCGGGAGTCGCGGACCCCGACCGGCCCACCGGATCGTTTCTCTTCCTGGGCCCCACGGGCGTCGGCAAGACGGAGCTGGCCAAGGCACTGGCCGACTTCCTCTTTGACGACGAGCGGGCCATGGTCCGCATCGATATGAGCGAGTACGCCGAGAAGCACTCGGTGGCCCGCCTCGTCGGCGCCCCGCCCGGGTACGTCGGGTACGAGGAGGGCGGCCAGCTCACCGAGGCCGTCCGCCGCCGCCCCTACACGGTGGTGCTGCTGGACGAGGTGGAGAAGGCGCACCCGGAGGTCTTCGACGTGCTGCTCCAGGTGCTGGACGACGGACGGCTCACGGACGGCCAGGGCCGCACGGTCGACTTCCGCAACACCATCCTCATCCTCACCTCCAACCTCGGCAGCCAGCACCTGATCGACCCCCTCGCCAAGCCGGCCGACCGGCGCGAGGAGGTGCTGGCGGCGGTGCGCGCGGCGTTCCGCCCGGAGTTCCTGAACCGGCTGGACGACCTGGTGGTCTTCAGCGCGCTCGGCGGCGAGGAGCTGAGCCGGATCGCCCGGCTCCAGACCGACGCGCTCCAGCGGCGGCTGGCCGACCGGCGGCTGACGCTGGAGGTCACGGAGCCGGCCCTGCGCTGGCTCGCGGACGAGGGCAACGACCCCGCGTACGGCGCGCGCCCGCTGCGGCGGCTGGTGCAGACGGCGATCGGGGACCCGCTGGCCCGCAAGATCCTCGCGGGCGAGGTCCGGGACGGCGACACGGTCCGGGTGGACGCCGCCCTCGACGGCGGGCTGGTCATCGCGGCCGAACGGCCGGAGGAGCGTTCGGCCGAACGCCCGGCGTAACGGCCGGCGCGGCGCCCGGCGCAACGTCCGGTGCAACGCCTGGCCGGGCGTTCGCCCGAGCCCGCGGGCCCGCCCCTCCCGCGCCTCTCCCGCCCGCCCCCGCCCGGTGGCCGTCCGGTTGCCGGGCCCGGGCGGGCATGGGGGAGGATGGGCCTGCGCGCCCGATGCCCGACGCCCGCAAGCCGCAGGAGGACAAGCCGTGTCTGTCGATCCATCCGCCATCCCGAACTTCGGGGGCAAGCCGCAGGAGAAGCCGGGCGAGCCGCAGCAGGCCGCCGGGGGGCGCCGGACCAACGCCGTGTCCATGCCCTACGCGGACCTGGTCAAGCTCCTGCTGACCCAGATGAACATCAAGTTCGCGGAGGACCCGCAGGGCAACCTGCTGGCCCGCTGGGCGCGTTACCGCATGTTCTTCCTGCTCACCGGCGAGGAGCGGCAGCGCACGCTCACCCTGCGCGCCGTCTACGAGCGGGCGCACGGCGTGGACGACAAGGCCGGCCTGCTGCTCCTGACGGACGAGTGGAACCACTCCCGCCCCTGGCCCAAGGCGTACACCCACACCAGCGACGACGGGACCGTGCGCGTCGTGGGCGACGCAACGCTGCCGCTGTCGGCGGGCGTGGGCTTCGAGCACCTGGTCGCCAGCATCGCGGGCTGGATCCGCGCGGCCGGCGAGCTGGACGCGTGGCTCGCGGAGCGGCTGCCGGACGAGCCGGAGGGCGAGACCCCGGCCGCCGAGGCCGCCGGGGCCGGAGAGGACGCCCCGGAGGAGTCCGCGTGATCGTGGCGTTCTCGGTGACGCCGATCGGCGCCGGGGAGGACGTGGGCGAGGAGGTCGCCGAGGCCGTGCGCGTGGTCCGCGCCAGCGGGCTGCCGAACCGCACCGACGCCATGTTCACCAGCGTCGAGGGCGAGTGGGACGAGGTGATGGCCGTGGTCAGGGAGGCCGTCGCCGCCGTCCAGGCCCGCGCCGGCCGGGTCAGCCTCGTCCTGAAGGCCGACCTCCGCGCGGGCGTCACCGACGGCCTCACCACCAAGGTCGAACGCGTCGAGCGCCTCCTCGCGGAGGACTGAGCCCCCTACCCAGGCGGCCGTGCCCAGCGGGGCACGGCCGCCTCGCCGTGCCCACGCGGCCGGGGGCGGTGTCCGGTCCCGGCTCGCAGCCCCGGCGGACGAGGCCCCGGTCCGTGCCCTCGTCCGCGCCCTCTCTGGCGCTCTCCGGGGTCCGCGGCGGCAGACGTACCCGGGCATTCTGCCGCTTGTGCGGCGCTGACCTGGCCTCTCAGAACGCGTCAAGGAATCGGCCCAGACCGAAACCGGCGGGCTGGTCTCCGGTCGGCCGCCCCCAGCGGCCGTCGCGGACGGGAACCCGGCCCGGAGTCCGATGGGGGGCCTGGGCTCAGCCGTGGAGTGGCCGGGATACCGGTCCGCGGCGGAGGAGAGCGGCCGGGGTGGGCCCGGAGCCGGGAGCGACCGCAGACGCTTCCGGCTCCGGATCGAGACGGTCTGTGCGGGGCCGGGCACCATCCGCGCGGGCCGTCTCAGCGGCAGTCAAGGCTCCTCTCAGCGCGCCCCGGGAGACTGACGGCCGTGTCCGCACCGTCCACCCAGGCTCCGCCCTCCCCCGCGCCGTCCGCGCCGGCCCTCGGAAGGGGGCACCTCCCGGATCCCCGGGCCTGCGGGCGCGACGCCCGGCGGGCGGCCCTCCCGCTCGGGCCGCCGCCGGTCCCCTGATCCCGCGGCGGCCTCGAGCGTGGGGGGCCCGAGGCCGCCGCGGTTCCACCGCATCACCGCCCCACTACCGCACCACCGCCGCGGCCCCGCACGGCCGCAACGGGCCGCCGGGACCTGCATCCCGGCGGCTCAGGTCCGGGGCGCGGGCGCCTGCGCCGCGGTCTCCTCATGGACCGCGCCGCCCGGCCCCTCGGGGGTCGCCTCGGCCACCTCCGGGAAGTGGCAGGCCACGGGGTGGCCCGCGCCCCGGTCCACCAGCGCCGGCTCCTCGGCCGCGCAGATCTCCTGGGCCTTCCAGCAGCGGGTGCGGAAACGGCAGCCGCTGGGCGGGTCGAGCGGGCTGGGAACGTCCCCGGTGAGCACCGTGCGGCGGCGCCGCCGCTCCCGCTCGGGGTCGGCCAGCGGGGCCGCCGACAGCAGGGCCTGCGTGTACGGGTGCGAGGGGCGTTCGTAGACGTCCTCGCGGGTGCCGGTCTCCACGATCTTGCCCAGGTACATCACCGCCACCCGGTCGGAGATGTGCCGTACCACGGACAGGTCGTGCGCGATGAACACGTAGGCCACGCCCAGGCGGTCCTGCAGATCCTCCAGCAGGTTGACCACCCCTGCCTGGACGGAGACGTCCAGCGCGGAGACCGGCTCGTCCAGCACGAGCAGATGCGGCTGGAGAGCCAGGGCGCGGGCGATGCCCACCCGCTGCCGCTGGCCGCCGGAGAACTCGTGGGGGTAGCGGTTGCCGTGCTCGGGGCTCAGGCCGACCAGCTCCAGCAGCTCGGCGACCCGCGCCCGCCCCTCGGAGCCGTGCCACCGGCCGGCCACCTTCAGCGGCTCGGCGACGATGTCGTTCACCGGCAGGCGCGGGTTCAGCGAGGCGTAGGGGTCCTGGAAGACCATGCCGGCGCGGCGCTGCACCTGCCGCAGGCTCGCGCCGCCGAGGCCGGTGATCTCCTGGCCCTCGAAGCGGACGGAGCCGGAGGTCGGCCGGATCAGCTGGAGCACGGCCCGGCCGGTGGTGGACTTGCCGCAGCCCGACTCCCCGACCACGCCGAGGGTTTCGCCGCGGTCCACGCCGAACGAGACGCCGCTGACGGCCTGCACGTGGCCGACGGTGCGGCGGACGAGGCCGCCGCCGCGGACCGGGAAGTGGACCACCAGGTCGGTGACGCGCAGGAGTTCGCCCGTCTGCTCCTCGGCGGGTGCCTGCGCGGGGGCGGTGGGGGTGGTCATCACGCCTCCTCGGCGGTGTCGTTGGAGGCGGTGTCGTTGGAGGCGGGGTCGTTCGCGGGCGGGGCGGAGGCCGCCGCGGCGAAGAAGGCGGTGGGGTCCTCGGCCGCCGCCAGCCGGTCGCTGTGGTGGCAGGCGGCCAGGTGGCCCGCGTCGCCGCCGTCCGGGACCAGGTCCGGCTCGCGCTCCCGGCAGGCCGCGTCGGCCAGCGGGCAGCGTGGCGAGAAGGGGCAGCCCGCCGGGAGGTTGATCAGCGAGGGAGGGGTGCCGCCGATGGGCCGCAGCCGCTCGCCGCGCGCCCCGTCCAGGGAGGGCAGGGAGCCCAGCAGCCCGGCGGTGTACGGCATCCGCGTCCGGTAGAACACCTCGTCGGTGCGGCCGACTTCGACCGGCTTGCCCGCGTACATCACCAGCGTGCGGTGGGCCATGCCGGCGATGACGCCCAGATCGTGCGTGATCAGCAGGATCGCGGCGTTCACCGCGTCCTTGACCTCCAGCAGCTTCTCCAGGATCTGCGCCTGCACGGTGACGTCCAGCGCGGTGGTCGGCTCGTCCGCGATGATCACGTCCGGGTCGTTGATGATGGCCATCGCGATCATCACCCGCTGCCGCATGCCGCCGGAGAACTCGTGCGGGTAGGAGCCCAGACGCCGCTCCGCCTGCGGGATGCCGACCAGGTCGAGCATCTCCCGGGCCCGCGCCAGGGCCTGCCTGCGCGGCACGAGGCGGTGCGCGAGAACGGCCTCGGCGAGCTGGTCGCCTATGGAACGCACGGGGTTGAGCGAGGTCATCGGGTCCTGGAAGATCATCGCGATCTTCCGGCCGCGCAGCGAGCGCCGCTCGCGGGGGCGCAGGGTCAGCAGGTCCCGGCCGCGGTAGAGGATGCTGCCCTCCACGCGGGCGCCGCGCGGCAGCAGGCCCATCACGGCCATCGAGGAGACGGACTTGCCGGAGCCCGACTCGCCCACGATGCCCAGGACCTCGCGGGCGCGGAGGGTGTAGCTGACGCCGCGGACGGCGCGCACGAGGCCGTCGTCGGTGGGGAAGGAGACCGTGAGGTCGCGGACGGCCAGGATCTCCTCCTCGGCGGGGGGCCGGGCGTCCGCGAGGGTCCGGGCGGTGTGGACCTCCTCGCCGGCCTCGGTCAGCACCGCCTCGGCGGCCGGGTTTCCCACGGGGGAGCCGGGCGGCGGCTCGGGGGCGGCGGGGCTCGCGGGGGTCAGGGAGGACATCAGTCACGCACCCGGGTCTGTCGGGGGTCGAAGGCGTCGCGCAGGCCGTCGCCGATGAAGTTCACCGACAGGGCGATGGCGACGATGAACAGGCCAGGCCAGTAGAAGAGCCAGGGCCGCACGGTCAGCGCCGAGCGGTAGTCGGTGATCAGCCGGCCAAGCGAGGTGTCGGGCGGCTGGACGCCGAGGCCGACGAACGACAGGGCGGACTCGGTCAGCACGGCGCTGGCGATGGCGAGGGTGGCCGCCACGATGATGATGCCCATCATGTTCGGCAGGATGTGCCGGAAGATGATCCGGGGGGCCGAGGTGCCCACCGAGCGGGCGGCCTCGACGAACTCCTTCTCCCGCAGCGCCAGGACCTCGCCGCGGGCCAGGCGGGCGGTCTGCGTCCACAGGCACAGGCCGAGGAAGAACGCGAAGACCACCAGGCCCTGGTCGGCGACCATGACGCCGATCAGGCCCGCCAGCAGCAGCACGGGGATGGCGATCACCACGTCCGTCAGCCGCATCAGCACCGACTCGGCCCAGCCGCGGAAGTACCCGGCGGCGGCGCCGATCACGGTGCCGACGAGGGTGGCGACCAGGCCGACGATGAGGGCGATCAGCAGGGAGACCTGCGCCCCGCGCATGGTGAGGGCGAAGTAGTCGCGGCCGGTGTTGTCCTGGCCGAACGGATGCTCGCCCAGGCGCAGCCCGCCGCCGCCGAACGCCTCGGGCCACACCGACAGGGTCGGCTCGCCCCCGGACGTGACGGTGCCGGTGGTGGTGGGGTCCTTGTCCCACCAGCCGGGGAGGGGGCCCGCGCCGATCGAGGAGACGGCCAGGGCGACGACGAAGAGGAAGAGCGCCATCCCGACCAGCGCGCCGCGGTGCCGCAGGAAGCGGCGCAGCACCAACTGGCCCTGGGAGCGGGCGGTGATGGTGAGGCCGGCCGCGGCGGCCTGGCCCGCGGCGTCCCGCGCCGCGTTCGCCGCCGGGCTCTTGGCGAGGTCGGGGCCGGGCGGGCTCGCGTCCCGCGCGGCCGGCGAGGTGTCCTGCGTCATGAGGTGTCAACTCCTCTGCTACGACAGCCGGATGCGGGGGTCGATGAAGGCGTAGGCGATGTCGGCGAGCATGTTGAACAGCACCACGGCGCCACCCGCCACCAGGAAGAAGGCCATGATCGGCATGGGGTCGCCCTGTTCGATGCCGGTCAGCAGCAGACGGCCCATGGCGGCCCAGCCGAAGACCTCCTCGGTGACCACGGCGCCGCTCATGACGGTGCCGATGTCGTAGGCGGCCAGGGTGGTGATGGGGATGAGGCCGTTGCGCAGCACGTGGCGGGTGAGGACCGCGCGCTCGCTCAGGCCCTTGGCCCGGGCGGTGCGCACGAAGTCCTGGTTCATCACCTCCAGCATGCTGGCCCGGGTGTAGCGGGTGTAGGCCGCCAGGGACAGCAGGACCAACGCCAGGGTGGGCAGCGCGAGATGGCCGAACGAGTCCAGGCCGCTCTCCCAGAAGTCGCCCTCGTAGTTGGGGGTCTCGGCGCCGACGGTGGAGATGGGGCGGCCGTTGACCGAGTCGCTGTAGTCGTCGAAGGACTGGAGCATCCGGTCGGTGAAGACGACGGCGCCGGTGAACAGGCCGGTCAGCACGGAGGCGGTGACGGCGGGCCTGCGGTGGACCGGGCCGCCGACGAGGAGGCCGACGCCGAAGCTGACCGCGGCGGTCAGCAGGGCCAGCAGCAGGACGGTGACCGGCAGCGGGTCCTCCAGCACGGGGGCGAGCGCGAGGGAGGCCGCCACCCCGAGGCCGGCGGCGATCAGCGCGGCCCACAGCGGGCGTTGCCACTCGAGCCCCGCGGTCAGGGTGGTGAAGCCGATGGCCCCGGCGGCGGCGGTCAGGGCGATCACGATGGGGCCCAGGCCCGGTTCGAGGAACCACTCGGTGGCCGAGAGCACGGCCAGCAGCGCGCCGGTGCCCACGGCGGTGACGCCGAACACGGCCAGCCGCACCCGCCGTTCGGCCACCACCAGGCCGCCCGCGACCAGCCCGGTCAGCAGCGCGATGCCGACGGTGAAGGCGGGGGATATCCGGGGGTCGGCCAGCCAGTCGTTGAAGTCGATGGCCAGGAACTGCTTGAGCAGGGTGCCGATCCAGAAGACCGGGAGCGAGAAGCAGACGAAGGCGACGAAGGTGACGCTCTGGTCGAGCGCGGTGTACTGGCGCAGCGCGGAGACGACGCCGACGGTGATGCCGACGACGATGGCCAGGACCGTGGCCCCGGTGACGAGTTGGAGGGTCGCGGAGAACGCCGTTTCCAGCAGGCCGTTGACGGACTGGCCCTGGCGGTTGACCCCGAGGTCGCCGGTGAGGGCGTCGCCCAGCCAGCGGAAGTAGCGGACGATCACCGGGTCGCCCAGGTGCATGCGCTCGGTGATCTCGGCGATGCGGTTCTCCCGGGCATTGTCCGGCAGGCCGCGCGCCTCGGCGAGCGGGTCGCGGACGTTGACCGCCAGGAAGAAGATCACCACCGAGGCGACGAGGAAGACCCAGACGGAGACGAAGAGGCGCCGCACGATGAAGACCAGCATGTGCGAACTCCAGGGG
>NZ_JAVREN010000046.1:0-40527 GCF_031845405.1 Streptomyces boetiae
TTCGACCTGTACGTGGGTCTGGAAGAGGCCGCCGTGAGCCAGGATTCGTACCAGAGCGACATCATCCCGGGGCTGTTCCAGACCGAGGGCTACGCCCGCGACGTCATCCGTACGCATACCCGAGGGACTGGGGACGCGGAACTCGAAGGCCGAGTGCGCCTGCGCATCGAGCGGCAGACGATCCTCACCCGGGTAACGGCGCCGCTCACCCTGCGTGTTGCGTTGAGTGAGACGGTCCTGCGCCGTCCCGTTGGCGGACCGCAGGTGATGGCCCACCAGCTCGCGCATCTCGTGTACATGGCTGAGCGGCCCAATGTCACCCTGCGCGTCGTTCCGCTCTCCGCCGGCATGCATGACGGCGTGGCCACCGGTCCGTTCGTCATCCTGCGGTTCCCGCTCAACGGTGAAGGGAGGGAGACTGAACCGCCGACTGTCTACGCCGACGGGTACACGGGGTGCTTGTACCTGGATAAGCCGAATGAAGTGGAACAGTACGACGGGGCGTTCCGGAGAATCTGGGACGCCGCGCTCGATGATCGGGCGTCGCTGCGCCTGGTCGCTGAAGTGGCAGGGAGTTATGAACAGGGTTGATCTGCACAACAGCGCACCGTGGTCCAAGTCGAGCCACAGCAATGGGAACGGTGACTGCGTCGAAGTGGCGTTCGTCCGCTCCAGTTACAGCAATGGCATTGGTGAGTGCGTAGAGGTCGCCGATCTCGGCGGCAAGGTCGCGATGCGGGACAGCAAGCAGCACGAGGGCGCGGTCGTCGTCACCTCCTCCGAGGGGTGGCGCTCATTCGTCGCGCACGTGGTCAACGACGAGTTCGACAGGGCGTAAGCCCTCCACGCGACACGCGACACGCGACACGCGACACGCGCCCTCGCCGCTCGGCTGCGGCCGACGGGTGGGGGTGCGGTCGTTCCTCTCGGCCGCGCTCGTCAACCCGTCCCGCACTGGCGCGGGTCATGGCCCGCCTTCGTGGGCGAGCCTGGAGGCATGACAGCCCCGGCGTCCCTCCCCGGAGGGTTCGAGCAGACCGAGATGTACCGCCTCCTGGACCTGGCCTGCGCCGAGGCCGGGCTCGACAGCGCGGGCGCGGAGGTCCTGCGCGGGCAGACGAACGCCGTGATACGCCTCGAACGGGCGCCGGTCGTCGTAAAGATCGCCCGCCGCGGAACGCCCGTGGCCTCCGTGGCCCGCACGGTGGCGTTCGTCCGCTGGCTGACCGGCCTGGGCTTCCCCACCGTCCTGCTGCACCCGGGCATCGACCAGCCGGCCGTGATCGAGGGCCACCCGGTGACCTACTGGACCTACCTGCCCCAGCCGCCCCAGCCGGTCCAGCCGGTCCGCGCTGTCCAACTCGCCGGGCCCCTGCGGGCCTTGCACGGGCTGCCCGCCCCGCCGTTCCCCTTGCGGCCGTTGGACAACATCGCGGCCATCCGTGCCTCCCTGGCGGCGATCACCGCGCTCCCGGAAGAGGCCCTGCGCTTCCTGGCCGACCGGGCGGACGCGCTGGAAAAGGCCCTGACCACCGCCGAGTTCGCGTTCCCCGAGACCGTGCTGCAGGGCGACCCCCAGCACCGCAACGCCCTCCACGACGCGGGCGCGGTCGTGCTGTGCGACTGGGACACCGTCGCGTGGGGCCGCCCCGAGTGGGACCTGACCACCATCGAGATCCACTGCCGCCGCTTCGGCCACGGCCAGGCCCACTACCGGGCGTTCGCCAACGCCTACGGCTTCGACGTGCGCGACCTGCCCGCCTACCCGGTCCTGCGCGACATCCGCGAGCTGCGCATGATCACCACCAACGCCCGCAAGACCGCCCACACCCCCGGAACCCTCGCCGAGGTCCGCCGCCGCATCACCGGCCTGCGCCTCGAACAGGACGACCAGCCCTGGAACATCCTCTGACCGGCATGGCCCGGCCACGCGGCCTTGCCCTTCCGGAACGCGCTCTGCTCAACCTCGGCGCGTGGCGCCGTCCGGCCATACGACGTCCACGGGGATGCCCGCCGTTTGTGCTTCGAGGACGGTGTCGGCGGTACCGCCGCCCTTGCCGGTGGGCGGTTGGCCGTTCCATACGGCGACCAGGCGGTCGGCGCGTTCGATGAGCACGGCGTTGGCGGCCTCGTACGCCTGCCGGTTGGCTGTCTCGTGCGGGAGGACGAGGACTTCCTCGGCGGCTTCGACGAGCCGGTCGAAGAGGGCGGTGTGGTCGGGCTTGACCTTGTTCTGTCGGTAGTCCTGGGAGGGGATGACGACGGTGAGTCGTCCGCCGGCGGCGAGGACGGCTTCGGCGAAGAGGGAGTCGGAGCCCTTGGCGATGCAGGAAACGCCGATGAGGTCGTCGTTGGCGTACTGCTTGAGCAGGTCGTCCAGGGCAGTGCGGACCAGGGGGACGCTCTCCTCGGTGAGGTCCATGTGCCCGGTCACCGCGATGGTCGTCACGGTCGTCGTTCTCCTCTTCACGTCGACAGCAGGTCGCGGATCCTATCGCGGGCCCCTCGCACAGGGCGGGCCGCGACGGTGTGCGCGGACGGGGGCCTGAAAGCCCTCGTCTCCGAGTGGAGCACCGACCGCGCTGCGGCACCTCACATGACCATCCATCCGGCCGCCACCCCAGACGGCGAGCTCCCGAAGGGACATGTCATCGACAAGGCGGACTGCCGCATCGTGCTGCTGTTCACTGAGCCGAATGCTTAGCAGCACGAGATCTTGTCTCCCGGGGGCTACACCTGCGCGGCGTTCTCCACGCGGGTGAGGTGTTCGACCAGGGTGAGGACGGCCTGGCGGCTGTGTTCGGAGAGGGTGGCGGCTCCGAGGGCGATGCGGAGGGTCGTGTCCGTGTGGAGGGCGTCGAGGAGGGGGAGTTGCTGGAGGACGGTCGCCGCGGTGGTGGTGCGGGTGTCGTCGAGGTCGGCGGCGGCTCGGGTCAGGGTGCGGGCCGGTTCGCTGCGGAGGGCGTTGAGGAGGGGTGGGTCGTCGATGATGTCGTGGAGGGTCTGCTGCTGTTCGGGGTCCAGCGGAGCCAGGCGGAGGGCGGTCTCGCGGGCCTGGTCGCCGCCGGGACCGTCGAGCTGGCGGAGCCGGCCCAGCAGGTCCTGGACGGTGGCCAGATCGGCCTCGACGTCGGTGGCCCCGTGGAGCCGGATGTCGTGCACGCCCCTCTGCTTGAGGGCGTGGAGGAGTTCGAGCTCGGCTTCGAGGTACTCGAAGTCGGCGTTCTCGTCGGCGGCGAGGTAGGCGACGGGGACGTTGAAGAAGCGGGCCAGCGCGCGCAGGTGGTGAAGTTTCGGGTTGGTGGAGCGGCCCGTGGCGAGTTCCCAGAAGTAGGGGCCGGAGATGCTGGTCTCCGTCCGTTCGGAGATCAGCCGGGCCGTCATGTCGTAGGAGGGCGGCTGCTCGCCCCGTGGCGTCTTCAGCTCCCGCAGCCATTGCAGCTTCTCGGCGAGCGTCCGTTGCCGCTGCCGGGCCCGGTCGGTCGTTGAGCCCGGCATGGTCGGTTCTCCTTCCGGCGGCACTTTATCCGTGCTGATGTGCGATTCCAGAATCCGGGACTGCTGAATTCCCGGACGAGGTTAGCGGTTGATGTGCCGGGATCGCCGGTCGTGTCGCGCGGATGGCGGCACGTTTCGTGGAGTCAATCAGCGGATCGGGGGTCAGAGCGTGCCGGTCCCCGTGGCGCCGGGGAAGCCGGGTTCGGCCCATCCGAGGTAGGTGAGGTGCCAGCGGCCGTCGGTGAGTTCGTGGCGGGGGACGAGGGCGATGCGGCCTTCGCTCTCCCAGGTGTCGAGGATGTCGTTGCTGGCGACCAGGTCGTCGCCCAGGTGGAGCGCGACGTGGCCGGCGGGTCGGCCGGTGGCGTAGAAGAGGAGGGCGCCGGCGGGTGGCGCGGCGTCGTCCGGGTGGGCCAGGCCGAGGTCGGAGAGGCGGCGCCGCTCTCCGGGGGAGTTCTCTCGCTCGGGCCCATCGTCGCACCCGGCGGCCTCGGTGCCCGGCAGTCGCACGGGCCGAGCCGGGCGTTTACTCCGCGCGGGTGTCTCGGAGCCGTTGGCGGCCCGGGGGCCGGGCGATTCCTGGGAACTTTCCGCCGGTGTGGCTCACGCCGTCGCCCCGCGCCGAACTCTCTAGTGGTGTAAGGCGTTCGGCTCCAGGCCGCACGCACGCAGACGAGGTCGACAAGGAGTGGGCCTGTGGCACCAACCGAGACCGTCCGGGGTCCCGAGGAGCCCCGCCGCGGCAAGGCGCGCAAGCGCCTGCTGCCCGGGCAGCCGACCACGACGGAGGTTATCGGGAACGATCACACGGATCGCCTGCCGCCGGCGTGCAGGGATCAGTGGCGGCAGGTCCTCGGCATGAGGAAGGCGTGCCTGGTCCTCGCCTATCGATACGTTCCGCAGCACCAGTGCGAGGACGTGTGGCAGGAGACGAAGCTCGCGATGTGGCAGCTTCTGAAGAAGGGGCCGGTGGACAAGGTCGGCCCGTACGTGAGGCAGGTGTGCCGGAACAAGGCCCGGCAGCATCTGCGGGTCATCAAGGAGCGCGCCGAGCAGCTCATCGAGGACGCCGGGGAACTCGATACCGGGAGTGGGGGAAATCCGCCGCAGACCGACGGACGCCTGAAGGACCTCGTTCGCAGCTTCGACGGAGTCCTGTCGCCGCACGAGGCGCTGATCTGCGTTCTGAAGTGGGGCGTGGGGCTCGACGCCGCCGCGGTGGCCCGCCTGATCGGGCCGCCCACCACGGCCGCCGCGGTGCGCCAGGCCCTTCGCAGGGCCAGGGGCAAGCTCGAACGGCCCGGTGTCCGCGAACAGGTGGCCCGCCGGATCCGTGCCGACACCTGAGTCCCGGATCCCTTCCCGGATCCGCGCCCGTACCCCGGACACGATCGGGGGACTCGGGACGTGGATCCGAGTGGGGACCTGAAAGGGCTCCCAGCGTGGCCCGGGCGGCGGCTTGCACCATGCCCGGGCCGCAGTCGGCCCCAGTACCGGTATCTGAAGGAGGAAAAGGAGAGTGACCATTGTGGAATGGGTCCGCGCGCTGTTCGGCGCGATCGTGACCTGGTGCTACCGACGTTTCGACGCCCTGATCAGCCCACGACCGCCGCGCTCGCGGCAAGTTCGTCGTTCTGAGGACAAGGGTGGCGTGGCCGTGAGGGCTCTGGCCGACGTCAGGCGCAGCTGATGGCCGGATCGGGGGGCAAATGGGGGGATGGCCCCCCGATCCAGCCGCCGTCACCAACGCGGGAGAAGACGATGGAGCGCACCACCGGCGGAAAGTCCCGCCAACCGGAGCTCGAACTGCGCCGAGCGGGAAAGCAGGGCGGAGATGTCGGCCGCCACGGGCTCGCTCGTATCGGCCGCGCGGCGCTGCACGCCTGCCTGCTCCTCGCCGGCATTGCCGCGTGTCTGGCAGGCATTGCCCAACTCGTCAGAGGGCGGGTCGGCAGCGGCGACCTCTTCGGCGCAGCCGCCGCCGCGTGGACGGCGGCGGTGATGACTCGACCGTGAAGGAATGCGCCGTCTTCCCGGCGTCGTGCGGAGTAGGAAGACCGGGCCTACCCGCGTGGGCTTGCGATTCGGCCGCGCGGCGCGTCGGCTGCCGTCAGAGAGAGGAGTTGGGTAGTTCGGCGCCTGACGGTACCGCTGCGGTCAAGCGAAGACTTTCGAGACCCGGGCCGGAGGCGATCCGCTCCTGAGCCACTGGGCCCTGATGTGCACGGAGACTCGGGAGAATTCCTCCCGGCTGATCCCGTCGTCCTCGCGTTCGTAGCCGCCGTCCGAGTCCGATGGTTCCAACTTGCCGGTGGCCAGGGAAAGGCGCATGAGTCCAGAGGGGGTTCCATCGGGCGTGGCCGAAATGATCTCCTGCCCCTGAGGGTTGCGCAAGAGATGAAACTCCCGGTCGTCGCCGTCCAGGAAGACGCGGTAAAGGTGCGGCTTTTCGGTGCCGTTGACGAGCGAGGCAAAGAAGGAATTCATCACTGGTCTCCCTGTCACCGGCGGTATCCGCGGCCATCCCTGGCTGCAGCTCTTTCGTCCCAGGTGAGGGACTGTCAAACGAAATGGTGTATCTGGGTTGGTAGGGGGTTACTGACGGGCGGCGGTGAGGCGGCCGTCGAAGGTGATGTCGAAGGCGTTCGGAGCGGTCTTCCAGCGGCGGGTCCACCGCTTGCGGCCGGTGCCGGTGGGGTCCAGGGACATGATGGCCATGTAGACGCACTTCAGAGCGGCTTGCTCGTTGGGGAAGTGGCCGCGGGCCTTGACCGCACGGCGGATGCGGGCGTTCACGCTCTCGATCGCGCTGGTCGTGCAGACGATGCGGCGGATCTCGGCGTCGAACCGCAGGAACGGGGTGAACTCTCCCCCAGGCTTCGCCCGGGGGTACCCCCACCCGCGCGTTCTCCCACAACCTGACCACGGCTGGATACTTGCCGCCCCAGGCGTCGGGGAACTCGGTGAACCGCTCCAGGGCGGCGTCCTCGGTAGGGGCGGTGCAGAGGGGCTTGAGCGCGCGTGACATCTTCTCCCGGTCCTGCCGGGCCGCGTAGCGGAAGGAGGCAGCAGGAGGTGGACCACGCGGGTCTGGACGATGATGGCCGGCCACACGGTGCCGACCGCGTCGGGCTGGCCCTTGAGCCCGTCGCAGACGAGCATCAGCACGTCCTGGACACCGCGGTTCTTGATCTCGGTGAGGATGGCCAGCCAGTGCTTGGCGCCCTCCCCGCCGTCGCCGGCCCACAACCCGGGGATGTCGCGGGTGCCCTCGGCCGTGACGGCCAACGCGACATAGATGGGTCGGTTGGCGACCGCGCCGTCGCGGATCTTCACGTGGACGGCGTCGATGAAGACCACTGGATAGACCGGATCGAGCGGGCGGTTCTGCCACTCGGTCATGCCGTCCATGACCTTGCCGGTGATCGTGGAGATCGTCTGCCGGGAGACCTCGGCACCATAGACCTCGGCCAGGTGGACCCGGCGTCCCTCACCCGGCGCCCGGCCGCGCTGCGCAGCCGGGCGGTCGGCCTGGCGCCGGCCGGTATCTGCGCGATCTGCTCGGTGAACGACCGGCGCGGGCAGTCGGCCTCCCGGCAGATCCAGCGGCGCTTGTGCCAGCGGAACTCCAGCCCGCTCTCGCCGTACGGAAGGTCGCGGGGGCGGGTGACCGCGGAGCCCTTCATTCGGGTGGCGAAGACTCCGCAGGTCGGGCAGGCCCTGGCGGTCTCATCGGCGGTGACCAGGCGAACTCGGCGTCGTCCGTCGGCCAGCCGCTCAATCCGCGCGACGGACACCCCGTCGAGGTCGAGCAGCAACGTCGTATCGTTGAGCAAGTCCGTGGCTCCTGCCTGATCGTTCTGCGTAGGGAACAGAGATGATCACGCAGGTCCACGGGCATCCTGCCTTTGGGACCGTGCCCGAATGCGTCATGACGACCGGCCAGGTGTGGTTCGCTGCTGGGGTGACTCAGGACTTGGAGATCGTCGCATTCGAATCCGCCGAGGCATTCGAGGCGTGGCTCGGCGAGAACCACGCCGTCTCGCCCGGCATCTGGCTCAAGCTTCGCAAGAAGGGCCCCGGAATCGTCGCGCTGGACTACGCCCAGGCGCTCGACGTGGCACTCTGCTACGGCTGGATCGACGGCCAGAAGGCCAAGTTCGACGACCAGTGGTGGCTCCAGCGGTTCACCCCGCGCAAGCCGAGCAGCAAGTGGTCCAAGGTCAACCGGGACAAGGTGGCCGCCCTGATCGAGCAGGGCCGGATGCATCCGCCGGGGCAGGCCGAGGTCGACCGCGCCAAGGCAGACGGCCGCTGGGAGGCGGCCTACGACGGCGCGAAGACCGCCACGGTGCCGGACGACCTCGCGGCGGCCCTGACCGCCGACCCGGACGCGGCGGCGTTCTTCGAGACGCTGGACCGGCAGAACCGCTACGCGATCCTGTACCGGGTCCAGGACGCCAAGAAGGCCGAGACCCGGGCGCGCCGGATCGAGAAGTACGTAGCGATGCTGGCGAGGGGCGAGAAGCTGCACCCGTAGTCGCGGAGAGGGTCCGTGCCCGTGTGGTGCCCTGGGCTCCCGGCGCGCCTGCGGCCCCGGCAGCAGCCACCAGGTGCTCTCACTGAGCATGACGAAACGTCAGAGGCCCTGAGCAGGCGCACCGCTCGAGATCGAAGTCCCGGTAAAGCTGCTGGTCAAGCCCGCCTTCGAGGGGAAGAAAGGAGTCGATTTTGCAGCGACCCGGCGGTAGTGCATCTGCGCTGGTCAGAGCGTCGGAGGTGCCCCTCATGGCCTATGAGGGTAGTCGGCAGCTTAGCGGCGATCCTCAGGGGCGGAAGAGGACTGGCCACCGGCCCTCGTCTTGGGGCACGGTGCGCCCGCGGGCGTAGTGGGCGTCGCAGTCGGTCGCTCCGGGCGCCCGTGGGGCAGGTGTGGGACGCTGGCGGCGCCCTGAGACGTTCTGGCTGGTCAGGAGGGCGTCCGGCGTGGACTGCAAGTCTGCCGGCTCAGCCTTCCCGGGTTCGAATCCTGGCGCCGCCACACCAAAACCACGGCGGCACCACTTCGGCGGGGCGCGCCGCGGCGTAGAGGAGGCCGCGCGGGACTTGGCCGCGGACCGACTCCCCGTGCGGGTGACCGCGTGGATGCCGGGGCCGAGGTTGCGGACCACGAGGGTTGATGAGGACCCCGAAGGTGCAGCCCTTCCAGCCGGAGCCGATTCCAGCAGTCCGGCGGTAGTGCTTCTGTGCACGTCAGAGCCTCGGGTGAGGGTTGCGGTCAGCGTCGCCATCCTGGTGGATGGCTCGGGCGCGGGAGGTGCGAACGCGCTTGTCCGGCACGGGATTCGGGAGCGGCCGACCGTCAGCGGTGCCGTACCGGCCGGGGGACGGCGGGCAGGCCGGTCAGCCCGGGAGTGCTCCTGTTCGTGTCGCGAGGTCGCGAAGTCGCGCAGGCCCGGGAGGTGGTGGGGGAGTGGAGGAGGCCGGTGGTGACCAGGCGGAGGGAGCGGCGGCGGGCCTGTCCGGGGGCGCCGGGGCCGAGCCCAGGGTGGTTCCCAGGGAGCGGGACGGAGGGGTGACGCCGTCGGCGGTGATGTCCGGGGCGGGTAGCGCGGTCATCGGGGCAGGGTCTGGGTGACGCGCCACAGGCGGCGGGGCAGGCCGCCCTCCTCGAAGGCGTGGACCTCGTTGAGGGTCCAGCCGTCGGCGAGGGCGTCGACCAGGGCGCGGTCGAAGAAGTGGACGGCGAAACCGCCGTGCTCCCAGATTCCGTCTCCGTGGGCGGTGCCGGCGCCGTGGTGGGCGTCGCCGGTGTGCCGGACGGTGTAGAGCAGGATGCCGCCGGGCCGCAGGACGCGGCGGATCTCGCCGACCGCCGCGTGGATCTCCTTCGTGGACAGGGCCATGCACAGCAGCATGTGCGCGAAGACCGCGTCCACGGAGGCGTCCGGCAGCGGCAGCGGGTCGCGCACGTCGTGGACCGTGGTGGCGAGCCGCTCCTGGACTCCCTGGGCGCGGGCGGAGTCGCGCAGTTGCTCCAGGCCGTTGGGGCTGAAGTCGGTGGCCCGGACGGTGAAGCCCTCGCGGGCGAAGTACAGGGCGTCGCGTCCGTGCCCGGCGCCGAGTTCCAGCACGTCCCGGGCCCCGGCCGCGCGAAAGGCGCCGGCCGCGTGGACGGCCGGCGCGGAGGGCTGCTCACCGTACATGCCGGGGTGGGCGGTGTAGGTGTCCTGCCAGTGCCGCCGCTGGATCTCGGCCAGCTCCTGCTCGTCCGCCACGGTCCTCGGCCTTCCGTTTCGTGTCCCGGGCGCAGCAGCTTAGATGTGCCGTTGCCCTGGCCGGTCATCCGAGGGGTACGCACCGCGCGGGCAGCTCCTCGACGCCGTCGACGCCGCGGACACCGCGACCGCCCGCGCAGCGGGACTCAGCACACCGGCGATCAGTGTCCGACCAGCGCCGACGGGCAGCCATCGGCGACCCGCTGCGCCGGCCGGCGGCCGGAAGATCAGGAGGAGACCCCCTGCTGAGGGCAGGAGTTCTCCAGCCGGGCGGCGAGGGTAGCGGCGAAGTCCTCGGCGCGGGACAGCTGGACGCGCAGCTTCTCCACCTGCTCGGCCGCGGCCTGCTGGTACTCGCGCACGCGCTCCAGAAGATCCTCGCGCCGGCCGGCGTCGAGGGTGCCGGCGTCGAGGCGGTCGGTGAGGTCCAGCAGGTCGCGCATCTGCTCCAGGGTGAAGCCCAGCGGCTTCATCCGGCGGATCACCATGAGCCGGGCGACATCCGCCTCGGTGTAGAGGCGGAATCCGCCCTGGGACCGGGCGGAGGGGATGACCAGGCCGGTCTCCTCGTAGTGCCGGATGGTGCGCAGGGACAGCTCCGTCCGCGCGGCGACCTCGCCGATCTGCATGTGCTCATCGTTCACGCCCGTGGTCCCGGCCCTTCTCCTCGGAGCGGGCCGCGTCCCGCGCGACCCCACCAGTCTTTACCCTAACGTTAGGGTAGAGTTGCTGGCCGTGAGAGCGGCCCGGCCGTTCCGCCGCTGCCGTTCCGGGGCCGATGACGCCCCCGGCGAAGATCCGATCCTGCGGGAGAGAGCGTGCGCGAGCCCGTGACGCCGATCGCCGCCGCCTGCCCGCCGTGAGGCCTCGCCCCCGGACGTGAGCCGCCGGCCGCCCGCGCGTGCCGCCCCGCTTCTCGTCCTTCGCCTCCGACTTCCGGCCCCGTCCCGCGGGCCGTCCGCGCGGTGCCGACCCGGCCCTGCGCGTCATTCCCGCACGCCCCGGCCTGCCTTGAAGGGGTGTGCCCGAGCACGACAGGTACGCATCATCGTGTCTTCCGCTGCTGTGACTCCCTCCGCGCGGCTGCGCGGCCTGAAGCCGGACTGGCTGAGGGATCCGAAGGTCTGGCGCACCGAGGTCCTCGCGGGCCTCGTCGTCGCCCTGGCGCTGATTCCCGAGGCGATCTCCTTCTCCATCATCGCGGACGTCGACCCGGCGGTCGGTCTGTTCGCCTCGTTCACCATGGCCGTGGTCATCTCGGTCGTCGGCGGACGGCGGGCGATGATCTCCGCCGCCACCGGCGCCGTCGCCCTCGTGATCGCTCCTCTGAACCAGGAGTACGGCCTGGGCTATCTGGTCGCCGCCGTCATCCTCGCCGGCGTCTTCCAGGTCCTCCTGGGCGCGCTCGGAGTGGCGAAGCTCATGCGGTTCATTCCGCGATCGGTGATGGTCGGCTTCGTCAACTCCCTCGCCATCCTGATCTTCATGGCTCAGGTCCCCGAGATGCACGACGTCCCGTGGGCCGTCTACCCGCTGCTCGCCGGCGGCCTGGCGCTCATGGTCCTCTTCCCGAAGATCACCACGGTGGTCCCCGCGCCCCTGGTCTCCATCGTCGTCCTCACCGTCATCACGGTCGCGGCCGGCATCGTCGTGCCGACGGTGGGCGACAAGGGCGAACTGCCGTCCTCCCTGCCCGCGCCCGGCCTGCCGGACGTGCCCTTCACCCTCGACACGCTCACCACCATCGCCCCCTACGCGTTCGCGATGGCGCTGGTCGGCCTGATGGAGTCGCTGATGACCGCCAAGCTGGTAGACGACCTCACCGACACCCACTCCAACAAGACCCGCGAGTCCATCGGGCAGGGCGTCGCCAACGTCGTCACCGGTTTCTTCGGCGGCATGGGCGGCTGCGCCATGATCGGCCAGACGATGATCAACGTGAAGGTCTCGGGTGCCCGCACCCGCGTCTCGACCTTCCTCGCCGGCGTGTTCCTGATGGTGCTGTGCATCGTCTTCGGCCCCGTCGTGTCGGACATGCCCATGGCCGCACTCGTCGCCGTCATGATCATGGTGTCGGTCGCCACCTTCGACTGGCACTCCGTCGCACCCCGGACGCTGAGGCGGATGCCCGCCGGCGAGATCGGCGTCATGGTCATCACCGTGGTCGCCGTGGTGGCCACCCACAACCTCGCCATCGGCGTCGTCGTCGGCTCCGTCACCGCCATGGTCGTCTTCGCCAGGCGCGTCGCCCACTTCACCGAGGTCACCGCCGTGGTCGACCCCGACGGCAAGACCGTGGTCTACCGGGTCACCGGCGAGCTGTTCTTCGCCTCCTCCAACGACCTCGTCGGCCAGTTCGACTACGCGGGCGACCCGCAGAAGGTCGTCATCGACCTGTCCGCCGCCCACGTCTGGGACGCCTCCTCCGTCGCCGCCCTCGACGCCATCGAGACCAAGTACGCGCAACGCGGCAAGACGGTGGAGATCACCGGCCTGAACGACTCCAGCGCCGACCTCCACGGAAAGCTCACCGGCGAACTCGCCGGCAGCCACTGACTCCCGCACGACACGGTCACAGCGAAGGGCCCCGGCCGGTCGGGCCGGGGCCCCGTCTCCTTACGCCGCCGAAGGGCCACGGTAGGTGCCGAAGGTCCACAGGTTGCCCTCCGGATCCCGCACCGTGCACACGTACGCCGCCGCTCCCGACCCGAACCGGGTCTCATGCGGCGCCTCAAGAACCTCGCCGCCGGCGTCGACCACCCGCCGGTGCACCACGTCCACGTCCTCGGCGACCACGTACACCGCGCTGGTGCCCGCCCGCATCCGCCCGTGCACGCTCTCCGTGTGCCTGGTCGAGCCGAACACCAGCGCACCACCGCCGGGCCAGCGCAGCTCCGCGTGCCCGATCCCGCCGTGCTCGTCCGGCGCGGCGACCGCCTGCTCGAACCCCAGCACGTCGACCAGGAAGCGCAACGCCGCTCTCGTGTCGTCGTAGTGCAGGACCGGCCAGACGGAGGACAAGGAGGCATCGGGCGACATACCGCTCATCGTAGGTGCGGGCAACCACGCCCCAGGAGCCCCGGGGGCCGCGACGTTCCCGCCCGAGGCCGACGAGGTCGAGCGTCGCCCTCGCCCCCTGTCCTGCCGGGCCGAGCCCGGCTCACCCGGCCGACCGCTGGCGGCGCCGGCCTCTCGGGAGTCCGGCGCGGCGGGTGGCGGGGTCAGCGGTGGGGGGTGGGCCGGTAGATGAGCTGTTGGGTGTGGGTGTCGAAGGTGTGGTGCTCGATCAGTTCGAGGTCGAAGTCGGCCGCGCCGGCGAAGATCGGGTCGGTTCCTGTCCGGCCTGTGATCACGGGGAAGATCGTCACCTGGACGCGGTCGACGAGCCCGGCGGCCATCAGTGCCCGGTTCAGCGACAGGCTGCCGTGCGAGCGCAGCGGCACTTCGGATTCGGCCTTGAGCCGGGTGACGATCTCGGCTGCGTCGCCGGAGGCGATGGTCGCGTCGGGCCAGTCGAGGGGTCCTGCGAGGGAGGTGGAGACCACCGTGGTCGGCATGCTGCGCATCCGGGAGTTGACCGGGTCGAGGTCGGCCTCCGGGATCGGGCCCAGCAGTTCGGCGAACTGCCGGAAGGTGTTGGCCCCGAGCACCAGCCGCTGCTCGTCGCTGATGACGGCGAGGCGGTTGTCGAGGAACTGCGGGCCCTGTTTGCCCCAGTAGCCGCCCCAGTCGCCGTCGGGGCCGTAGGAGCCGTAGCCGTCGAGGGTGGAGAAGACGTCCCAGGTGTAGGTGGCGGTCATGATGCGCTCCTGGCGTTCGGTCGATGGCGTGTTGTGCATACAGACGCGGATCGATGCCGAAACTCATCGCCCTGAGGGCTCTGGGATTCGATCGTCTTCGGTGCGGGACGGGGAGCGGGGACGGCGGCCGGGCGGGTCACCGGGCGACAACCCGGGCGCGCGACGCGAAAGCGGGCGCCGGAGCGGGCCCGGCCGGGGCGGCGGGCGCCGTTGTCCGTAGGCGGCCGGGGCGGGCGCTGCGCTGTCGGTCGAGGGTCACGCTGCGGGAAGGCGGGCCGCGGGATTGGGAGCCCGCGGGCCGCGCAGGGCGTGCGGATGGCATGGCTGGCGGATCCCGCACGTCCGGGTTGATCAGCCCGGGCGAAGTCGCCAGTTCGTCGCCGGGTGACGTACGAGAGGGCCGTGTGCCCGGAGCGTCTCCCTCGTCCGCCGTGTGGCAGGCCCTCTCCCTGCCGATGCCGGCGGGCGGACCGTCCGGTCGTGGTCAGTGCCGGTCGCGGACGACGGCGAGGGGGCAGTGGGCGTGGTGGAGCAGGGCCTGGCTGACCGAGCCGAGGACGAGGCCGGCGAAGCCGCCGTGGCCCCGGGCGCCGAGGACGAGGAGGCCGGCGGTGCGGCTGGCGTCGATCAGGGTCTCGCGGGCGTTGCCGCGCACGAGGGTGCGCCGGACGGGGACGTCGGGGTATTTCCCGGACAGGCCCGCGACGGCCTCGGCGAGCAGGCGCTCTTCGGCGGCGGCCAGGTCGCCGGGCGGGGCGGCGTAGACGTGAGCGGGGTCCCGAGGCGGGGGGACGGGGGCGTTCCAGGGGGTCCAGGCGTGCAGGGCGACCAGTTCGACGCCCCGCAGCGCCGCCTCGGCGAAGGCGAACTCGGTCGCCGCGGCGTTCGCCGGGGAGCCGTCGGTGCCCAGGACGACGGGCCCGGCCGCGGCGGGCTCGCCGCGCACGACGAGGAGCGGGCAGTGGCCGTGCGCGGCCAGGTCCACGGCCGTCGATCCCACCAGCAGGCCGGTGAAGCCGCCCAGGCCCCGGGTGCCGACGACCATGAGCGAGGCGTCGCGCGACTGGGCCCGCAGAACGGCCGACGGGCCGCCGGTGACCAGGGCGGTGGCGATCGGCACGTCGGGGGCGACGGCCCGGGCCCGTTCCACCGCCTGTGCGACCAGCCGGTCGGCGGCGTTCCGCAGGCCGCTCCCGGGCGGCCCGAACGGCGGGGGGCCCAGCTCGGCGTGCATCGCCGGCCAGATGAAGGCGTGCACCACCCGCAGCCCCACGCCGCGCAGTTGTGCCTCCCGCGCCGCGGTCTCCACGGCGGCCAGGCCCGAGGCCGAGCCGTCCACTCCCACTACTACCGGGCCGCTCATCGCTGCCTCCTCGTTGTTTCCGTTTGTGTCGGTGCCCGGGGGGAGGGCCGGGCGGCCCTCCCCCCGGGGCGGGCGTTCTCAGTCGTGGGGGACGACGGCCAGCGGCGCCGGCGCGTGGTGCATCAGCGCGTGCGCGACCGGGCCGATGTGCGCGCCCGTGCGGGAGCGGCGGTTGCGGCGGCCCACGACGACCAGGGCCGCCTCCGCCGCCTCGGCGAGGAGCCGCTGCGCGGCACCGCCCTCGGCCGGGATCTCCCGCACCCGCACCGCGGGGTGCTTCTCCCGCCACGGGCGCACGGCCTCGGACAGTCGGCGGGTCCAGTCCCGGGCCTCGCGCGTGATGAAGTCGGGCTCCACCGGCGGGTAGAGGCCGTAGCTGTGCGGCAGGTGCCAGGCGGTGAGGATGCGCAGCGGTACTCCGCGCAGCTCGGCGGCGCGGAAGGCGAAGGCCAGCACGTCCTCGGCCGGGTGCCGCAGGTCGAGGCCGACCAGGACGTCGCCCGCGGGGTCGGGGGCGGGGGCGTCGGCCGTTGCGCGGACCAGAACGACCGGGCAGCGGGCGCGGGCCACGGTGAGCTGGGCGACGGAGCCGACCAGGAAGCCTTGCACGGCGCCCAGCGCCCGGGACCCGAGGACCAGCAGTTCCGCCTGCTCGGACGCCTCGGTGAGCACCTGCGCCGGGACGCCGGTGGGCTGTTCGCGAACGGCCCGCAGCCCCGGATAGCGCAGGGTCAGGCGGCCGATCTCGCCGCGGGTGCTGCTGTCGGCCCAGGTGCGGAGCGCGGCGTAGTCCGGTTCCCGGGGCTCGGGGGCCTGGGGTATGGCCCGCACGAGCAGCACGCGCAGCGGGAGTTCGCGGAGCAGGGCCTCGCGGGCGGCCCAGTCGGCCGCCGCACGGCTCGCGTCGGATTCGTCCAGGCCCACCGTGACGGTGGGGAGGGAGTGCGGGGCCGCGTCGGGAAACATGCGTCGGTCTCCTCGGGAGGGGCGCCGCCGGGGTGGCCGGCGGCGCCCGGCGAACGGGGTTTCGGGTTCCGCGCGGGAGCCAAGGGGGCGGCGCGGCAGGGGAGTTCAGCGCAGCCAGGGGGCGTCGCGGACGACGGGGAGGCGCTCCCAGCGGCCGGCCAGGCCCCAGGTGGCGCCCGCGTGGGCGGCGGCGAGGGCGATCAGGGCGGCGGCGTAGATGACGTGGTAGTCGATCAGGGGGTTCGTCGACATGCTGAGGGAGCCGTCGGCCAGGGTCTGGTCGAGCGGCCACTCCGCGGCCCACATCAGCGCCATCATCACGGTGCCGCCGGCGGCGGCCAGGCGCAGGGCGACGCCGCCGAGGAGGGCGAGGCCGATGGCGAGCAGGCCGAGCATGAACGTCCAGTCGGCCCAGGCGTCGCCGGCCCAGCCGTGGAAGGTGTCCTCCAGCGGCCCGACGGAGACGTGGCTGAGGAATCCCTCGGTCGGGGAGCCGCCGTCGACCCAGCCGCCGCCGGCCGGGGTGGCGTACTCCCAGCCGAAGGTCTTGTCGAGGAACGCCCACAGGAAGACGAGGCCGGTCAGGATGCGCAGTCCGGCCAGGGTGCGTGCCGCGGTGGTGGCGGCGGTGGTCGTGGTGGCCCCGGTGGTCGTGGTGGCGGCGGTGGTCGTGGTGGCGGCGGCCCGGCGGGAGCCGCGCCGGGAGGGGAAGCGGAAGCCGGCGGGCCGGCGGGTGTGGTCGTGGACAGCCATGGTGTCTCGTCCTTCCGGGGGTTTTCCTCGGTTCGCGTTGACGCCTTCACCATCCCGCCGCGGCCCCGGGGAGCCTCAGGGGTCACGGGTCCCGGGCCCTGGGGCCGAACGGCCCTGCCGCGCGGGCCCGTTCAGTCCGCCCGGGCGGCGACGGGCGCGGGGATCAGCAGGAGAGGGCAGTCGGCGCGGCGCAGCAGGGCGCGGAGGGCGTGTCCCAGGTGCGGGCCCGCGGACGGGCCGGGCGGGTGCTTCCGGTGGAGGGCGACGACCACGAGGTCGGCGTCCGCGCTCGCCCGCAGCACGGCGTGCACCATCCCGCCACGCGCCCGCTCCACGCGCACGGCCGCGCCCCGCCGGTCGGCCTCGGCGAAGGCGCAGGCCGCGGCCTCGACGTCCGCGTCGCCCGCCACGCACAGCAGCACGCCGCCGTGGCGGGCGCGGGGCGGCGGGGGCGGGCCGGTGCGGACCACGCCCGGGACGACGAGCAGCGGGCCCCGGGTCAGCGCGATCAGGCGCCGGGTGACGGAGCCCCGCAGGTGCCCGGCCACGCCGCCGGACGCCTCGCGGCTGCCGACGACCGTGAGCGCGGCGTTCCGGCTGCGTTCGGCGAGCACCCGGGCCGGGTCGCCGACGGCCGGGACCGGCACGGCGGTCAGCTCCGGGTGCCGGTCGACGACGTGCCACAGGGCGGCGGTGAGGACGGGCCGGGCCTCGTCCGGGTGCGGGACGGCGTGGAGGATATGGAGGACGGCGCCGCGCCGCAGCGCCTCGCGGGCCGCGTGGTCCAGCGCGCGGAAGGCGGTGGCGGATCCGTCGATGCCGGCGACAACGTGCTGGGAGGTCATGGCCTGCCCCCTCGTCTTCGTCGTGCGGCCCGGCCGCCTCTCGCGTGCCCGGGACCGGTAATCGTCAGGAACGGGGCTGTCGGGAACGGGGCGGTCGGGTGCCGGGGCGGCGTTGCCCGGACGACGGGCGCGCAACGGCCGTTGCTCAGGCGCGGGGCGACCACTGCGGGGCCACGCGGGCCCACTCGCGTTCCCATCGCCGCGCCCGGCCGGCGTCCAGCCGGGCGCACGCCCCGCCGCGCACGCCGAGGGCGACCAGGCAGACCCCGGCTGCCGCCGACCCGCCCAGCAGGGCGCCGGCCGTGTAGGCCGCGGCCGGGGTCAGGGGCGGATCGCGCAGCTCGCCGTCGGCGTCCACCCACACGGGCACGGAGCCGCCCGGCTCGGCCCCGGCGCCGACCCACGCCTCCCCGGACCTGGCCTCGCCGTCGGGCCCGGTCCAGCGGACCTCCGCCAGATACCGGGCGCCGCCGGGACCGCCGCCGTCCGGAACGGGCAGGGATTCCTCCAGGACGGCGGTGGCCGGCGAGACGCCCTCGGCCGAGCGCAGCAGCGCCGAGGAGACGCCCGCCCCGGTCGCGGCGCCCGCGGCCGGCGCGCCGACCGCGAGGACCACCACGGTGGCCACGCCCAGCCACGCCTCGGCGCGGTCCGAACGCCGCCTGAGCGGATTCCTGCGCCAGCGCCACAGCATCTTCCTGCTCATGGTCGGAGCTCCCCTTCCGTCGCCCGGGGCGGGCCGGCGCGCGCCGGCCGTGGTCGCATCGGCCGTGACCGACGCGGCGACCGTCCCACGGCCCGGCCGCCGGGCCCCAGGAGCCGAACAGCTCCGCCGCCCGGACGACCGGCCCACTCCCGCTCGCCGCGGATTGGTCCGTTCGGCCCTGGCCGGGAGCGGCGCGGGAGTCCACCATCGACAGGGGCGGTCCGGCCGGGCCGTCCCACAGGCGAAGCCGGGGCGAAAGAAGCACAGGACATGGGCCAGGCGCGGGAGTTCTCACCGCAGGACCGGATCAGGGTGTTCCTGCTGGACGACCACGAGGTGGTGCGGCGCGGGGTGCACGACCTGCTGGACGCCGAGCCGGACATCGAGGTCGTCGGCGAGGCGTCCACCACCGCCCAGGCCCTGGCCCGCTGCCCGGCGCTGCGCCCGGACGTGGCCATCCTCGACGTCCGGCTGACGGACGGCGACGGCATCACCGTCTGCCGCGAGCTGCGCTCCCGCATGCCGGAGCTGGCCTGCCTGATGCTGACCTCGTTCGACGACGACGACGCGCTGCTGGACGCCATCATGGCCGGCGCGGCGGGCTACGTCCTCAAGCAGATCAAGGGCTCCGACCTCATCGCCGCGGTGCGCACCGTCGCCTCGGGCCAGTCGATGCTGGACCCGGCCACCACCGCGCGGCTGATGAGCAGCCTGCGCGGGGAGGACGCCCCGGCCGAGCCCGAGGCCGCCGCGCTGGCCGGGCTCTCGCCCCGGGAGAGGGAGATCCTGGCCCTCATCGGCGAGGGCCTGACCAATCGTCAGATCGGCAAGCGGCTCTTCCTGTCCGAGAAGACGGTGAAGAACCACATCTCCCGCCTCCTGGCCAAGCTCGGCGTCGAACGCCGCGTCCAGGCCGCCGTGCTGGCCAGCAGGCTCGACCCCCCGCGCGCCTGAGGCGCGCCGCGACGGCCCGGCGTCGGCCGCCCCCGGCCACGGACGCGAGAAGGTGAGACCCGTGCACGCGCGAACCCTGGACATCACCGCCTACGGCGTCACCGCCGACGAACGCCCCCTGCTGGAGGCCGCCTTCCGCGACCGGCACTCCTTGCGTTGCCTGGAGCTGACCCTCGACCGGGACACCGTGGCCACGGCCGCGGGCCGCGAGGTGGTCTGCAGCGGCGTCAACGACGCCCTGGACGCGGACGTCCTGCGCAGGCTGGCCGAGGGCGGCACCCGGCTGATCACCCAGCGCGCCACCGGCCACAACAACATCGACCTGCCGGCCGCCCGCGCCCTGGGCCTGGCCGTCGCCCGGGTGACGTCCTACTCGCCGCACGCGGTGGCCGAGTTCGCCTGGGCCCTGGCCCTGGCGGTCAACCGCCGGGTGGCCCGGGCGGTGACCCGCACCCGCGACTTCGACTTCCGGCTCAACGGCCTGATGGGCCGCGACTTCCACGGCCGCACCGCGGGCGTGCTGGGCACCGGCAGGATCGGCGCGGCCTTCGCCCGGATCGCCGCGGGCTTCGGCATGCGGCTCCTGGGACACGACCTCGCCCCCGACCCCGGCTGCCTGGAGCTGGGCATGGAGTACGTCCCTCCCTCCCGGCTGTTCGCGGAGGCGGACCTGGTCAGCCTGCACCTTCCGCTGCTGCCGGAGACCCACCACCTCGTGGACGCCGCCGCGCTGGCCCGGATGAAGGACGACGCCATCCTGGTCAACACCAGCCGCGGCGGCCTCATCGACGCCCACGCCCTGGTGGACACCCTGCGGGCGGGCCGCCTCGACGGAGTCGGGCTCGACGTGTACGAGGAGGAGGCCGGGGTGTTCTTCTTCGACCACTCCCTCGACGTGATGACCGACGACACCCTGGCCCGGCTGATGACGTTCCGCAACGTCCTGGTCAGCTCGCACCAGGCGTACTTCACCCGGGACGCGGTCGGCCAGATCGTGGCCGCCACCGCCCGGAACGTCGAGGACTACCTGGCCGGGGTCACCGGCGAGAACACGCTCGTCGCGGCCCCCGCGCGGCCCTGAGCCGGGCGGCCCCGGGCCGGGCGGCCCCGAGCCGGGCGGCCCGGGGCCGCCCCGGGCCGCCCGGCGGTCGCGCGGTCAGGCGTGCGGCACCACGGCCAGCGGGGCGACCGCGTGGTGCATCAGCGCGTGCGTCACCGGGCCGATGCGGGCGCCGGCCCGCGAGGCGCGGATGCGGCGGCCGACGATCACCAGCGAGGCGTCGTACCCGGCCTTGACGAGCTGCCGCGCCGGCCGGCCCATGACGGCCTGCTCGCGCACCACGACCCCGGGGTACTTGGAGCGCCAGGGGGCCAGGGCGTCGGCCAGCGCCCGGTTGGCGTCCTCGGCCATGATCGCGGCGACGCCGGGCGCGATCGTCGAGGGGGAGAAGCCGTAGACCGGCGGCACCCGCCAGCAGTGCACGACCCGCAAGGGCGCCTCGTGCCGGGCGGCCGTGTCGAAGGCGAACGCCAGCAGCTCCTCGGCCGCGTCGTCGAGATCGAGGCCGAGCACGACGTCGGGCGCGGGCGGCTCGGCCAGGACGTTGCCCGGCCGTACCAGGACGACGGGGCACTCGGCGCGCGCGACCGTGGCCTGGGCCACGGAGCCGATGAAGAATCCGGCGACGCTGCCCAGCCCGCGCGAGCCGATGACCAGCAGCTCCGAGCGCGCCGCCGCGTCCGCCAGGACCTCCGCTGGCGCGCCCGTGCGCTGCTCGTAGGAGATCTCCAGCCGGGGGTGGCGCGAGCGCAGGCTCTCGGCCGCCTCCCGGGGCAGCCGCTCGGCCCAGTAGCGGTAGGTGCGTTCGTCGTCCTGAGGCAGCACGGGGTATGCGGTGGTCTCCCACGCGTTCAGCAGCCGCAGGGGCAGCTCGCGGCGGAGTGCCTCGCGGGCCGCCCACTCGGCGGCGGCACGGCTCTCGGGTGAGCCGTCCAGGCCCACGGTGACGGTGCGGATCATGGCGTACCTCCGGCAGGTAAGCGGCGGAAAGCTTCGCCGTGAGCGTCCCGCCCGGCGGGGCCCGGCGGTCAGGGGCCACAGGTCCCCGCAGGGGTGCCGCCCGGGTCCCCCGCCGGGGCCGTTCGGCCCTAACCGCGCCCGGTCGCCGGGCCGTTGGCTGGGAGCCGGTCAGTCGGCCGGCAGTCGGCCGGGCAACGAGAGGGGTGCGGAACGATGGTGGTTGACGTCTTGCCGGAACGCCGGGCCGTCCCGGGGCACCGCTCGCTGCCGGGCCCCGGGGAGGCGGGGAGCGTGCGGTGGTGGAACGCCGCTCCCGGCACGCTGGTCGCGGAACTGCGCGGGGAGATCGACCTGCTGACCGCGCCCGCCGTCTCCGAGGGGCTGGCGGCGCTCGCCCGGCGCGGACCGGACCGGCTGGTCGTGGACCTGCGGCCGGTGACGTTCCTGGACTGCTCCGGGCTGCGCCCCCTGTGCCGGGCCCACGCGCTGATGGCCGGCCGCGGTGGCCGGCTGAGCCTGGTGGCCGGCTCCCCGCGGGTGCTGCGGGTGCTGCGGCTGGCGCGGGCGCTGCCCGCCTTCACCCTGCACCCCGACCTCGCCGGAGCCCTGGCGGAGCCCATCGGCCCCGCGCACGCCCCCGTTCGGCCCTAGGCCACGGCCGGCCGGCGGCGGAGCGTATGAACCCGCGGCGACGAGGGATAACGCCGCCGGAACACCAGCAGAGACAGCAGGACCAGCAGGACCAGCAGAAACGAGGATCGCCATGAAACAGCGCATGGTGGGCACCGTGATGACCGGCGATGTCGTCCGGGCCGCGCCCGGCACGCCGCTGAAGGACATCGCCGGCCTGCTCGCCGAGCACCGGATCAGCGGCCTGCCCGTGGTGGACGACGACGAACGGGTGCTGGGCGTCGTCTCCGAGGCGGACCTGATGGCCCGCCAGGCCTGGCGCGGGGAGCGGCGCGGGCACCGCCGCCTGTTCCGCGCCCGGGGCCGCGCCGCCCGGGGCCGCGGCGGACGCGACCCCGGCGCGGCCGGGCAGGCCGCCGGCGGCCCGCCCGCGTGGACGGCGGCGGAGCTGATGTCGGCCCCGGCGATCACCGTCCGCGCCACCGACCCCCTCGCCAAGGCGGCCCGCACCATGGCGGACCACCGCGTCAAGCGGCTCCCCGTGCTCGACGAGGAGGACCGCCTCGTCGGCATCGTCAGCCGCCGCGACGTGGTCGGCGTCTTCCTCCGCCCGGACGCCGAGATCCGCGCCGAGATCGAGGACCGCGTCCTCGTGCGTTCCCTGTGGCTGCCCGCGGGCGCGGTCGAGGTCACGGTCACCGATGGCGTTGTCACGCTGGACGGCGCGGTCGAGCGTCTCAGCGAGATCGCCATCGCCGTCCGGCTGACCGCGCAGACCGACGGCGTGGTCGACGTCGTCGAACGCCTGGCCTACAGCCGCGACGACACCCCTCTGAGCCCGGGCGAGGCCTGGCCCGGCGGCACCGCCGACGGCTGGCGGCACCGCTCATGACCGGGCCCGCCGGTCCGGCCCCGACCGCCGTCGGGTCGCGCTTCCTTGCCGGGCTGCCGGCCGCCGGCCGGGAACGCCTGCTCGCCCACGGCCGCCCGGTGACCTTCCCCGCCGGCGCCCGGCTCTTCGAGGAGGGCCGGCGCGCCGACCGGTTCTGGGTCATCCGCTCCGGAACGGTCGCCCTGGACCTGCACGTGCCCGGCCGCCGGGCGATGGTGGTCGAGACGCTGCCGCCGGGCGAACTGCTGGGCTGGTCCTGGCTGTTCCCGCCCTACGCCTGGCAGCTCGGCGGCGCCGCGCTCGGCCCGGTGACGGCGGTCGAGTTCGACGCCACGGCCGTGCGGGCGTTGTGCGAGCGGGACGCCGCCCTCGGGCACGCCGTCTGCCGGCAGGTCGCCGAGACCATCGCCCGGCGGCTGCGCAGCTCCCGGCGGCGGCTGCTGGACGTCTACGGGCCGTACGGCAGTGGTGCCGGCTGACCGTCAGCCGGGGGGCAGCGGCACCCGCCACTCCAGGCGCGTGCCGCCGGAGGGCCCCGGCGCGGCGGTCAGCGTGCCGCCCAGCTCGGCCGCGCGTTCCGCCAGGTTCCGCAGCCCGCTGCGGCGCCCGGCCGCCGACGGCAGCCCGACGCCGTCGTCCGTGACGGCCAGCGTCAGCGCGCCGCCCGCGACGAGCACGGCCACCTCGGCCGAGCCGGCCCGGGCGTGGCGGGCCACGTTGGACAGCGCCTCGCGGAGCACGGCGACCGCGTGGTCGGCCACGGCCGGCGGCACGTCGGTGTCCACCAGGCCCTCCATCCGCAGCGCCGGGGTGAAGCCGAGCCCGGGAACGGCCTCTTCGACGGCCCTGGCCACCCGCACCCGCAGGCCCTGGCCGCCCGGTCCGGCCTCGCGGACCCGCAGGCCGAAGATCGTGGAGCGGATGATCTTGATGGTCTGGTCCAGGTCGTCCACGGCCCGGGTCAGCCGCTCGGCGGCCTGCGGGTGGTCCACGAAGCGCAGGGTGCTCTGGAGGGTCATGCCGGTGGCGAACAGCCGCTGGATCGCCAGGTCGTGCAGGTCGCGGGCGATCCGGTCCCGGTCCGCGAGCAGCGTGAGCTGCTCGGCCGCGCGCCGCCGGTCGGCCAGCTCCAGCGCCAGGGCGGCCTGCCCGGCGAACGTCAGCAGCGGGGCCGTCTGTTCGGCGGTGAACGCGGGCTCCCGCTCGGCCCGGGCCAGCAGCAGGACGCCGCGGGTGCCGCCGCTGGTGCCCATCGGCACCGCGACGGCGGGGCCCAGCCCGGCCCAGCGTCCGGCGCCGGCCGCGGCCCGGGGGTCGCGCCCGATGTCGGCGCTGATCACCGGCTCGCCCGCGGCCACGGCGGCCCCGGCGAAGGAGTCCTCGCGCGGCACCACCTGACCGCGGTGCTCCTCGGCGCCGCTGCCGGAGGCCAGCGCGACCCGCAGCTCCCCGGAATCGGCGTCGGACAGCAGCAGCACGCCCAGATCGGCCCCCAGGATGCGGCGGGCGTGCCCCACGATGAGCTCCAGCACGCCGCTCTCGTCGGTCCCGGACAGCAGGCTACCGACGATCCCGGCATTCGCCTCCTGCCACCGCTGGCGGCTGCGGGTCTCCTCGTACAGGCGGGCGTTCTCGATCGCCACCCCGGCGGCCACCGCCAGGGTGGCCAGCACGGTCTCGTCCTCGGTGTCGAACTCCCGCCCGCCACGCTTCTGCGTGAGGTAGAGGTTGCCGAAGACCTCCTCCCGGACCCGGATCGGCACCCCCAGGAACGAGTGCATCGGGGGGTGGTTCGGGGGGAAGCCGTACGAGGCGCGGTGCTCCGACAGCTCCGCCAGGCGCAGCGGCTCCGGGTGGCGGATCAGCTCGCCCAGCAGCCCGTGGCCGGCCGGCAGCGGGCCGATGGCCGCTACCCGCTCCTCCTCGATGCCGACCGGGATGAACTGGGACAGCCGGTGCTCCTCCTCCCGGCTGATCACCCCCAGCGCCCCGTACTCGGCATCCACCAGCACCACGGCCGCCTCGACGATCCGCCGCAGCACGTGCGCCAGGTCCAGCTCCCGGCCCACCGACAGCACGGCCTGCAGCAGCCCGTGCACCCGGTCCCGCGTGCCGCGCACCTCGTCGATCCGCGCCTGAAGCTCGTCCAGCAGCTCATCCAGCCGCAACCGCGGCAACTGCTGGCCCCGCTCCTCGCTACCCTCCCCCACGCGCGCTCACACCCTTCCTCGACGGGGCTTCAGAGTACGACTCCACGCCGCGGGCCGGACAGGCACACGGGCGACGCGAGCACCGACGTGGCGTTGCCGTCCCCTGGGCTGGAGCACCGCCCCTTCCCGGCACCCGCCCGCCCACCGTGCGCCTGCCCACCGGCGAGTACCCCTGGCCGGCGACCCGGGGCGAGACTCCTACAGCAAGTGAGGCATCCGGTCTCCGCCCTCGGTCCGCGCGCTGACCGGGTTGCGTGCCTGCCTGGACGAGCACCTACTTACGCTCTTCCGGACGTTGCCGCCCAGCGATTCGGTCGCGAACCCGCCTGGGTTGATGAGAACTCCGGCAAGACGTTCCTCGCACGCTGGCTCGCCGAACGGGCCGAGCGGCACGGCCTCGACGTGAGCGAGGTACGGATCTCCGAGACGGTCTCAGCCGAGGACGAGGGCCTGCTCACCGTCCTGCGGGACTGTGGGCAGCCCGGTCTCCTGCCGGTCCTCGACGAGGTGGAGACCCTGCAGCGGGTGCGCGGCGACGTGCGCGAGAAGTCGCTCAACGCGCTGCGCCAACTCCTCGACGAGATCGACGCCGGAGCGGGGCGACGGCCCGGCTGCGGCAGGCGTACCGCGAAGTCCCGGGCGGCGCCCGGTCAGGTCGCGAGCCCGCGCCACCTGACCAGGCCACCGCCGAAACGTGATCGCCTCGACGACGTAACGCAGGCGATCTTGCCCGCGTAGGTGACGACTCCTACGGTGTCTCATCTACGCCAGTAGACATCTCGTGGGGGTACCCATGTCCAATACCGTGCGTGCCGCGCTGGTTCAGGCGACCTGGACCGGCGACACCGCGTCGATGGTCGACAAGCACGAGAAGCACGCGCGGGAAGCCTCCCGCATGGGTGCCCAGATCCTGGGCTTCCAGGAGGTCTTCAACGCCCCCTATTTCTGCCAGGTGCAGGAGTCCGAGCACTATTCCTGGGCTGAGCCGGTGCCCGGCGGTCCCACCATCCGGCGCATGTGCGCGCTGGCGAAGGAGATCGGACTGGTGCTGGTGGTGCCGGTGTTCGAGGTGGAGGACGCCGGCCACTACTACAACACCGCGGCCGTGATCGACGCCGACGGCAGCTACCTGGGCAAGTACCGCAAGCACCACATCCCGCAGGTCAAGGGCTTCTGGGAGAAGTACTACTTCCGGCCCGGGAACCTGGGCTGGCCGGTGTTCGACACGGCGGTCGGCAGGATCGGCGTCTATATCTGCTACGACCGGCACTTCCCCGAGGGCTGGCGCGCGCTGGGCCTGGCCGGTGCGCAGCTCGTCTACAACCCGTCAGCCACTTCCCGCGGGCTGTCCGCCTACCTGTGGAAGCTGGAGCAGCCGGCCGCCGCCGTCGCCAACGAATACTTCATCGCCGCCATCAACCGCGTCGGCACCGAGCCGTACGGCGACAACGACTTCTACGGCACAAGCTACTTCGTCGATCCGCGCGGCCAGTTCGTCGGCGCGGTCGCCAGCGACACGGACGAGGAACTCGTCGTGCGGGACCTCGATTTCGGGGTGATCGGCGAGGTGCGGCAGCAGTGGGCGTTCTACCGGGACCGCCGGCCCGACGCCTACCAGGGGCTGGTCACGCCGTGACGTCGCCCGACGGGCTCCTGTCGCGGCACCGGGCGGTGCTGCCCGACTGGCTCGCCCTGTACTACGAGCGGCCGATCGAGATCACCCGTGGTGAAGGCCGCCACGTCTGGGACGCCGAGGGCAACCGCTACCTCGACTTCTTCGGCGGCATCCTCACCACCATGACCGCCCACGCCCTGCCCGAGGTGACCAGGGCGGTCACCGATCAGGCCCGCCGGGTTCTGCACACCTCCACGCTCTACCTCAACCGGCCCATGGTGGAGCTGGCCGAGAAGGTGGCCGGCCTGTCCGGCATCCCCGACGCCCGGGTCTTCTTCACCACCTCCGGCACCGAGGCCAACGACACAGCGCTGCTGCTGGCGAGCGCGTATCGCCGCTCCAACCAGGTGCTGGCCATGCGCAACAGCTACCACGGCCGGTCCTTCTCCACCGTCGGCATCACGGGCAACGCCGCCTGGTCACCCACCAGCCTCTCCCCGCTCCAGACCCTGTACGTGCACGGCAGCGTCCGGTCCCGCGGGCCGTTCGCCGGCCTGCCCGACGGCGAGTTCATCGACGCCTGCGTCGCCGACCTGCGCGATCTGCTCGATCAGACGGGCGGCGTCGCCGCGCTGATCGCCGAGCCCATCCAGGGCGTGGGCGGGTTCACTTCCGGGCCTGACGGGCTGTTCGCCGCGTTCCGCGAGGTGCTGAACGAGCGGGGCATCCTGTGGATCAGCGACGAGGTGCAGACCGGATGGGGCCGCACGGGCGAGCACTTCTGGGGCTGGCAGGCGCACGGCGCCGCCGGGCCGCCGGACATGCTGACGTTCGCCAAGGGCATCGGCAACGGCATGTCCATCGGCGGGGTGGTGGCCCGCGCCGAGGTGATGAACTGCCTGGACGCCAACTCGATCTCCACCTTCGGCGGCAGCCCGGTCACCATGGCCGCCGGCCAGGCCAACCTCGGCTATCTCCTGGAACACGATCTGCAGGGCAACGCCCGCCGCGTGGGCGCGCTGCTCATGGAGCGGCTGCGGGAGGCCGCGGCCGGCGTGGACATCGTGCGGGAGGTGCGCGGACGCGGGCTGATGATCGGCATCGAGCTGGTCGCGCCGGGCACGGACGAGCCGAGCCCCGTGCTGGCGTCCGCCGTGGTGGAGGCCGCCCGCGAGGGCGGACTGCTGATCGGCAAGGGCGGCGGCCCCGGCGGCAGCGTGCTGCGGGTCGCACCGCCGTTGTCCCTCACCGAGGCGGAGGCCAAGGAGGGCGCGGCGATTCTGGAGCGGGCACTGGCAGCGGCGAGTGCGGCGAAGGCAACGACGGGAGGCGTGGCGTGAGCCGGACGGTGATACGCGGTGGGCTGGTGATCACCGCGGCCGACGAGGTCGAGACGGACGTGCTGATCGAGGGTGAGAAGGTCGTCGCGCTCCTGGCGCCCGGCAGCGACGCCGCCGAGGCGTGTCAGGCCGGCGCCGACCGCATCATCGACGCCGCCGGGAAGTACGTCATCCCGGGCGGCGTCGACGCCCACACGCACATGGAGCTGCCGTTCGGCGGCACCTTCGCCTCGGACACGTTCGAGAGCGGCACGATCGCCGCCGCGTGGGGCGGCACGACCACGATCGTCGACTTCGCCGTGCAGAGCAGGGGGGCCGCGCTGCGCGAAGGGCTGGACGCCTGGCTCGCGAAGGCCGAGGGGAACTGCGCCGTCGACTACGGCTTCCACATGATCGTCTCGGAGGTCACCGACGGGTCCCTGAAGGAGATGGATCTCCTCGTCGACGAGGGCGTCACGTCGTTCAAGCTGTTCATGGCCTACCCGGGCGTCTTCTACAGCGACGACGGCCAGATCCTGCGCGCCATGCAGCGGGCCGCCGGCAACGGCGGGACGATCATGATGCACGCCGAGAACGGCATCGCCATCGACGTGCTTGTCGAGCAGGCGCTGGCCGCCGGCCGCACCGCCCCGCGCCACCACGGCGAGGTCCGCCACGTCCTGCTGGAGGCCGAGGCCACCCACCGCGCCGTCCAGCTCGCGCGCGTCGCCGGGTCCCCTCCGCTGTACGTGGTGCACGTCTCGGCCGGCGAGGCCATCGCCGAGCTGGCGCAGGCCCGCGACGCCGGACTGCCCGTCTTCGGCGAGACGTGCCCCCAGTACCTCTTCCTGTCCATCGACAACCTCGCCGAGCCCGGCTTCGAGGGCGCCAAGTACGTGTGCAGCACGCCGCTACGCCCCCGCGAGCAGCAGGCGGCACTGTGGCGGGGACTGCGCACCGACGACCTGCAGGTGGTCTCCACCGACCACTGCCCGTTCTGCTTCACCGGCCAGAAGGAGCTGGGTCGCGGGGACTTCTCGAAGATCCCCAACGGCCTGCCGGGCGTGGAGAACCGGATGGACCTGCTCCACCAGGCCGTCGTCGACGGCCACATCTCCCGCCGCCGCTGGATCGACATCGCCTGCGCCGCGCCCGCCCGGATGTTCGGCCTCTACGGCCGCAAGGGCACCATCGCCCCGGGCGCGGACGCCGACATCGTCGTGTACGACCCGGCCGCCCGGCAGACGCTCTCCGCCGACACGCACCACATGAACGTCGACTACTCCGCCTACGAGGGCCGGGAGATCACCGGGCGGGTGGAGACCGTGCTCTCCCGTGGCCAGATCATCCTCGACCAGCGGCGGTTCACCGGCCGCCCGGGCCACGGCCGTTTCCTGCCGCGCGGCACCTGCCAGTACCTGAGCTGAAACGCCGAGTCGAGGGAGCTTGTCGTCATGGACTTCGGACTCGTCCTGCAGGCCGACCCGCCGGCCGCGGACGTCATCGCGCTGATGCGCCGCGCCGAGGAGGCCCGCTTCACCCACGGCTGGACGTTCGACTCGGCCGTGCTCTGGCAGGAGCCCTTCGTCATCTACAGCCAGATCCTGGCCCGTACCGAGCGCCTGACCGTCGGCCCGATGGTGACCAACCCCGGCACCCGCACCCCGGAGGTCACCGCCTCGACGTTCGCCACGCTCAACGAGATGTACGGCAACCGCACGGTCTGCGGCATCGGCCGCGGCGACTCCGCGATGCGGGTCGCCGGCCGGCCGCCGGCCTCGCTGGCCCGGCTCGGCGAGGCCATGGACGTCATCCGCGACCTGGCCGAGGGGCGGGAGGCGTCGGTGAACGGCACCCCCGTGCGTCTGCCGTGGGTGCCCGAGGGGGCCAGCCTCCCGGTGTGGATGGCCGCGTACGGGCCGAGGGCCCTGGCGCTGGCCGGGCAGCGGGCCGACGGCTTCATCCTGCAACTCGCGGACGTCTTCCTCACCGAGTGGATGGTCAAGACGGTGCGGGCCGCGGCGGCCGAGGCCGGCCGTGACCCGGCGGCGGTGACGATCTGTGTGGCGGCCCCGGCGTACGTCACCGCGGACGCCTCGCCGGCCGCGCTCGCCCACGCCCGCGAGCAGTGCCGCTGGTTCGGCGGCATGGTCGGCAACCACGTCGCCGAGCTGGTCGCCCGTTACGGCGAGGGCTCGGGCCGAGTGCCCGACGAGCTGACCGCGTACATCAAGGAGCGGCAGGGCTACGACTACACGCATCACGGCCGCGCCGGGAATCCTGACACGGTGTTCGTGCCCGACGAGATCGTCGACCGCTTCTGCGTGATCGGCCCGGTGGAGGCGCACGTGGCCAAGCTCAGGGAGCTGAGGGCCGTGGGCGTGGACCAGTTCGCGGTCTACGCCATGCACGACGCCAGGGAAGCCGTCATCGACGCCTACGGCGAGCACATCATCCCCGTCCTGGGCTGACTTCCAGCCCGCCCCGACCTCACCCGCACGGCCGTTCGCCATTCCCCGAGTCCCCGCACCACCCAGCGAAGGGCCCCCTCATGACCGACACCGTCCCCGCTGCGGCGCTGCCCGAACCCGGACCCGGGTCCCCACCCGCCGCCGGCGACCGGTTCGCCAACGCGGACCTGCGGCCTGTCCCGGCCACCGAACGTACCTGGACGACGTACAACTTCGCCGCCCTGTGGGTCGGCATGGCCGTCAACGTCCCCACCTGGACGCTGGCGTCCGGCCTGATCGGCGTCGGCATGGACTGGACACAGGCGGTCCTGACCATCGCCCTGGCCAACGTCATCGTGCTCGTCCCCATGGTGCTGACCGGCCACGTCGGCCCCAAGTACGGCATTCCCTTCCCCGTCCTGGCCCGGGCCTCCTTCGGGGTACGCGGCGCCAACCTGCCGGCCCTGATACGCGGCGTGGTGGCATGCGCCTGGTTCGGCATCCAGACCTGGGTGGGGGGCCAGAGCATCTACTTCCTGACCGGACGGCTATTCGGCGCGGACAGCTGGTGGGCCGACGCCGGCGAGATCGCGGGCCGTCCCTGGACGCTGTGGCTGAGCTTCATGGCGTTCTGGGTTCTGGAGATCGCCATCATCCTGCGCGGCATGGACACGCTGCGCCGCTTCGAGAACTGGGCCGCGCCGGTGATGCTGGCCGGGGCCGTGCTGCTACTGATCTGGATCGCGAACGAGGCGGGTGGTTTCGGCCCGCTGCTCGACCAGCCCTCGCAGCTCGGCTGGGGGGCCGACTTCTGGGATGTCTTCTTCCCGTCCCTGATGGGGATGATCGGCTTCTGGTCCACGCTGTCGCTGAACATCCCCGACTTCACGCGCTTCGGCACCGGGCAACGCGCCCAGGTGTGGGGCCAGTCGCTCGGCCTGCCCACCACGATGGCCGCGTTCGCCCTGCTGTCGGTGCTGGTCACCTCGGGCTCGCAGGCGGTCTATGGCGAGCCGGTCTGGGACCCCGCGGAGCTGGCGGCCCGCATGGACAGCGAACTGGCGGTGGTTTTCGCCCTCTTCGTCCTCCTGCTCGCCACCCTCACCACCAACATCGCGGCCAACCTGGTCAGCCCGGCCTACGACGCCGCCCATCTCGCACCGCGGCACATCACCTTCCGTACCGGCGCGCTGATCGCGTGCGCGGTCGGGGTGCTGATGGCGCCGTGGAAGCTGTACGAGGACCCGGACATCTACATCTTCACCTGGCTGGGCACGGTCGGCGGCCTGCTCGGCACGGTCTCGGGCATCTTCATCGCCGACTACTGGCTGCTGCGCCGCACCCGTCTCGACGTCGAGGACCTCTACAGGGCGGAAGGCCGCTACTGGTACGACCGCGGCTGGAACTGGCGAGCGCTGGTCGCCTTCGCCGCCGGTGGCCTGCTGGCGGTGGGCGGCTCGTACTCCGGCCCGTTCCCGGAGGACGGCCTGATCCCGTTCCTGCAGCCACTCGCCGACTACGGCTGGGCGGTGGGGCTGGCCACCTCGCTGGCCGGGTATCTGGCGCTGATGCGCTTCGCCCCGCCGCGCGGGCAGGTCCTGGAGGGAGGGGCACCGACGTCGTCGGGAGGGTAGCCGACGTCCAGGGAGAGAGGCTCGCCGTCCAGGCCGGTGAGGATGCGGGCTCGCGGCACGTGCCGGAGCACAGGCGCGGCCTGACCGCGCTGGAGATGCCGTAGTCCTTTGCGCGCAGCAGCTCCATGGAGGCCGCCGCTCGCACCAACGCGTCGCTGTCCGGCTGGCCCGCCGCTCGCCATCCCCAGCAGGAGAACGCCGCAGCCGCTTGCCCTCCGCGACCGCCGTCTTGTGCCACGCCGTCTCCGCCCACTGCTGCACCTCCAGCGTCGTGCCGGTCACATGCCGCCTTTCGAGCGCAGTGTCGGGCGGGAGAGCGGAATATCCCATGATCGAGTGATTAATCGATCAACCGTGCGTGACGGGGGCCGGGAGTCGGGGAGCTGAAGCGGCGGGAGGCGAGCCCTCCGCGGTTGATGACGAACGGCCGGCCAGGCGTTGCGTGGATCAGTGGGCCCGGGCGGGCTCGGTGGGGTTGGCGTGGGTGGGGAACTCGTTGTTCGTGTGGTTGCGGAAGCCGATGATGGCCGCGGCCATGCCGATGACGACCAGCGCGGTCAGCATGGCGAACAGGCCCTGCGGGCCGGCGGCGGCGAGGCGTGGCGTGACGAGGGCCAGCACCGCGGCCAGAAGCCGGGCGACGGCGATGATCGTGCCCTGGGCGGTGGCCCGGAGCAGGGTGGGGAAGGACTCCTGCGCCCACACCTTGAAGACCGCCTCGAAGGCGATGGAGTTGGCGATGGCCAGCAGGAGCTGCCACACGGCCAGGGTGGCGGCGCTGACCCCGAACACGGTGGGCGTCAGGTGGGACAGCACGTAGCAGGCGGCGCCGGCGTAGAAGACCGGCATCCGGTAGCGGGTGTCGACGACCCGCATGAACAGCACCGCGAACAGCAGCGCGAGGGTGAGGCCGATGAGTCCGATCAGGGAGGAGAACTCGACGGTGGAGTCGGCGACGTTGACCCACAGGTAGGTGCCGAACTGACCGGAGGTGTTTCCCGCGAGGTTGACCAGGGGGTAGAAGAGGAGCAGGCAGACGAAGGGGACGGCGTACGTCCCCTTCAGCAGCGCGCGGATGGGGACGCGCTCGGTGCGTGCGGCGCCTCCCTCCCGCTGCCGCTCGGCGCGGGCGGCGAGCCATACCGGTGACTCCGGCAGGCCGACGCGGCAGGCCAGGACGAGCAGCGCGATCACCCCGATGTGGCCGAAGCTGATCTGCCCGCCGAGCCTGTCCAGGCCGCCGAACGCCACCGCGAGCACGAGCGGGATGACGATGCCCACCGTCCACAGCACCTGGGAGAAACTCACCATCTTGCCGCGGTTCTCGTCGTTCGCCGCCTCGGCGATGGTGGCGATCGAGACCGGCAGGTCCGCGCCCGAGGACAGGCCGCCGAGGATCGCGCCGGCCAGCAGCATCGGGAAGCCGGTGGCGCAGACGTTCAACGCCATCGCGACGGCGATCCCGAGCATGGTCACGCCGAACACCGGTTTCCGTCCGAACCGGTCGCCGAGCCGGCCGCCGGTCACGGAGCCGATCGCGAGGCCCAGGGTGAGCGCGAAGGACAGCACGCCGATCTCGTCACCGGTGAGCCCGAGCGGGTCCTCGTACAGGACCAGCGAGGTACCTGTCGACACGATCACGGCGGCGTCGAGGTAGGACGCCATGCCGGCCACCACGGCGATGTACCAGGGATTCAGCTCTCTTCGAGGCGCAGAGGACGACATGGGGGGCCTTCCGGTCGCGAACCGTTCAGCCGGGAAGTCAATGCGGCCCGCCGGACGAGCGTCACCCCTGAACCACCCCTAAAAACGCGGACCAGGGTTCCGGCCGGGCCGCGAGGGCGAGCGATGAGTTTTCGCGGCCCGGGGAGTCTCCTCATCGTTGTCGACTCACTGCCCAGGAGGAGCACGTGGCACAGCTGCTGAAGGTCCAGAATTTCAACGTCTCCAGTGACGGGATCGGCGCCGGCGAGGACCAGAGCCTCGAGCGCCCGTTCGGCCGGGCCATCGACCCGGCGAAGCTGTTCGCCTGGGCCGGTGCCACGGCGAGCTGGCCCAATCGCACCGACCCCGGCGGGAGCCGGGGCCTGGACGACTACCTCACGCGGGACTTCACGCACAACATCGGCGCCGAGATCATGGGCCGCAACAAGTTCGGGCCCCAGCGCGGTCCGTGGCGCGACCACGAGTGGCGCGGCTGGTGGGGGGACGAGCCCCCCTTCCACACCCCGGTGTTCGTCATGACCCACCACACGCGTCCCTCGTTCACGCTCTCGGACACCACCTTCCACTTCGTGGACGGCGACCCGGCCACCGTTCTGGAGCAGGCGCGGGAGGCGGCGCAGGGCAAGGACGTCCGGCTCGGCGGCGGGGTGACCACCATCCGGCAGTTCCTCGACGCCGACCTCGTCGACACCCTGCACGTGGCGGTCTCGCCGGTGAAGCTCGGGTCCGGACTACGCCTGTGGGACTCCCCCGACGAGCTGCTCGACCGGTTCCACCTCGACGTCGTGCCCAGCCCGAGCGGCGTGACGCACCACCTGTTCTGGCGCAGGTGACGACCCTGCGGCCACGTCGCCGAGGTCGGCGCCCGCGTCCCTGCCCGGCTCGTGGATCAGCCGAACAGCGTGGAGCCCAGCGGGCGTCGGGGGCCGTGGCCGGGGAGGATCAGGAAGGTGGCGGTGGCGGTGGTGGTCGTGAAGGGAAGGAGTGCGTCGGAGGCGTCCATGCGGGTGAGAGTGGACGTGAAGGTGCGCAGGTCGTTCTGGAAGCTGATGAAGAGGAGGCCGGGGGCGGGGGCGTCGATGCTGTAGGAGCGGCGGAGCATGTGGCCGACGCCGACCGCCGTGGGGTTGGCCCTGCGGACGTGGGCGTCCGCGGGGACGAGGTAGCGGCCGTCGGGTGTCTTGGCGTTGAGGCCGGGGGCCGAGTCGACGCTGCCGCCGGAGAGGGGGACGCCGCTGGCCCGGTGGCGGCCGAAGACCGCCTCCTGCTCGGCGAGGGACAGGGCGGCGAACCGCGTCAGGTCGATCTCCATGCGCCGCAGCACGGCCAGGGTGCCGTCGGCGACCGCGGGCGGGCCGGCCAGCCACAGGTCGCGTTCCTGCTCGGCGGCGGTGTGCGGGCCCACGATGCCGTCGATGAAGCCGAGCAGGTTGCGCGGCGCGGTGCGGTCCTCGGCCACCGGCACCTCCGCGCCGCGGCGTCCCGCCTGCCGCCAGCGTTCCCGGAGGCGGTCGCCGGCCTGGTCCAGCAGAGCGGTGGCGACGACCGGCAGCAGCAGCGCGTCGCCGGCGCAGATCTGGATCAGCAGGTCACCGCCGCGTTCCCGTGCGGCGACGCGCTCGCGGGAGAAGGGCGGGAGGTCGGCCGCGCCGGGCAGTTCGGCCCCGGCCGTCCGGACGAGGCGCGGGCCCACGCCGACGGTCACGGTCACGTCGCCCGGGGACAGGCCCAGCAGGCGCGGGTCTGACCCGGCGGCGAGGGCCCGGATGGTCTCGCCGAGTTCGGCCAGCAGGGGTCCGGGCGTCACCGTGGGGCCGAGGTCGGCCACCAGGGCCAGCAGGTGGGGCTGGGCCGCCCGGGGGAGCGTCACGCCCGCCTGGTGCCGGCCCGTCACCGCGACCGGGCGGGGCGTGGCCGCCGCGGAAGGGACAGGGACGGGCTCGTCGGGCCGGCCGGACCGGGGGGAGTCCCCCGAGCACCCGGCGAGGAGACCGGCGGCCACGGTGGCACCCGTGACGTCGAGAAACGCGCGGCGTGACGGCGAACGTTCGGCGCGGGGCATGGTGCGTACGATGCCACACTCAACTGCCCCGTAGCAGCCGGTAGTTCGGCGCTCCCATGGGGTGACGCCATGTCAGACTGGGATCATGTCTCGATGGGTTCTTCGCGTGGTGACGGCCGCCCTGGCCGGGCTGACGCTGGTGACCGGCTGCGGCGGCGGCGGTGGCGACGACGGATCGGGCGAGGGCCGGCGGCCGGACGGCGCGGAGGTGACGATCCGGGTGCCGGCCGACGCTCCGACGATCTCGGACGCGGTGTCCCTGGCCCGGCCCGGTGACCTGGTGCTGGTGGCGCCGGGCGTCTACCGCGAGTCGGTGCGGATCGACACCGAGCGCGTCACCCTGCGCGGCGAGTCCCGGGCGGAGGTGGTCATCGACGGGCAGGTGCGGCGGCCCAACGGCGTGGTCGTCACGGCTCCCGGCGTGGCCGTGGAGAACCTGACCGTGCAGAACAACACGCACAACGGCCTGCTGGTCACCGGCTCGGCCGCCGCGGTCAACGCCCTGCCGGGGGACGGCGGTTACGACACCGGCGACGAACCCGTGCGCCTGCTGGACTCGTTCCTGGTCTCGCACGTGACCGCCACCCGCAACGGCCTCTACGGCATCTACGCGTTCTCCGCGCAGAACGGCGTCATCGAGCACTCCTACACCTCGGGCGGCGCGGACTCGGGGATCTACGTCGGCCAGTGCAGGCCGTGCCGGATCGTGGTGCGGGACAACGTCTCCGAGCTCAACGCGGTCGGTTACGAGGGCACCAACGCCGGCGGCGACCTGTACGTGGTCGGCAACCGCCTGGCCGGCAACCGCGTCGGACTGACCACCAACTCCGACCACCAGGAGCAGTTGCTCCCGCAGCGTGACGCCGTCGTCGCGGGCAACCTGATCGCGGACAACCAGCAGCCTCAGACCCCCGAACAGGCCGACGGCGGCTGGGGCATCGGCATCGGCGTCGACGGCGGCAGCGACAACCGGTTCCTCCGCAACCTGGTCACCGGCCACGCCAACGCCGGGCTCGTGATCACCGCGACCGCCGACCTGACGGCGGACCGCAACCGGATCACGGAGAACACCTTCACCGCCAACGGCCTCGACGTCGGCTGGACCTTCCCCACCGCCACCCGGGGGGAGGGCAACTGCCTGGAGGGGAACGAGCTTCGGACGACCGTGCCCGAGGGGCTCGCCTCCGGCGCGTCCTGCTCCATCCCCGACACCTCACCCACGCCCTCCGGGAGCTGGCGCGGCCCGGCGGCGCCCGCGGGCATTCCCTTCACCGAGGTGGCCGCGCCCGCCCCGCAGCCGGAGCTCCCGGGGGCCCGCACCTCCGGCGCCACCGTCGTGCCGGACGTTCCCGAGCTGCCGGTCGTCGAGGACGTCGCGCTGCCCTCGCCGTCCCTGCTCGCCGACCGCGCGCGGGTGCGGACCTCCTGAGCGGCGGCTACGGCGCCGGGCTGGCTCCGGGCAGCGGCTGGACGGGGACGTACGCCCGGGTATCGAAGTCGAGGATCACCGGCTCGGGCGCGGAGGCGATCCGCACCTCGGCCCGGTGCATGGTGCCCTCCGCGTCGATCCAGTAACGCACGGTCTGCGACGCCCCGTTGTCGGGGGCGGCACCGCCGGGCTCGGTGCTCGCACCGGACTCGGCCCGCGCGCGCGGCCCGCTCATGATGTCCGTCCGGTGGCCGCGCACCTCCTCCTGCCCGAGCCAGACCGCGCCGTTCTGCGGCAGCAGCGTGGCGTTGTCCGGCCGGTCGCTGCCGAGGTCGAGCACGATGGCCAGCGCGCTGTCCAGCGTCATGCCGGCGTTCAGCAGCGGACGGCTGTGCCAGCCGGAGGCGGGCGGCGAGGCCGGGGCAACGGCCGGGGGGTCCGCCATGGGGTGGACGAGGACGGTGGTGGCCGTCCACTGGATCAGCCCGTCGCTGGACGCGTCGCGCCCGGCCCCCCGCACCACCCCGTAACCGGTGTGGGCGCGGTAGTCGACCGACGCGGTGATGACCAGCCCGCCGTCGACGTTCGGCACGTCGATCGTCACCGCCCGGCCTCCGGCCTGGTGGTTGAGGAATCGCGTGATCGCCAGCCGGTTCACCTCGTCCGAGGTCAACGCCCGCGGACCGGCGGAGCCTTCGCCACCGAGAAGGACGAAGGCGCCGGTCGTGGCAGCCGCGACGAAGAAGGCCGCCGCCGCCCACCGTAATCGCGGCCACCGGCGACGCCGCTTGACGCCCGCGCTCCGCGCGCTGCCGTTCCGCACCCTGGGACCTCGCGCCTCGCTGCCCCGCGCTCCGGCGTCCCGGGCTCGACCATTCCGCACGCTCCGCACCCTCCGCACGCCGCGTGAGCATAACAGTTCGTACCGTGGCGCCCTCGAACTCCCCGGTAGGCGAATATCACGGCCCGTCAACTTGTAGTCTCTGTGCGTAAGTTGCTGGGTCTGCATGAGCTCGGGACGAGGGGAGCGCAATGCGATTAGGTGTACTGCTGCGGATGGGGCTGTCCGGCGTGCTCCTTGCTGGGGGCGGCGCGGGCGTGGTCCTGGCCGGCGCGGGGCAGGCCGGAGCCGCGACCTCCGACGGCACCCTGACCGTCGAGGTCCTGCGGGACTTCTTCGGCACCGGCGTGATCAACGCGGCCATGGACGTTCCCCAGCAGGGAATCCAGGTCGAGGTCACCGACCCCGGGGGCAACCGCGTCACCGGCGTCACGGACGTCACGGGACGAGTCGTCGTGCCGCCGTCCAGCGAGCTGACCGGCGGCCGTTACCGGGTCGACGTCACGGTCCCGGAGGCGTACCGGGACCATCTGCGGGCGGCGCCCGCCTCGACCGCGCCGAACCACTTCGACAGCTTCACCTCGTTCGTGGACGTCTCGGACGGCCAGGACGACTCGGTGACCACCGGCGTCTGGAACCCGGCCGACTACGCCCTGCCCGACACCCGTTACTTCGTGCCGATCCAGAGCGGCGCGGGCGGGACGGAGACCCGGGCCCTGGTGGCGTTCGGCACGGACGTCCGGGGCATCTGCCCCGAGCAGGAGGCGTGCCCGGAGGTCCTCAACACCCAGGAGCAGGTGGGCACGACCTACGGGCTGGCCTACGACCGTTACCGCGACCGGCTGTTCCAGGCGGCGTTCGCCCGGCGGTACACCGAGTACGGGCCGGAGGGCGGCGACGCGATCTACGTCCAGCCGGCCGACGGCGGCGCCCCGGCGCTGTTCGCGACGGTGCCGGGCGCCACGGAGACACCGCACGACACCGGCAACCTGATCAAGGACGCCGGGTTCACCGACGCGCCGGGCAAGGAGAGCATCGGCGGCCTGGCCCTGTCGGAGGACGGCTCGACGCTGTACGCGGTGAACCTGCTCACCCGGAGCCTGGTCACCTTCGACGCGACCGGGGCCACGGCCTCGGCGCCCGAGGAGACCGTGCCGATCCCCGACCCGGGCTGCGCGGCGGACGGGGACTGGCGGCCGTTCAGCGTGGCCGCCCACGACGGCAGCCTGTACGTCGGGGGCGTGTGCAGCGCCGAGAGCACCCAGGACCGCGCGGACCTCAGGGCCGTCGTCGCCACCTATGACGGCGAGGACTTCACCACCGTGCTGTCCCAGCCGCTGGACTTCGAGCGCGGCGAGGTGCTCACCAGCGGCTCCGGCCGCGACCAGGTCAATCACTGGAATCCGTGGAACACCGACCTGGCGGACTGGGACTCCTTCCAGGTGGGCGGCGCGATGATGAATCCGCAGCCGGAGCTGGCGGGGATGGCCTTCGCCCGCGACGGCTCGCTGATCCTCGGCTTCCGCGACCGGTTCATGGACGTCGTGAGCTGGGGCGGTCTCGACCCGAGGCCGGGCAACGACACCCCGCAGAACGGGATGTCCGGCGGCGACATCAACATGGCCTGTGCCAGGCCCGACGGCGGGTACGACTGGGAAGGCACCGGGATCTGCCCCGACCACGCCACGGACCCGGCCCTCGACGGGGTTCAGCCCGGCGGCGTCGTCGAGTACTTCCCCGGGGACTTCTTCCCGAACGGCGGCTCCGCGACCAACCCCGGGCCGCACCAGGAGTCCGCCCTGGGCTCGGTCGCCTACATCCCGCAGCAGCAGTGGGTCGTCAGCACCCAGATGGACCCGGCCGGCCGGGTCATCACCAGCGGCACCGGCTACTACGACGTCACCACCGGCCTCGGTCCCGGCAACGACCCGGCCGGCAACGCCTACGAGTTCGTCGGCCCGAACCAGAACGGGTTCGGCAAGGCCGGCGGCCTCGGCGACATCGCGTACGCCGCGGCGAACGCGCCGATCCAGATCGGCAACGTGGTCTGGTACGACGGCGACCGCAACGGCCTCCAGGACCCGGGGCACGTCCTCCTGCCGGGCGCGACGGTCAACCTCCTGGACGCCGGGGGCGAACAGGTCGCCACGACCACGACGGACGCCGCCGGCGAGTACTACTTCGGCGGGGTCGGCGCGGACTACGAGCTGACGCCGGGCGCCGAGTACACCGTGCAGTTCGACGTCTGCACGGCGGACACCAGCGGGGTCCCGGGCCAACCGCCCGCCGCCGACCTGCGGTTCACCCTGCCGCGCGCCGGCGACGACACGGTCCACGACTCCAACGTGACCCCGCCGGCCTCCGGCCGGCTCTGCAACGGCTACGCACCGGTCACGGCGCCGGACGCACCGGGGGAGGTCGACCACACGATCGACGCCGGCGTCCACATCCCGGCGCCGGAACCGCCGTCGCCCACGCCGACGCCCACCCCGCCCGATTCCCCCACCCCGACACCCCCCGATTCCCCGGCCCCGGCG
>NZ_JAVREN010000047.1:0-40272 GCF_031845405.1 Streptomyces boetiae
CCGCCGCCCCGTGTCGGCGGATCTGCCGTTCTCCCTGCCGCGTCACAGCCTTCCCCAGCCACCGCCCCTCACCTATCCGCACAGGTACTCAGGTGCCTACTCAGAGGGGTACTCAGGCCGGGTAGGGTGCTGGCCCATGCTCGGGATCGTGGTGGTGGGCGCCGGACTCGGCGCCATGGCCGCCGCCGCCCGGCTGGCCCGCGCGGGCCACCGGGTGACGGTGGTGGAACGCTCGGAGACGCACGGCGGCGCGGTCGGCCGCTGGGAGCGGGACGGCTTCGCCTTCGACACAGGACCCGGGCTGCTGCACTTCCCGGCGGTGTGGCGGGACCTGTTCGTCAAGACCGGCCGCGAGGAGCTGGGCGAGGTGCTGGACCTGCGGCAGCTCGACCCGGCCGTGGAGCACCGCTTCGCGGACGGTACGGCCGTGCTGCTGCCGCAGGGCGCGGGGGGCGTGCGCCGGGCTCTGGACGCCTCGCTGGGCGCGGGGGCGGGCGAACGCTGGGCCTCGCTGCTGCGCCGGGCCCGCGCCGCCTGGGAGACCACCCGCCGCCCGCTGCTGGAGGAGCCGCTGACCGGCCGGCCCGCGCCCGGGGCGTTCGCCGAGGACGCGTACCCGGCCGCCCGCCGCGGCCTGCTCCCCTGGGGCAGGGGCGCGGACCGCACGCTGGCGCGGGCCGCCGCGGCCGAGCTGCGCGACCCGCGGCTCGCGGCGCTGCTGACCGGCACGGTCCGGGACTGGGGCGTGGACCCCGAGCGCGCCCCCGCGGGCGCGGCGCTGCTGGTGTACGCGGAGCAGACCTTCGGGAGCTGGTACCCGGCCGGGGGGATGCGGGCGCTGGCGGACGCGGTGTACGAGCGGTGCCGGGCGCGGGGCGTGGAGTTCCGGTTCGGCGCGGAGGCGGCCGGGATCGTGGAACGGTCGGGGCGGGCCGCCGGGGTCGAGCTGGCGGACGGCTCCCGGGTGGCGGCCGAGGCGGTGGTCTGGGGCGCCCCGGGCGTGGGCGCTCCCCCGGTGGGGGCCAGCCGGTTCACGCTGCTGGTGGCGCTGCGCGGGGCGCGCCCGCCGGGGACGCCGCACCGGACCCTGGTGCACGCGGCGGACGGGCTGACGGTCTCGGTGCTGCGCCCTGACGACCCTGCGCTGCGGCCCGACGCGGGGCACGAGGCGGCCGTGCTCTCGGCCCAGGTCTCCGCGGGGCCCGGACCCTGGGCGGACGCGCGCGAGGTGGAGGCGTTCGCCGAACGCCTGCTGGACGCGGCCGAGGCAGCCGGGCTCGGCCTGCGCGGGCGGGTGCTGTGGCACCGGGCGCGCACGCCGCTGGACGTGGAGCGGGAGACGGGGGTGCCCGGCGGGGTGGTGCCCGCGCCGGCGCTCGCCGGCGGCGGAGGGAGGTTTCTCGCGGCGCCCAACACCGGTCGTCTGCCCGGGACTTACCGCGCCGGGGGACTGGCCCACCCGGGCGGCGGGCTGCCCCACGCGGGCATGTCGGGGGCGATGGCGGCGGGCCTGATCACCGAGGGGCCCGACTGGCGCGGTTCGACCTGAGCCGCCGCCGCGCGCCCGCCGCGTCCCGAGGCGGGGCGCGCGCGGGCGCGGTCAGTAGCGCTGCTCGTCCGCCGGGTAGGGAGCGCCGGGGTCGTAGCCGCCGGGCTGGTGCGGGTCGTAGGGGCCGGGCTGGGGCGGCGGGTAGCCGTAGCCGTGGTCGGCGCCGGTGGCCTCGCGCTGGGGCGGGAGCCAGACGCCGCCGGGGGGCGTGTCCTGCGCGTAGGGGTCGGCGGTCCAGGCGGCGCCGGGGGCGGGCTCCTCGGGGTAGCCGGCGTGGGCCGCGGAGTAGGCCGGCTGGTCGGCGTAGTCGTCGGCGCCCCGGGGCGGGCCGCCGGTGTAGGGCTCGGCCGCCGGGTAGGGAGCGTAGTGGGGGTGCGCGCCGTAGGCGTCCTGGTAGGGCGGCGGCGCGTACGCGCCCGGCGCTTCCTCCCCGGCGCCTATGCCGGCCTCGCCGTACCCGCCGCCGAACTCCCCCGCGTAGTCCGCGGCGTACCCCTCCGCGCCGCCGTAGCCGGCCCACTCTCCCCCGCCGTACTCCTCGCCGTGGCCACCCTCGCCCGGACCGGCCTGGACGCCCGCGTACGCGCCGGCGTACTCCTCGGCGTAGGTCGCCGGGTCGGCGTAAGTCTCCGGGTAACGCTCGCCGTACCCCTCCGCGGCCGGCTCCCCTCCCTCGGGGGCCTCCCGGTAGGGCGTCAGGCCGGTCGTGGGCGGGTCCTCGGCCGGCGGCAGGCCGCCCGGGGCGTAGGCGGCCTCCCCGGCCGGCACCTCCTCGGCGTCGTCCGGGTCCGGAACGGACGGCATCGGGTGGACCGCGGCGGCGCGGCCCTCGCGGCGGCGCCTGCTGGTGCCCGGCTTGCCACCCAGGGCCCAGCCGGCGGAGAAGCCGCGGCGGAAGGAGAGGGTCACGAAGGTCTGGCCGGTGCCGAACGCCACCGCGCCCAGGGCGATCACGGGGACGGAGGAGACGACGACCCCGAGGACGACGCCGAGGAATCCGGTGAAGGCCACCAGGCGCCAGCGCAGCCGGGCCTTGTACTGAAGGAGCACCTCGCCCAGCAGCCACAGGGCGACGACGCCGAACGCGATGTAGAGGACCGTCCAGCCCATGTTGGCACCTCTCCGCAGGCATCTAGGCCCGTTGGTGCAGGCCCAGATTCTTGTAGATGTCCAGCGTCGCCGTGGAGTGAAGCGTGGTGTTGAGGGTGACGAAGTGAAGTCCTGGGATGTCCTCGTCCATCAGCCGCGAGCACAACTCCGTGGCGAAATCGATCCCGACCGAGCGTACAGCCAACGGGTCGTCTTTGACCGCGAGGATGCGCCTTTCCAGCTCCGGGGGGAACGTCGAGTTGCTCAGCTGTGAAAACCGCTCGATCTGGCGGATGTTGGCGATGGGCATGATCTCCGGGATGATCGGGGTGTCGCACCCGGCGGCGGCCAGGCGGTCCCGGAGGCGAAGGTAGTCCTCCACGTAGAAGAACATCTGGGTGATGGCGAAATCGGCGCCCGCGCGGCACTTGGCGACGAAATGCCGGATGTCCGTTTCCCAGTCGACGGACCGGGGGTGCATCTCGGGAAAGGCGGCCACGCCCACGCAGAAGTCGCCGGATTCCTTGATCAGCCGGACCAGCTCGGCGGCGTAGCCCACGCCCTCGGGGTGCCGCGTCCACTCGCCCATGGGGTCGCCCGGGGGGTCCCCGCGCAGGGCCAGGACGTTGCGGATGCCGGCGCCCGCGTACTGGCCGATGATGTTGCGCAGCTCCGCGACCGAGTGGTTCACCGCCGTGAGGTGGGCCACGGGCGTCAGGGTGGACTCGGTGGCGATCTGCTCGGTGACGCGGACCGTGCGCTCGCGGGAGGAGCCGCCGGCGCCGTAGGTGACCGAGACGAAGGTGGGCCCGGCCGCCTCGATGCGGCGGATGGCGTTCCACAGCGTCCGCTCGCCCCGCTCCGTCTTGGGCGGGCTGAATTCGAAGGAGAACGAACGCTGACCTGCCGCGAGCAGCTCTCGCACGGTCGGCGCGCGTCCCGCCATGGTGCTGGGAATCCCTAGGGCCATGACCGCAGGTTACCCAGCGCACCCTGGAGGAACGCTAGTGCGTCCGCCCGGCGGACGGCCCGGCGGACGGCCCGGCCGCGGGGGCTCCGGGGGCGCGGGGGCGGGCCGGCGGGCGCCGGGTGGTGCGCGCCCCTCAGGCCGCGGCGCGCTCCCTGAGCCCGCGGGCCAGCCCGGCCGCCGCCGCGCCGGGGTCGGCGGCCTCGGTCAGGGCCCGGACCACCACGACCCGGCGGGCCCCGGCGTCCAGGACCTCCTCCAGGGTGTCCGCGTCGATCCCGCCGATGGCGAACCAGGGCCGCTCCCCGGCCCGCGCCGCCGCGTACCGCACCAGCGGGAGGCCGGGGGCGGGGCGGCCGGGCTTCGTCGGGGTGGGCCAGCAGGGGCCGGCGCAGAAGTAGTCCACCTCCGGGTCGGCCAGCGCGGCGTCCACCTCGGCCTCCGCGTGCGTGGAACGCCCGATGCGGACGCGGTCGCCCAGGATCGCGCGGGCGGCCGGGACGGGCAGGTCGCCCTGGCCCAGGTGGAGCACGGAGACGCCGGGACCGGCGGCGTGCGCCACGTCGGCCCGGTCGTTGACCGCGAGGAGCTTCCCGTGGCGGCGGCACGCCTCCGCGAAGACGGCGAGCAGCTCCAGCTCCTCGCCGGCCTCCAGGCCCTTCTCGCGGAGCTGGACGATGTCCACCCCGCCGGCCAGCACGGCGTCGAGGAACTCCGGCAGGTCGCCCTGCCGCCGCCTGCCGTCGGTGCACAGGTACAGCCGGGCGTCGGCGAGCCGCATCGGAGAGTCCCCCAGGGTCGAAGGCGTCGGTCGGGTCACGGCGGCGCGGCCGGACCGGGCCCGGCCGGACCGGCCGGGCGTCAGGGCGAGGTCAGACGGCGAGCGCCTGGGCCCGGCGCTTCACCTCCGTCCCGCGATTCTCCCGCAGGGCCTGCGCGGGGGTGCCGGGGAGGCTGTCGTCGGGCGTGAACAGCCACTCCAGCATCTCCTCGTCGGTGAAGCCGTCGTCCCGCAGCAGCGTCAGCGTGCCGGCCAGCCCCTTGACGATCTTGCCCTCGCCGATGAAGGCGGCGGGCACCTGGAGGACCCGGCGCTCACCCCGGCGCACGGCGATGAGCTGGCCCTCCTTGATCAGCTGGCGGACGCGGGTCACCTCCACGTCGAGCTGCTCCGCGATGTCGGGGAGGGTGAGCCAGGCGGGGACGAGAGCGTCGGTCTTCGCATCAATCTCGGTCACGCCACCAGCCTGCCATCCCGCACCGACAGCCGTCAGCGGGCCGCCGCCTTCAGGGGGACGGCGGGGTCCGCCGCCCGCCCCGCGTCCAGCGCCGCGCCCCGCTTGATCAGCCGCCGCCCCTGGGTCAGGTCCCGGGGCCGGTCCACCGCGAGGACCGCCCGCAGCGCCCCGCCCGCCCCCAGCCAGCACACGGACCAGCCCTCCCCCGCCGCCGGGTCCCCGCGCCACAGCAGCGCGTCCCCCGGGGCGTGGTACCCGGCGTACTGCACGTACCGCCCGAACTGCTCGGACCAGAAGTACGGCACCGGGTCGTAGGGCGGGGCGTCCTCCGCTCCCGTGATGCCCCCCGTGATGCCCGCGGCGACGGTGTCGGGCCCGCTCAGGGCGTTGTCCCAGTGGTGCACCAGCAGCCGCCGCCCGTACCTGGCCGAGGGGAACGACGCGCAGTCGCCCGCCGCGTACACCCCCGGGGCCGAGGCCCGCAGCCGCGCGTCGGCGCGCACGGACCCGTCCGCGGCCAGCTCCACGCCCCGTCCGGCCAGCCAGCCGGTCGCGGGCCGCGAGCCGACGCCGACCAGGACGGCGTCCGCCCCCAGCACGGCGCCCCCGGCCAGCTCCACCTCCCCGGCCCGGACGGCGGTGACCGCCTCGCCGGTCCGCAGCACGGCCCCGGCCCCGGCGTACCAGGCGCGCATAGGCTCGGCGACCTCGGCGGGCAGCACCCCGGCCAGCGGCCCGCCCGCCGCCTCCACCACGGTCACCTCGCAGCCCGCGGCCCGGGCCGCCGTGGCCGCCTCGGCGCCGATCCAGCCCGCGCCGACCGCGACGAGGCTGCCCCGCGCCTCCAGGACGGGCCGCAGGCGGCGCGCGTCGTCCAGCGTGCGCAGCACGTGCACGCCGGGCAGCCCCGCGGTGCCCGGCAGCGTGGCCGCCTCGGCGCCGGTGGCCAGCACGAGGTGGTCGTAGGGCAGCGGGCCCGCGTCCGTCTCCAGCACCCGGTCGGCCACGCGCAGCCCGGTGGCGGCCGTGCCCAGCAGCAGGCGCACGTCCAGGGCCGCGAAGTCCACGTCCAGGGCGGGCGGTTCGGGGCCGCCCTTGCCGAGCAGCACGTCCTTGGACAGCGGCGGGCGGTCGTAGGGCGGGTGCGGCTCGGCCCCGACGAGAGTGACGCGGCCGGCGAAGCCGCGCTCCCGCAGCCTGGCGGCCGTCTGCGCCCCCGCCAGCCCGCCCCCGGCGATCACCACGTGTGCCCCGGCCCCACGCGGGCCCCGCGCGCCGCTCACTGCGCCCCCTCGCTCGCTTCTCCGCCCACGCGGCGAAACACCCGCCTCAACCTCGCCCGCAGCCCGGCAGCCGCGCGCGCCGCTCACCGCGGCTGCTCCTCGCTCATCCCCTCAGCCTACGAGCGGCCGGGCGGCGTTCCCCCGCCCGGCCGTACTACGCTGAACCTCCCATTCCACGGGAGCCCGGACGCACCGGGCTGAGAGGGAGGCTGGCCGGCCTCCGACCGTACGAACCTGCTCCGGGTCATGCCGGCGAAGGGAAGGGAGGAGTCGCGTGGACGCATGCGGCGCGACGGCGCACACCCCCCGCACCACCACCAGCGACGTGCTCGTGATCGGCGGCGGCGTGATCGGCCTGGTGACGGCCTGGCGCGCGGCCCTGCGCGGCCTGCGGGTCACGGTGGCCGACCCCCGGCCCGGCGGCGGCGCCGCCCGCGTCGCGGCCGGGATGCTGGCCGCCGTCACCGAGCTGCACCACGGCGAGGAGGCGCTGCTCGACCTCAACCTCGCCTCGGCGGGCCGCTACCCGGCCTTCGCCGCCGAGCTGGCCGAGGCCGCCGGGGACCCCGCCGCCGGGCCGGCCCTCATCGGGTACCGGCGCTGCGGAACGCTGGCGGTGGCCCTGGACGCGGACGACCGGGCCGAGCTGCGCGAGCTGCACCTGCTCCAGCAGCGCTGCGGCCTGGCCGCCGAGTGGCTGACGGGGCGCGAGTGCCGGCGCCTGGAGCCGATGCTCGCGCCGGGCGTGCGCGGGGGACTGCGGGTGGACGGCGACCACCAGGCCGACCCACGGCTGCTGACCGACGCGCTGCTGCGGGCGTGCGAGCGCGCGGGAGTGGCGTTCCACCGCTCCGCCGCCCGCGCGCTGACCCTGGACATCACCGGTGAACGAGCCACCGGCGCGCGCCTGGAGGACGGCACGCCCCTGACGGCGGGACAGGTGGTGCTGGCCGCCGGCTCGCGCAGCGCGGACCTGGCCGGCCTCCCTCCGGACCTGCCGATCCCCGTGCGGCCGGTGAAGGGCCAGATCCTGCGGCTGCGGATGCCGCCCGCGAACGGCCCCGGCGGGCCATTCCTCTCCCGCACCGTCCGCGCCGTGGTGCGCGGCGGGCAGGTGTACCTGGTGCCGCGCGAGAGCGGCGAGCTGGTGATCGGGGCCACCTCCGAGGAGCTGGGCTGGGACACGACGGTCACGGCCGGCGGCGTCTACCAGCTCCTGCGCGACGCCCACGAGCTGATCCCCGGCCTGACCGAGCTGCCGCTGACCGAGACCCGCGCCGGACTGCGCCCCGGAACGCCCGACAACGCCCCGCTGCTGGGCCCCAGCGGCCTGCCGGGACTCCAGCTCGCCACCGGCCACTACCGCAACGGCGTCCTGCTCGCCCCCGTCACCGGGGAGGCCCTGGCCGAGTCGCTGACCACGGGCGAACTCCCGGACTGGGCCCGTCCGTTCCGCGCGCAGCGCTTCGGGGCGGAGGTGCCGGCGTGAGGGTCTGGGTGAACGGGCAGCCCCGGGCCGTGACGCCCGGAACGACGCTGGCGGCGCTGGTCGCGGAGCTGACCCCGGCCCCGGCCGGGGTCGCCGCCGCCGTCAACGAGGCGGTCGTCCCGCGCGGCCGGTGGCCGGAGACGGCGCTGGCCGAGGGCGACCGGGTCGAGGTACTGACCGCCGTGCAGGGAGGGTGACGACCGATGACGGAGACGACGCGGGGGGCCCGCGAGGCGGCGCCGGAGAACGACGTGCTGGAGCTGGGCGGCCTGCGGCTGTCCTCCCGGCTGATCATGGGCACCGGCGGCGCGCCCAGCCTGGAGGTGCTGCGCGAGGCGCTGGCCGCCTCGCGCACCGAGCTGACCACGGTCGCCATGCGCCGCGTGGACCCCGGGGTGCGCGGCTCGGTCCTGTCGGTGCTGAACGACCTCGGCATCCGCCCGCTGCCGAACACCGCCGGCTGCTACACGGCCGGGGAGGCCGTGCTCACCGCGCGGCTGGCCCGCGAGGCGCTGGGCACGGACCTGATCAAGCTGGAGGTGATCGCGGACGAGCGGACCCTGCTGCCCGACCCCCTGGCCACGCTCGACGCCGCCGAGATCCTGGTGGACGACGGCTTCACCGTCCTCCCCTACACCAACGACGACCCGATCCTCGCCCGCCGCCTGGAGGACGCCGGCTGCGCCGCGATCATGCCGCTGGGCTCCCCCATCGGCTCCGGCCTCGGCATCCGCAACCCGCACAACTTCCGCCTCATCACCGAACGCGCCCGCGTCCCCGTCATCCTCGACGCGGGCGCCGGCACGGCCTCCGACGCCTCGCTGGCCATGGAGCTGGGCTGCGCGGGCGTGATGCTGGCCTCGGCGGTGACGCGCGCGCAACGCCCGGTGCTGATGGCTCACGCGATGCGCCACGCCGTCGCGGCGGGCCGCCTCGCCCACCTCGCGGGCCGCATCCCGCGCCGCCACTTCGCCGAGCCCTCCTCCCCCACGGACGGCCTGGCGGCCCTCGATCCGGAACGCCCGGCGTTTACGCACTGATATACGATCCACGCCGGCGCCCGGGGGAAGTTCGGGCACGCGCTCACCACTCCTGGGGGAACCCATGGCCACACCGCCGCACCGCGAGGACCCGCCACCCACCTCGAACGAGGCCGACGCCCCGGCCCCGCCGGAGCCCTCAACGCCCCCGCACGGCAGGGACGTCGTGCCTGCGGCGCCGCCGGCGGATGCCGACACCGCGCCCGAGGCCGGCGCGGACGCGACGCCCGAGCCGGAGGCCCGGCCCGAGCGCCCGGCCCACGAGCCCGGCCCCGACGTGACTCCGGCGAAGGCGGAGCAGGGCCCGGCCCCGGAAAACCCGGCCGATGAACGCGCGGCCCCGGCGACCGACGACGCGGCGGCGCCCGGGCCCTCCGCACCCGAGGCCGGCGCGACGGTGGCCTTCGACAAGGCGGAGCAGGGCACGACCGGCGAACGCACGGTGCCGCCCCCGGCGGCCGGGGATAGCCAGGCGCCGCAGCCCGAGCCCGGTGCCGTGCCGCCTTCCGGGGCGGGAGCCCCCGCGTGGCAGGGAACCGGCGCGTGGGCGCAGCCGGGCGCGACCGGCGTCTGGCAGCAGCCCCCTGCCGGAGGCCCCTGGCCGCAGGCCGCGCCGGGGGCCCCGCCGCAGGAGCCCGGCGCCGCCCCCGGGAAGCGGCCCGTCAGCCCCATGGCCGTGGGGGCGCTGGTGGCTGCCGTGTTCCTCTTCCCGCTGGGCCTGGCGCTCGGCATCCTCGCGCTGACCCGCCTGGAGGACCGTGGCGAACGCGGCAAGCCCCTGGCGGTCGCCGCCATCGCCGTGGCCTCGGCCGTCACCCTGGCACTCGCGGTGATCGTGCCCATGGCCGCCTTCGAACACCGCGAGGACGACGAACTGGGCCTGGGCCAAGCCCCGATCTCCGCCCCGCACACGGAGCCCGGAATCCCCGCCCCCGCCTCCCCGGCCCACGCGTAAGGCGCCACGCCGCCGCCCTGCCGCGGCCAACGCCCGCCGGGTGGCCGGGCCGCACATGTCCGGCCCCAGCGCGCAGCGGCCGGGCCGCACGGAGCGCACCGCGGCACGCGCCGCAACGCCCCGGGCCGCGGAGCCCCTGCCTCTCGAACAACTGCGCCACGCCGCACATGTCCGGCCCCAGTGCGAAGCGACCGGCCCTGCCGGAGCCGTCCCCGCCGGCGTCGGGGAGCCCGGGCGCCGGGCCTCACGCGCCGCCGGCGCCTCGCCGGAGCGCGCCGCCCCCGGACATCGACCGGTCGGCTCGCCCGCGTGCGGCAGGACGCCCGCCGCCGCGAGGCGGCAGCGCGCGCCGCCCCCGCGCGCTACGGCGAACGCCGCCACGCGCTCGGCGCGAGCCGGGCGGTCCAGCCCTCGCACGCGGTCGCGCGTCACCGTTCCGCTTCAGTACGGCCGCAGCCCCGTCCGGAGGACCGGGCGCGGGGCGGGGGGCTCGTACACTCATACGCCGTGGACACCACCCTTCAGGACCCGTTGATCGGGCGTCTCCTCGACGGCCGCTACCACGTGGCGGCGCGGATCGCGGTGGGCGGCATGGCCACGGTCTACCGGGCGGTGGACACCCGGCTCGACCGCGAGCTGGCCCTGAAGGTGATGCACCCGGCGCTCGCCGGGGACGCGGCGTTCGTGGAGCGGTTCATCCGCGAGGCGAAGTCCGCGGCCCGGCTGAGCCACCCGAACATCGTCGGCGTCCTGGACCAGGGCCACGACGGCGGCTGGGTCTACCTCGCCATGGAGTACGTCGCCGGCTGCACCCTGCGCGACGTGCTGCGCGAGCGCGGCGCCCTCGGCCCCCGCGCCGCCCTGGACATCATGGAGCCGATGCTCGCGGGGCTGGCCGCCGCCCACCGCGCGGGCCTGGTGCACCGGGACGTGAAGCCCGAGAACGTCCTCATCGGCGACGACGGCCGCGTGAAGGTGGCCGACTTCGGCCTCGTGCGCGGCGCGGACGGCCCGACCTCGGCCACCACCGGCGCGCTGCTGGGCACCGTCTCCTACCTCGCGCCCGAGCAGATCGAGGGCGGGCAGGCGGATGCCAGGAGCGACGTGTACGCCTGCGGCGTGCTGCTCTACGAGATGCTGACCGGCGCCCGGCCGCACGCCGGCGACTCCCCGGCCCGGGTGCTGTACGCGCGGGTGAACGAGGACGTTCCGCCCCCCTCGCTGATCGCGGAGGAGCTGGCGCCGGAGCTGGACGGGCTGGTGATCCGGGCGGCGGCCCGCGAGCCGGGCGGGCGCCCGGCCGACGCCGCCGCGCTGCTGGGGTCGCTGCGCGCCGCCCGGGCCGCGCTGAGCGAGGAGCAGCTGGACGCCGCGCCGCCGGCCGAGGCCACGGAGCGGGCCGAAGCCGGGAAAGCGGGGTCGGGTTCCGAGGAGCGCACCCGGATCGTTCCAGCGCTGCCCCGGGAGGAGCCGCCCGGGGGCGCGGAGGGGGTGCACCGCACGGCGCGGATCGAGCCGCTGGGCGCGCCCCCGCCGCCGGCCGCCCCGCCCGCGCCCCCCGTTCCGCCGGGGGCGCCCGCGCGGGCCGGCGGGCCGCGCCTGCCGCGGCGGCGGCTGGTGACGCTGCTGGCGGCCGTGCTGGTCGTGCTGGCCGGCGGCGTCGGCATCTGGTACATCAACTCCGGCCAGTTCCTGAGCACTCCGGGCGTCTACGCGCTGCCGCAGGAGGAGGCCGAGAGCGTCCTGCGGGACGCCGGCCTGGACGTGCGGGTGGAGCGGGCGTTCTCCGAGACCGTCGAGGCGGGGCACGTGATCACCACCGACCCCGAGCGCGGGGAGCGGGTGCGCAGGAACGCCACGGTCACGCTCACGGTCTCGCGCGGCCCGGAGGTGGCGGAGGTGCCGAACGTCCGGGGCATGCCGCTGGAGGAGGCGCGGGAGGAGCTGCGTGACGCGGGGCTGACGCCCGGCGAGGAGGAGCAGCGGTTCTCGGCCGAGGTGCCGCGCGGCGCGGTGATCGAGACGGACCCGGCGGCCGGGGAGCAGCGTCGGCCCGACTCGGCCGTGAACCTGGTGGTCAGCCGGGGCCGCGAGCTGTTCGTGCCCGGGGTGGTCGGGCTGCCCGAGCAGGAGGCCGTCTCCCGCCTGCGGGCCTCGGGCTTCGTGGTGGAGGTCGAGGAGGAGCGGGTCTACTCCGAGGAGGAGGCCGGCGCGGTGGCCCGGCAGACCCCGGCCGCCGGACAGAACGCCGGCGAGGGCGACACGGTGCGGCTGACGGTCTCGCGGGGGCAGGAGCAGGTCGTCGTCCCGGACGTGGAGGGTATGGACGAGGAGGACGCCCGCGCGGCGCTGGAGGCGGCGGGCTTCGAGGTCAACGTCAACCGGATCTTCTTCACCGGCGAGGTCTTCAACCAGTCCGTCGGCGCCGGCGAGCGCGCACCCCGCGGCTCGACGATCACCATCTGGGTCCGCTAGCCGCATCGGGCGGTGCGTGCGTTCGCTGCCGCCAATACGGTCGCCCTTGACCGGGGACTGTGAGCCGCCTCACAGGACTTCCGTCACATACGAAGCGGCTTAGTGCGCCCGGCGCCGGGAAGGGCGCCGCCCACCGGCCGGGGGAAACCAAGGAAAAACGCGCGGCGGGCCGTCCGTATTCCCCGGCCGGCCGCCTTCTTTACTAACCCTTTTAGTAACCGGGGTCTTTGCATTCGGATTTTGAGTGCTGTTACGCAAGGGGCCATCGCATCCCGCGTGAGGAAACACGAGGTCCCCCCTGATGCCCGCTCACCGCAGTACCCCCAAGCACCGCGCGTCCCGATTGCGCGGCACCACGACCGCCGCGCTGGCCGCCGCCGGCGCCGCCGCGGTGGCGCTCACCGTCGTGCCGGCCGCCGCGGACCCCGGCGCGGCCACGCAGGCGCGGAACGTCGGCTGGGACGTGCCGGCCGCGGAGATACCGGGCCAGTCCGCGTCCTCCGCCGCGGACCCGCACGCCGCCCGCGACCGGGCCGACGAGGAGGCCCGGACCCACTCGCTGTTCGCGCAGGCCGCCGACCGGCAGCGCGGCGAGGCCGAGCGCGTGGCCGGCCTGCGGGCCGAGCGCGCGGCCGAGCGCGCCGCGGCCAAGCGGGCCGAGGCCGAGGCGGCGGCAGCCGCGGAGCGTCAGGCCGCCGAGGAGGCCGAGGCAGCCGCCGCGGCCGAGGAGCAGCGGGCCGCCGAGGAGGCCGCCGCCCTCGCCGCCGAGCAGGAGGAGGCCGCCGCGGCGCAGGCCGCCCCGGTCGTCGAGCCGGCGCCCGCCCCCGCGCCCGTCTACCCGGACAACCTCGACGGCTGGATCCGCGAGGCGCTGGACGTCATGGCCGCCAACGGAATTCCGGGAACGTACGACGGCCTGTACCGGAACATCATCCGGGAATCCAGCGGCGACCCGAACGCGATCAATCTCTGGGACATCAACGCGATCAACGGGACGCCGTCCATCGGCCTGCTCCAGGTGATTCAGCCGACCTTCGACGCCTATCACGTCGAGGGCACGCCGTACGACATCTACGACCCGGTCGCGAACATCACCGCCGCGGCCAACTACGCGGCCGACCGCTACGGTTCGATCGACAACGTCAACGGCCCCTACTGAGCCGGATTCCCGTCGCGAACGCAATCAGCGAACGCGATTCCGCGCGAAGGCGCCCGCGGCGGTCGCGCCCCTCACCCGGGGGACGCGACCGCCGCGGGCGTTCGCACGCCGGGCCCCGGCCCGGGGCGTCCGGCCACGGCCGTCACAGCGCCGGACCGTCCCCCGGCTCCTCCTGGTAGGAGTACCGCTGCTCCCGCCAGGGGTCGCCGATGTTGTGGTACCCGCGCTCCTCCCAGAAGCCGCGGCGGTCGGCCGTCATGTACTCCACGCCGCGCACCCACTTGGGGCCCTTCCAGGCGTACAGGTGCGGCACGACCAGGCGCAGCGGGAAGCCGTGCTCGGCGGTCAGCAGCTCGCCGTCCCGGTGGGTGGCGAAGACGGTGCGGGGGTCGGCGAAGTCGGCGAGCCGGAGGTTGGCGCTGTAGCCGTACTCGGCCCATACCATCACGTGGGTGACGCCGGGCGCGGGCGGGGCCAGGCCCAGGACGGTGGCGGCCCGCACGCCGCCCCACTCGGAGCCGAGCATGCTGAACTTCGTCACGCAGTGCAGGTCGCCCACGACCGTCTCGTACGGCAGGGCGGAGAACTCCTCGTGCGTCCAGCAGTGCTTATCGCCGTCCGCCGTGGCGCCGAAGACGCGGAACTCCCAGCGTTCGGCGCGGAAACGGGGCACGGGCCCGTAGTGCGTGACCGGCCAGCCGCGCTGCCGCCGCTGCCCCGGCGGGAGCCGTTCCCCCTGCTGCTCGGGGGCCTCCTCCTCGCGGCTGTCCGGCTGACCCATGCCTCCATGGTGACAGACCCGCGGGCCCCCTCCGTACCGCGACCCCGGCCCGTTCCCGGGCCCGCGGGTTCCCCGAATCGGGTGAATTCGGTAAGCCTTCGCTTACTGGACGGAATCGCCGCGGCGGTGCCACGATGCGCGAACGCGTCGGCCCCCAGGGCCGCACGAAGCCCACGGAAGGAGCGCGCGCAGCCATGCAGGGCGACCCCGAGGTCATCGAATTCCTCAACGAGCAGCTGACGGCCGAACTCACGGCGATCAACCAGTACTTCCTGCACGCCAAGATGCAGGAGCACCTGGGCTGGACGAGGCTGGCGAAGTACACCCGCCACGAGTCCTTCGACGAGATGCGCCACGCCGAGGTGCTCACCGACCGGATCCTGTTCCTGGAGGGCCTGCCGAACTACCAGCGGCTCTTCCACGTCCGCGTCGGCCAGACGGTCACCGAGATGTTCCAGGCCGACCGGCAGATCGAGGTGGAGGCCATCGACCGCCTGCGGCGCGGCATCGCGGTGATGCGGGCGAAGGGCGACGTGACCTCGGCGAACATCTTCGAGGCGATCCTCAAGGACGAGGAGCACCACATCGACTACCTCGACACGCAGCTGGAGCTGGTGGAGAAGCTGGGCGAGGCGCTGTACATCGCGCAGCAGATCGAGCAGGAGCAGCCGGGCGGCGCGGACTGACCCGAGGCGGAACGGCGCGTGGCGGAACGACCGGAGACGACCGGCCGCCGGCGGGCCGCCCTCAGGCGGGAAGCCCCGCTGGCACCCGCGCGGGCGGGGCCGCGCCCGCCTCGGCGGCAACCTCGGCCGCCGCGGGGAAGAGCGTGCGCGGAACGGCCGGGACACCGGGGACGACCGGGGAGGCGGGACTCGCGGGAACGGCCGGGGCCGCGGGCGTTCCGGGAGCCTCCGCGGGGGGCGGAACGGCCGGGGCAGCGGCCCCGGCGCAGCCCCCGCGCCCCAGCAGCCCCTGAATCCTGCGCACGCAGGAGCCGCAGTCCGTGCCCGCCCGGCTCTCGGAGGCGATCTGGCGGGGTGTGCAGGCCCCGGCCGCCGCGTGCTCGCGTACCTGCTCCTCGGTGATGCCGAAGCATGAGCACACGTACACGCTTCTCTCCCTCCGGAGGCCGGGACCGAATCAGGTAAGCCTCACCTTACCCGGTCCTCCGGAGGGTGAACAGATCAGGAGCGGTACATCTCCGCCACCAGGAACGCCAGGTCCAGCGACTGGCTGCGGTTCAGCCGCGGGTCGCAGGCGGTCTCGTAGCGCTGGTGCAGGTCGTCCACGAAGATCTCGTCGCCGCCGCCCACGCACTCGGTCACGTCGTCGCCGGTCAGCTCGACGTGGATGCCGCCCGGGTGCGTGCCCAGGCCCTTGTGCACCTCGAAGAAGCCCTTGACCTCGTCCAGCACGTCGTCGAAGCGCCGGGTCTTGTGCCCGGAGGCCGCCTCGAAGGTGTTCCCGTGCATGGGGTCGCAGACCCAGGCCACCTGCGCGCCGGAGGCGGTGACCCGCTCCACCAGCGCGGGCAGCAGGTCCCGGACGCGGTCCGCGCCCATCCGCGTGATGAACGTCAGCCGTCCCGGCTCGCGCTCCGGGTCCAGCCGGTCGATCAGCGCCAGGGCCTCCTCGGGCGCGGTGGTCGGGCCCAGCTTGACCCCGACGGGGTTGCGGATGCCGGCGGCGAACGCCACGTGCGCGCCGTCGAGCTGCCGGGTGCGCTCCCCGATCCACACCATGTGCCCGGAGACGTCGTACAGCTTGCCGCTGCGCGAATCGGTCCGGGTCAGGGCCGCCTCGTAGTCCAGCAGCAGGGCCTCGTGCGAGGCGTAGAACTCCACGGAGTGGAACTCGGCCGGGTCGGCGCCGCAGGCCTTCATGAAGTTCAGCGCGTTGTCGATCTCGCGGGCCAGGGCCTCGTACCGCTGGCCGGAGGCAGAGGTGCGCACGAAGTCCTGGTTCCACGCGTGGACCTGCCGCAGGTCGGCGTAGCCGCCGGTGGTGAAGCCGCGCACCAGGTTCAGCGTGGCCGCCGAGGCGTGGTACATCCGGCGCAGCCGCTCGGGGTCGGGCACGCGGGCCGCGGCCGTGAACTCCGCGCCGTTGACCGAGTCGCCGCGGTAGGAGGGCAGCGTCAGGCCGTCGCGGGTCTCGGTCGGCTTGGAGCGGGGCTTGGAGTACTGCCCGGCGATGCGGCCGACCTTGACCACGGGCACCGAGGCCGCGTAGGTGAGGACCGCGCTCATCTGGAGCAGCGTCTTCAGCTTCGCCCGGATCTGGTCGGCGCTGACCTGGTCGAACGCCTCCGCGCAGTCCCCGCCCTGGAGCAGGAACGCCTCGCCGCGCGCCACCGCCGCCAGCCGGGTCCGCAGCTGGTCGCACTCGCCGGCGAAGACCAGCGGCGGATACGCCTCCAGCTCCTGCGTCACGGCGCGCAGGGCCGTCGGGTCGGGGTAGTCGGGCTGCTGCGCCGCGGGCAGGTCACGCCACGAGGGCGCGGTGGCGCTGGTGGTGCTGCTGTCAGCGTTCACGGTCACGCGCTCCAGGTTACGGGGTCGAGTCCACCGTTTTTCCCGTCGGTCCGCAGCGTGGGATGGGGTAGGGTGCCCGGCATGATCGCGCCGCACTCCCGCAGCTGGTGGTGGACCGCTCTCCCGGCGGCCACCTGACCGCGCGCTGCGACGCGTCGGACGTTCGATCGAAGGCCGCCCCGAGGGGCGGCCTTCGCCGTGTCCGCGCGGACGGCGGCCGTCCCTCTCCCCCGGAAGACCTCCTGGAAAGGGACATCCGCCCATGCCACCCACGCCGCCCCTCCCCGCCGACCGCCCCGCCGCCGGGCCGGTCCCCGGACTGATCTCCGAGCTGATCGCCGGGGACACCCCCTTCGCGCTGCTGCGCCGCCGCACCCCCGGCCGCGACCCGGGGGTGGTGGAGGTGCTCACCGGACCCGTCGCCGAGGCCGCCCGCCTCGCGGACCTGCCCGCCCGCGGCACCGCCCTGGCCCTGGTCCCCTTCCGGCAGATCGCCGAGCGCGGCTTCGCCGCCGCCGAGGACGGCACCCCGCTGGCCGTGCTGCGCGCCGAGGCCGTCCGCGAGGTGCCCCTCGACGCCCTGCTGAACGCCCTGCCCGCGCATGCGGTCACCGTGCGGGACGGCGCCTTCGACCTGTCCGACGCCGACTACGAGCGGGTCGTCGAGCGGGTGGTGCGCGAGGAGATCGGGGCCGGGGAGGGCGCGAACTTCGTGATCAGGCGGACGTTCACCGGCCGCGTCCACGACTTCGGCCGGGCCGACGCCCTGGCCCTCTTCCGCCGCCTGCTGACCGCCGAGCACGGGGCGTACTGGACCTTCGTCGTCCACACCGGCGACCGGGTGCTGGTCGGGGCGAGCCCCGAGGTGCATGTGCGGATGAGCGGCGGGACGGTGGTGATGAACCCCATCAGCGGCACCTACCGCTACCCGCCGCAGGGCCCGGACACCGAGGGGCTGCTGGCGTTCCTGGACGACGCCAAGGAGCGCGAGGAGCTGTCCATGGTGGTGGACGAGGAGCTGAAGATGATGTGCGCGGTCGGCGACCGCGGCGGCCTGGTCGTCGGGCCGCGGCTGCGCGAGATGGCACACCTGGCGCACACCGAGTACGAGCTGCGCGGGGTGACCACGCGGGACGCGCGTGAGGTGCTGCGGGAGACGATGTTCGCGGCCACGGTCACCGGCAGCCCCGTGGAGAACGCCTGCCGCGTGATCGCCCGGCACGAGCGGGGCGGTCGGGGCTACTACGCCGGGGCGCTGGCGCTGCTGGGCGAGGACGCGGGCGGGGCGCGCACCCTGGACTCCCCCATCCTCATCAGGACCGCCGACATCGCGGCGGCGGGCGGGCGGCTGCGGGTGCCGGTCGGCGCGACGCTGGTGCGCGGCTCCGACCCGGCGGGCGAGGTGGCCGAGACGCACGCGAAGGCGGCGGCGGTGCTCGCCGCCCTGGGCGTGGGCCCGGCGGCGGGGCGTTCCCCGCTCCCGGCGCCGCGCCTGGCGGACGACCCGCGGGTGGGGGCCGCGCTGGCGGCGCGGCGGGAGCGGCTGGCGCCGTTCTGGCTGCGGATGCAGGAGCCGCCGGCCCGGGGCGGCGGGCCGGGCGTGCTGGTGGTGGACGCGGAGGACACCTTCACGACGATGCTGGCGCACCTGCTGCGCTCCACGGGCGCGGAGGTCTCGGTGCTGCGCCACGACGCGCCGGGCGCGCGGGAGCGGGTGCTGGCGCACCCGGGCACGGTGCTGCTCGGCCCCGGGCCCGGCGACCCGGAGGACCCGGCCGACCCGAAGATGCGGCTGCTGCGCGGGCTGGCCGCCGAGCTGCTGGGGCAACGGCCGCTGGCCGGGGTCTGCCTGGGGCACGAGCTGATCGCGGCGGAGCTTGGCCTGCCGCTGGTGCGCAAGGAGCGGCCCTGCCAGGGGGCGCAGGAGGAGATCGATCTCTTCGGGCGGCGGGAGACGGTCGGCTTCTACAGCTCGTACGCGGCGCGCTGCGACGCGGCGGACGAACGCCGGCTGGCGGCCCGGGGCGTGGAGGTCTCCCGCTGCGCGGCCACGGGCGAGGTCCACGCCCTGCGCGGCCCCGGCCTCGCGTCCGTCCAGTTCCACCCCGAGTCGGTCCTGACTTTGAACGGCCCGGCCCTGGCCGCCGCCCTGACCCCGTCCCGCGAGGGCCACCCGACCGCCTGAGGGGCCAACGGCCGTAGCCCCCGGGCGGCGTCCCGGGGGCTACTCCGTGTCGAGGCCCGTCTCGATGGCGTAGCGGACGAGTTCGGTGCGGTTGTGGAGCTGGAGCTTGCCGAGGGTGTTCTGGACGTGGTTCTGGACGGTGCGGTGGGAGATGACCAGGCGGTCGGCGATCTGGCGGTAGGTGAGGCCCTTGGCGACCAGGCGCAGGATCTCCGTCTCGCGGTCCGTCAGGTGCGGCACCTCGGGCCCGTCGGGGCGCGGGGAGGGCGGGGCGGAGGCCAGGCGGCGGTACTCGCCCAGGACCAGCCCGGCCAGGCCCGGCGTGAAGACCGCGTCCCCCGAGGCCGTGCGGCGCACGGCCTCGATCAGCTCCCCGGCGCTGGCGGACTTCAGCAGGTAGCCCGTGGCCCCCGCCTTGACCGCCTCCAGGACGTCCTCCTGCTCGCCGCTGGCGGAGAGGACGAGCACCTTGACGGGCTCCCCGGCCAGCCGCCGGCACACCTCCGCGCCGGGAAGCCCCGGCAGGTTGAGGTCCAGGACGAGGACGTCCGGGCGCGCGGCGCGGGCCCGCCGCACCGCCTGCGGGCCGTCCCCGGCCGTGGCCACCACCGAGAACCCCGCCTCCGCGAGGTCCCGGGCCACCGCGTCCCGCCACATCGGATGGTCGTCCACGACCATCACCGTCACCGCCGTCACCGCTCCGCTCCCCTCCGCGTTCCTTCCACCGATCCGGCCGCGCCATCGGCCTTGGCCGCCTGCCGCGGCAGGCGCAGCTCGACCTCCGTGCCCTGTCCCGGCACCGACACCCACTCCGCCCCGCCGCCCAGCTCCCGCAGCCGCCCGCGGATGGACAGCGCCGCGCCCAGCCGGCCCTCCGCCTCCGCCGCGGCCAGCCGCCCCCGGGGAATTCCCGGGCCGTCGTCCCGCACGGTCACCAGCACCGCGTCCGGCTCGTCCTCCAGCAGGATCCATGCCGCGGCCTCGGGACCGGCGTGCACCCGGACGTTGTCCAGCGCCGCGCCCACCGCCGCCGCCACCTCGCGCCCGGCGTGCGCCGGGACCAGCACCGGCGCGCCCGGCCCCGCGAAGCTCACCCGCTCCCCGGGCCGGGCCGCCGCCGCGGCCGAGAGCAGCGCGGCCAGGTCCACCTCGGCGGGCTGGGCGGGGGCGGCCCCGGAGGGCTCAGCCGCGTCCGCCGTGACCAGCGCCCGCAGGGCCCGCTCCTGCTCGCCCGCCAGCCGCCCCAGCTCCCCGGCCTCGCCGCCGATCGCGTCCCCGCGCCGCTGCACCATGGCCAGCACCTGGAGCACGCTGTCGTGGATGTCCCGCGCCAGCCGCTCGCGTTCCCGCGTTGCGGCCTCGATGCGCAACGCCCGCGCCAGGGCCCGCTCGCTGGCCCGCGCCAGCTCGATGACGTAGCCGATGGTGATCGCGGCCACGCACACCAGCACGACGTTCTGGAGCATGATCCCGGAGAACTGGCCGTCCTCCACGAAGTTGGCCACCCCCATGACCACGGCCGCCGCCGCGCCCCAGCGCCAGCCGCCCTTGAGGGCCACCGCGAGCACCGAGCCGGCCACCCATATCGAGGGCAGCGTGGGCCCGACCGCGTCCGCCGGGTCCGCGACCGGGGTGAGCAGCACGCCGGTGACGCCCACCGCCATGTCCGCGGCCAGGAACCCGGGCCGGCACCGCTCGGCCGAGGAGACCTCCCGGAAGGTGACGGCCGTCCACAGCCCGAGCGCCGCGAGGTAGGCGATGCCGACCGGCCGGCGCCCCCAGTCCCCGTACGCCAGGCAGAACAGCAGCACCGCGTACCCGAACGTCAGCGCCCGGTACCCCATCAGCGCGCGCCACATCGGCGCCTCGACCGACATCGCCCCCGGGCCCCCCGCCATCGCCGAACTCCCCTACTCCTGCGCGGACTTCCGCTTCCTGGCCCGGGCCTCCTCGGCGAGCTGCCGCTTGGCCACGGTGGCGTAGACGTCCACGTACTCCTGGCCCGAGAGTCTCATGATGGCGTACATCACCTGGTCGGTGACCGACCGGAGGATGAACCGGTCCCCCTCCATGCCCCGGTAGCGGGCGAAGTCCAGCGGCTCCCCGAAGCGGATGCCCGGCCGCAGCACCTTGGGCACCAGCTTTCCCGGCGGCTGCACCTCGTCCGTTCCGATCATCGCCACCGGGATCACCGGGGCCCCGCTGGCCAGCGCCACCCGGGCCAGGCCGCCGGGCCGCCCGCGGTAGAGCCGCCCGTCGGGGGAACGCGTGCCCTCGGGGTAGATGCCGAACAGCTCGCCCCGCTCCAGCACCTCAAGGCCGCTGCGCACCGCCGCCTCGCCCGCGCCCCTGGCCCCCGAGCGGTCCACCGGAAGCTGGCCCACGCCCCGGAAGAACGCCGCGGTCAGCCGCCCCTTGACGCCGGGTGAGGTGAAGTACTCGGCCTTGGCGATGAAGGTGACCTTCCGGTCGAGCACCGCGGGCAGGAAGAAGGAGTCGGAGAACGACAGGTGATTGCTGGCCAGGATGGCGGGGCCACGGGCCGGGACGTGCTCGCGCCCCTCCACCCGGGGACGGAAGACGACTTTGAGCCCGGCTCCCACGGAGACCTTCATCGCGCCGTACAGCACCAGGACACCTCCCTTCTTCGACCCTACTGGGAACGGCGGCCCGTGGCGCTCCCGCGAGCGCGCCGCGTAGGGTGGCGTTGCCGCCCGCGCCAGGCGGGGACGGGAGTCGAACGGAGCTTTCCGATGCAGCTTCTTCCGGGTGCGGAGCCCTTCCGCCACGACGGCTCGCCCACGGGCGCCCTGCTCTGTCACGGCTTCACGGGCAGCCCCCAGTCGCTGCGGCCCTGGGCCGAGCGGCTGGCCGGCCGGGGCCTGACCGTCTCGCTGCCGCTGCTGGCCGGGCACGGCACCCGCTGGGAGGACCTCCAGCGCACCGGCTGGCAGGACTGGTACGCGACCGTGGACCGGGAGCTGCGCGACCTGCGGGCGCGCTGCGAGGAGGTCTTCGTGTGCGGCCTGTCGATGGGCGGCGCGCTCGCCCTGCGCCTCGCCGCCCGGCACGGCGCGGACGTCAGCGGCCTAGTCCTGGTCAACCCGGCGGCCACCTTCCCCCGCGCCCAGGGCTACGCGGTGGCGGCGCTGCGGCACGTGGTGCCCAGCGCGCGGGGGGTGATCTCCGACATCGCCAAGGAGGGCGTGGCCGAGTCCGGCTACCCGCGGGTGCCGCTGCGGGCGGCGTACGAGCTGCGCTCCCTTCTGGGCCTGGTGCGGACCGAACTCCCGCAGGTCACGCAGCCGTTGCTGCTGCTGCACAGCCGGGTGGACCACGTGGTGCCGCCCGCCGACTCGGCGGTGGTGCTGGGGGCGGTCTCCTCGGCGGACGTGACCGAGCACGTGCTGGAGGACAGCTATCACGTGGCCACCCTCGACCACGACGCGGAGCGTATCTTCTCAGAGACGGACGCCTTCATCTCCCGGCTCTCGACAAGGAAGACAGCCCGTGACGGAACGTGACAAGGAGCGCGGCGAGGGCCGCGACCCCCTGGACGAGGCGGCTGCCTGGGCGGAGATCGTCGCCGGGTACGGCGCGGAGCCGGCGGACCCGCCGGGCGTGTGGCCGCGGGGCGACCAGCTCGATCTGACGGACACGGTGGACCGGGTCCGGGAGGGCGAGCAGCTCGCGGAGCAGCCGGCGGGCGTGGCCGAGGGCCCGGTGGCCGATGTCCCGGTGCCCGAGGGCCCGGGGGCCGAGGGCCCGCTGTCCGGGCCGCGGGACTGGGTGGCGGCGGAGGACGAGGAGGACGACCACTTCGTGCCGCCCGACCCGCCGCCGCTGCCGGAGATGGACCTGACCGCGAAGCTGGCCTGGGCCGCGGTGGTGGGCGGGCCGCTGCTGCTGATCGTGGCCGTGCTGCTCCAGCGCGAGATGACGTGGTGGCTGGGCACGGTGGGCGTGGGCGGCTTCCTGGGCGGCTTCGCGACGCTGGTGGCCCGGATGCGCGACGGCAGCGAGGACGACGGCACCGACCCGGGCAGCGGCGCGGTGGTCTGAGCGCGCGCGCCTCCGGCCGGTCCGGCGGCGGAACGCCCCGGGCGGGCCGTCACTCAGGGCGCCGTCGCTCAGGGCCGCGGCGGGAGGCGCAGGCGGGCCAGGACCGGCAGGTGGTCGGTGGCCCGGCGCAGATCGGCCGCGCCGGGGACGGCGGGGACGCCGCAGCCCAGCACCTCGACGCCCGGGGTGCACAGCACCGCGTCGATCCGGCGGTCCGGGGCGGGGGCAGGGAAGGTGTGCTCCCCGCCCTCGGGGGCCGCCCGCCGTGCGTCGGTCAGCCGGCCGCTCAGCAGCCGGAACGTCCGCCCGCCCGGCCGTTCGTTGAGGTCCCCCGCGACCACCGCGTGCCCCGCCTCCTCCGCCAGCTCCGCGGCCCGGTTCAGCAACAGCCCGCCCTGTGCCCGGCGTTCGGCCGCGTCCAGGCTGAGGTGGCAGCTCGCCACCGCCAGCCGCCGCGGCTCCCCTCCGGCCAGAAACCGGAAGACCGCGACGGCCAGCCCCCGCCGGTGCAGGCCCGGGGCGCGCGGCCAGGCGACGGCCTCGGCCCGCTCGGGCACGGCGCGCGGCGCGGCCAGGATCAGCGTGCCGCAGGAGGGCGCCCCGCCCGCCACGTAGAGCAGGCCGGTGGCGCGCGCGAGGCGGGCGGCCCGCCCGAGCCACCCGGCGAACCGCGGCGCCTCCTGCACGCACAGCACGTCCGGGGCGCAGGCGCGGACGACGCGGACCAGGGCGGCCGTGTCATCGCGCAGGGAGCGGACGTTGTAGCTCAGCAGGCGGACGTCCGCGGCGGCCCCGGCCGCGCCTCAGCCCTGCCGGGCGAGGTCCGCGGCGCCCACCAGCCCCGCCCGGCCGCCGAGGCGGGCGGCCAGCACCTGGGCGTGCGGGCGCCAGCGGCTGCCGACCAGCCAGCGGCGGAAGGACTTGCGGATCGGCTCCAGGACCAGGTCGCCCTCGTCGGAGACGCCGCCGCCGACGATGAACGCCGAGGGGTCGAAGAGGGAGGCGAGGTCGGCCAGCCCGGCGCCCGCCCAGCGGGCCAGCTCGCGGAAGGAGTCGACGGCCACCGGGTCGCCCTGCCGGGCGGCGTCGCTGACGTGCCGTCCCTCGATGCCCTCGGGGGTGCCGTCGCCCAGGCCGAGCAGCACGGAGGCGGCCTCGGGGGTGGCGCTGGCGCGCTGCCGGGCATAGCGCACCAGGGCGCGGCCGGAGGCGTACTGCTCCCAGCAGCCCTGGCTGCCGCAGCCGCACAGCAGGCCGTCGGGCACGACGCGGATGTGGCCGAACTCCCCGGCCACGCCGAAGCGTCCGCGGTGCAGCTTGCCGCCGATGATGATGCCGCCGCCCAGGCCGGTGCCCAGGGTGATGACCACGACGTCGTCGTGGCCGGCGCCGGCGCCGAAGCGGTACTCGCCCCAGGCGGCGGCGTTGGCGTCGTTCTCCACGACCACGGGCATGCCGACGCGCTGCTCGACCTTGTCCTTGAGGGTCTCATGGCGCCACAGGATGTTCGGCGCGAACAGGACGGTGGCGCGCTTGTCGTCCACGTAACCGGCCGCGCCGATGCCCACGGCGTCGGCCGTGGAGCCACGGCTGACGGTCCTGATGGCGTCGGAGATGGCCTCGATCACGCCCTCGGGGGTGGCCGGGGTCGGGACCTGGCTGGTGTCGAGGATCGCGCCGTCCTCGTCGACCACGCCGGCCGCGATCTTCGTCCCGCCGATGTCGACGCCGATGGTCAGTCCCATCAGAACTCCTATCGCAAGGGGGTCCCGCCGCTGAACACGGTACCGGAGACGGCCCTTGACCAGGGCCCCTCGTGCGCCCCCGCCCGCCGGCTCAGTCGAGGTCGATCCGCTCCGCGCCGCCTCCGCCGTCCGCCCGGCCCCCGCCGTCCGGCCCGCCGTCGTCCTCCCCGGCCGCGCCGCGGGTCCACTGCCGCTCCTGGCGCAGGGCCGCCGCACGGTAGGCGGCGAGGAGCTCGGTGCCGGCGCCCGCGAGGTGGTGCAGGACCTCGGCGTTGCGGTCGATCAGGGGGTCCAGGGCGGCGCGGGCGCGGTCGGTCAGGGGGCGGGCGACGGGGCCGAAGGCCCGGCCGACGCGCTCGGCCACGGAGTCGGCCAGGCGGCGCACCTCCTCGGCGGGGTCCGGCGGAGGGGCGCCGTACCGCTCCTGGCGGCGGGCCCGCTCGGCGGCGAGGTCCTCCTCGCACGCGGCGGCCCAGGCGTCGGGCTCCGGCTGCTCGGTCATCGGCGCGCCTCCTTCCCTGGCACGGGTGCGCTTCCCTGGCACGGGTGCGCGCGGGCGAACGCGCCCGGGCCCGAGGTTACTCCCCGCCGCCCGCGGCGTCCCCGTCCCGGGAGGTCCTGTCCCGTCGGTCTTGTCGGATCAGCCCACGGCTCCCCCAGGCCCTGGGGGCCTGGGAGGTACCCCCATGATGCGGTCAATCGCAAGGCGCCGGATCGCAGCTCATACTTGCCCGTATTCGCGCGATTCGGTAACGCAGCGAGTGGCCGTAGCTGGCGTCGTGGGCCCGGCAAGACCGACGGGACAGGGCCTACGGCCACCGGGCAGGATCGGGCGCGAAGCGGACGGCCAGGCGCGCGCGGTGCGCGCCGTCCTCGCCGGGTTCGAACGCGGCTCCCGCGACCGCGCACCGGCGCAGCGCGGCCGGCAGCGGCAGCATGCGGCGAAACGGGCCGACGCGGACGAGGAGTTCGCCGCCGCGGCGGATCAGCTCCAGGTCCTCGCGGACCGCGCCGGGCAGCGGCAGCCGCCACACCAGCAGGCCGGCCTCCCCCGGCTCGGGCGGCGGCGCGGGGCGCGGGGCGGGCCAGGTGCCCGGCGGCGGAACGTCCGGCTCGGCGGGGTGCGCCGGCTCACGGCCCAGGTGCGGGACGCGGTGCACGGCCTCCCCGGCGAGCCCGGCCGCCTCCGCGAAGGCCGCCAGGGCCTCCCGCTGCCGCTCGGCCAGGGCGGCGAGCCAGGGGTCGGGGGAGGTGGCGGGCAGCAGCCGGTTGGCGACCACGGACTCCAGGGCCACGCCGTGCAGGGCCAGCCCGGCGCGGGCCGCGCGGGCCTCGGCGGCCGGGCCCGGGGCCGGGTCGAGCACGAGGCGAACGGCCGCCGCGGGCCCCTCGATCAGCTCCTGGAGGCCGGCGAGCGCGGCGTCCAGGCGGTCGGCCGCCGCGAACAGGCCCTCGTCGGGCAGTGGAACGCCCGCGAGCCGGCCCAGCAGGGGGCGCAGCGCGCGGGCGGCCAGGCGTTCCGCGGGGAGCAGACGGCGCAGGTAGCGGCGGAGCTGGGCGGGCAGCGCGAGGAGCCGGACGGCCTCGGTGACGGGCGGCAGGTCCGCGACGACCAGGCCCCAGGGGCCCGCGGCGGCGGCGCGGAGGGCGGACAGGAGCGCGGCGGCGTGCGCGCCGGGGAGTTCGGTCAGCTCCTCGCCGTCGAAGGGGACGGCGCCGAGCGCGTCCAGCGCGGGGGCGGCCAGGCGCTGGGCGGCGAGCGCCCCGGCGCGGAAGCGGCCGGCGGGATCCACGCGGGAGTGGTGGAGGCCGGGCTCCAGCGGGGACGTTGCGGGGAAGGGCGGGGCGGCGGCCCGGGGCGGGGCCAGGAGCAGCACGGGGCGTTCCCCGGCACGGGCGGCGGAGGAGGCGGTGGCGGCTGCCACGGTGCTGGTGCCGGCGCCGCCGGGGCCGGTGACGAACAGGACGCGGGCGGCGGGGGGTGGTGCCACGGGCCCTCAGCTCCCGGCGGCCTGCTCCACGCGCTTCTTCAGGCCGTCCAGCGCGCGGTCGATGATGACCTTCTCGGCCTTGCGCTTGATGGTGCCCAGCATGGGGATGCGGACGTCCACGGTGAGCTGGTAGGTGACCTCGGTGTGCTTGCCGTCGCCGAGCGGCGCGAGGACGTAGGAGCCGTCCAGTGCGCGCAGCAGGCGGGACTTGACGAGGGACCAGTGCACCTCGTGGTCGCCGCGCCAGGTGTAGGCGAGGGTGTGCTCGTCCTTGATGGCGCCGGCGTCCAGCAGGAGGCGGACCTGCTCGGCGCGGCCCTGGGGGTCGGTGCCGAGGACCTCGGCCTCCTTCACCTCGCCCGCCCACTCGGGGTAGCGGCCGAAGTCGGCGATCACGGCCATGACCTCGGCCGGGGTGGCCTCGATGGTGATGCTCGACCTGGTGTGCTCGGCCATCTGCGTGGCTCCTCGTGCTGTCTTTCCCGCTGCCTGCCGTCCGGGGGAAGGCTACCGCGCGCCGCGCCCCGCGCCCGCCCCGGCCGCCCGGCGCGCGGGCCCGCCGGGAGGGCGCCCCGTCAGGACAGCACCGCGCGCAGGCGGTCGACGAGGAGGTCCCAGCGCCACTGCTCCTCGATCCAGGCCCGGCCTCGCTCGCCCATGCGGCGGCGCAGGCCGGGGTCCCGCAGGAGGGCCACCAGGCGCTCGGCCGTCTCCTCGGGGGCGGTGGGCTCGCCGCCGCGCACGACCCAGCCGGTTTCGCCGTCGAGGACGGCGTCGGGGGCGCCGCCGGAGTCGCCGGAGACGACGGGGAGGCCGGTGGCCGAGGCCTCCAGGTAGACGATGCCCAGGCCTTCCACGTCCAGGCCGCCGCGCCGGGTGCGGCAGGGCATGGCGAAGACGTCACCCGCGCCGTAGTGGGCGGGCAGCTCGGCGGCGGGCACGGGGCCGGTGAACCGGACGGCGCGGGAGACGCCGGTGCGGGCGGCCAGCTTCTCCAGGCCGGAGCGGTAGGGGCCGCCCCCGACGATCAGGAGAACGGCCTCGGGGACCTCGGCCAGCACCCGCGGCAGGGCGCGGATGAGGGTGTCCTGGCCCTTGCGGGGGACGAGACGGGAGACGCAGACGACCACCGGCCGGTCCTTCAGGCCGAGGGCGGCGCGGACGGCCTCGCCGCCGGAGCCGGGGTGGAAGGTCTTCTCGTCCACGCCGGGGGGCAGCCGCACCATCCGGGCCGCGGCCTCGGGCGAGAGGGCGGCTGCGATCCTGCCGCGCGTGTAGTCGCCGAGGTGGGTGAGGGTGTCGACGCTCTCCCCGATGCGCCGCAACAGATGCCGGGGGCCGGGGAGTTGGGCCCAGCCCGCCTCGTGGCCGTGGGTGGTGGCCACGATCCGGGCGGCCCCGGCCCGACGCAGGGCCGGGGCCATCAGGCCCAGGGGGGCGGCGGCCCCGAACCACACGGCGGTGCAGCCGTGGGCGCGCAGCAGGCCGGCCGCCCGGCGGGTGACGCCGGGGGTGGGCAGCAGCATGGTGGACCGGTCGCGGATCACGGGGAAGGGCTGCTCGGCGTCGAACTCCGCGGTGGCGCGGACCCCTTCGGCGCTCCGCTTCCAGGTGGAGGCGTAGACCACGACCCGCTGGGGGTCGAGCCGGGAGGCCATGCCGTGCAGGAAGGTCTGGATGCCTCCGGGGCGCGGCGGGAAGTCGTTGGTGACGATCAGCGTCTTACGCATCGCGACAGACGATACCGGCCGCGCGGGTCCCGGCCTCCCGGCTCCCGCGGGCGCCCTACGGGCGGACGACCCCGGAGACGGGCATCATCCCGACCGGGTCGTAGCGGACGGCGGCCCCGGGGTAGGGCGCGTGGATGACCTGCCCGCCGCCGGCGTACAGGCCGACGTGGCTGGCGTCCGCGCGGTAGACGACGATGTCGCCGGGCCGCGCCTGGCTGAGCGGGACCCGCTTCCCGGCGTGCGCCTGCTGCTGGGAGGTGCGCGGCAGGGCGACCCCGGCGCGGGCCCAGGCCCACTGCACGAGCCCTGAGCAGTCGAACGCGCCGGGCCCGGCCTGCCCCCAGCCGTAGGGGCGGCCCAGGACGCCGCGGGCGGCGGCCACGGCGCTCCCGCCGCGCCCGGAGGCCGCGGCGGGAGCGGCGGGGAGGGCCGCGGGCGCCGGGGCCTCCTTGCTCAGCCGCTCCTCCCGCTCGCGCTCGGTCAGCCGCTGGTACTGCCGCCGGGCGGAGGCGAGGCGGCGCTGCACGTCCCGCTTCTGCCGGCCGAGCCGGTCCTCCTCGGCGGCCAGCCGCTCCAGCCGCTCGGTGGCCTCTTGGCGGCGCTGGTCGAGGACGCGCTGGGCGGCGAGCAGCCGGCGCAGCTCCCCGGCCCTGCGGTCCCCGAGCCGGTCCAGGACGCCGGCGCGTTCGAGGTAGGTGTCGGGGCTGTCGGCCAGCATCAGGGCGAGGGCGGGGCCGAGCGGGCCGTTGCGGTAGTGGGCGGCGGCGGCGCGGCCGAGGGCGCGGCGGTGCTGATTGACGGTCTGCTGGCCGCGGGCGACGCGGTCCTGACGGCGCTCGACGTCGGCGCGGAGGGTCTCGACGCGCTCGGCCGTGCCGTTGTACCGGTCGATGGCGCGTTCGGCCTCGGCGACGAGGCGGTCCACCTCGTGGGCCGCGCCGCGGGCGGTGGCCGGGTCGGGCTCGGCGCGCACGGGCCCGGCGGCGAGGGCGGCGGCGGCCGTCGTGGCGGCGGACAGCACGACGACGACGGCCGTCCGTCTCGCGCGCGGGTGCGGATGTCGGTGGCTGACCACTGCGGGCCGCGCTCCCTTCGGTGGGGTACCTGAAGCGGGAGCAGAATGTAGCGGCGCGGCGGCGGGGCGGGGCGCAGGACAACGCCGGGCCGGGCGCCCGCGCGGGACGCAACCGCAGGTCATGACGGGCGCGCGGACGGGCCGCGTGCCCCCTCAATCACCCGCTTGGCGGCGGCCCGGGGGCGCCGGGGCGCGGGGTCAGCCGACGCGGACGCCGAACTGGGCCGGCATCGAGTGCAGCGGGGCGTAGGAGACCACCGAGCCGGTGGACGGCGCGTGGATGATCTGCCCGTTGCCGGCGTAGATGGCGATGTGGCTGAGCCCGCCGTAGTACAGGACCAGGTCGCCGGGGGCGAGTTGGTCGATGCTGACCCGGGTGCCCGCGCCGGCCTGGGCCTGGGAGACGCGGGGCAGGGAGATGCCGGCCTGGGCGTAGGACCAGCCGGTGAAGCCGGAGCAGTCGAAGGCGTTGGGGCCGGTGGCGCCCCAGACGTAGGGCATGCCGAGGCGGCTGGCGGCGGCCGTGAGGATGGCCTGGGCGCGGGAGGAGCCGCCGGCGTCGGCGATGTCGGCCGGCTGGACCTCGGCGGCCTGGGCCTGGGAGGTGGCCCGCTCGGCGGCCTCCTCGGCGGCGATGGCGGCCCGCTGCTCCTCGGTGAGCTGGTTCAGCAGCTCCTGGGCCTCGCTGAGCCGGCCGCGGATGCGGTCCTTCTGCTCCTCCAGCTCGCCGCGCAGGTCCTCCAGTTCGGCGAGCCGGTCGGTGGCCTCGGCGCGCTGCTGGTCCAGGGTGCGCTGCCGGTCCTCGATCAGCCGCAGGGTCTCGGCCTGCTCGCCGCTGACCTGGTCGAGCGTGGAGGCCCGGTCGAGGTAGGCGTCGGGGTCGGCGGAGAGGAAGAGCTGGAGCGAGGGGTCGAGGCCGCCGTTGCGGTACTGGGCGGTGGCCACCGCGCCGAGCCCGGCGCGGAGTTCGTTCAGCTCCTGCTGGCCGCGGTCCACGGAGTCCTGGAGGTCCTCGACCTGGTCCTGGAGCTCCTGCTCGCGCTCGCGGGCGCCGTTGTACTCCTCGGTGACGACCTCGGCCTCGTGGCGCAGCTCGTCGACCTCTTCCCTGACCTCCTCGACGCTGCGCTCCGGGTCGGCCTGGGCCGACTGGGAGGCGAGGAAGCTGGTGGCGGCGGTGGCTACCGCGGTGGCACCGAAGAGGGTGACGCGGGCCCGGCTCGGCTGCTTGGGACGACGGTGGGACGCCACTGGGGCGAGCTCCTTCTTCCTCAGCCGCCTGCCGGGTGTGGGGGGCGTTGCCCCGGCTCCGCTGTCGTGCCGCGGATTCGGCGGTTCCTCCGCGGCCGTTCGGGGTGAACGGTCTACCGCGCGGAGGTTCGAGCCCAGACCCTAGCGAGGTGGGTTTCCGGTATTCAAATCCTCGTGCTCATTTTTTACTTACCTCACACCGGGCGCGTCCGCGTCCCTACGGTCCGTCGCGGGCAACTGGGCCGTTAAGCCCATCTCCGCCCACGAAAGCGGCGGATGGGGCATCGGCGGCAGAAGCCTCAGGTGCGCGCCAGGCGTCTGAGGAGCAGCGCGGAGGCGACGGGGCGGGCCCCGGCCACGGCGACGCCGTCGGCGACCTCCCGGTCGGTGGAGACCACGACGACGGGGCGGCCGGGCGGCTCGGCGCGCACCAGTTGGCGGATCAGCTCGTCGGCGGTCTGGCCCGGCGAGCTGAAGAGGACCCGCACGCCGCGCGGCGGGGCCAGCAGCACGGGGCCGGCCAGCTCGGCGCCGTCGAAGACGCACGTCATCTCGGCGCCGGTCTGGGCGGCGAGCACGGCCAGGCCGCGCAGCAGCCGCAGGCGCTGCTTCTCCAGCGGCAGGGTGGGATAGCCGGTCTTGGTGACGTTGTACCCGTCGACGACGAGGTGGGCCTGGGGCAGCGCGAGGAGCTGGTCGAGCAGGGCGGGGTCGTCCTCGGCCAGGGCCCGGCGCGCGATGTCCTGAGGAGAGACGTCCCCGGGCTCGACGGCGTCCACGGTCTGCGCGGGCTTCAACGAGGCGGGCGGCAGGGCAAGCTCGCGGCGCAGGCCCTGGGCGGCGTCCAGCACGGTGTCCAGCAGCAGGCGCAGGCGCATGTCCTCGATGCCGCGGCCCTCGCGCACGGACTTGCGGCTGGCCTCCAGGGCGGCCTCGGCCTCGGCCAGCCGCGCGCGGAGCCGGCGGGCCTCGCCCTCGGCGGCGGCGCGGGCGGCGCCGTACTCGGCGCGCACCTCCTCCAGCTCGGCCCGCAGCTTGCGCAGGGCCGCCTCGCCGCGCCGCACGTCGCTGACGGCGCTGCGCAGCTTGCGGTGCACGGCGTCGCCCTCCCGGCGGGCGGCCTCCAGCTCGGCGCGCAGCCGCTCGCCCTCGGTGCGGGCGGCCGTCCGCACCTCGGCCAGCTCCTCCCGCAGCCGCGCCAGCTCCAGCTCCCGCTCCTGCCCGGCGCGTTCCTCCTGGGCCCGCTGCGCCTCCTCGCCGGCGGCGGCCACGAGCTTGGCCCAGCCGGGCGGGCGCAGCAGGAAGGCGGCGGCGGCGATCTCGACGGGGTCGGCGGCCGGCGGGGGCGCGCCGCGGTCGACGGCCTCGGCCAGCTCGGGCTCTGCCAGGCGGAAGCGGGCGGCGACGCGCTGGCGGAAGACGGCCTCGGCCTCCAGCGCGGCGGCGATGGCGCTGCCGCCGAATTTCACCCGACGGGAGGGGGTGAACCGGGCGTACTGGCGCAGACCGGGCGGCAGCTCGCCGAGGGTGAGGCCGGTGAACGCGTCACCGGCCAGGACGATGACGCGGTGCCGGACCCGTTCGGGCAGGGGGCGGTCCAGGGACTCGGCCGGCTCCGCGGACCCGGGCTCCGTCTGCCCCCGCGCGTCCTCGCCGTCCGTGGGATCCACCACCGTTCACACCGTCCGTCGGCCCTGTCGTTCCTTCATCGGCCCTCCCTCGTCGCCCCGGTCACCCTACGGCCTGGTAGCCGCCGGGGCCCGCGGCGCGGGCTAGGGTGTGCCTGCGTACCGCGTCAGCCGCCACAGGAACGGGGCTTCAGCCGTGATCACTGCGATCGTGCTCATCACCACCAGTGTGGACCGCGTGCCCGAGGTCGCGGAGCGGATCGCGGCGCTGGAGGGGGTCAGCGAGGTCTATTCGGTGACCGGCCCCCACGACCTTATCGCCCTGGTCCGGGTCCGCCGCCACGAGGAGCTGTCGGAGGTCATCCCGCACCGGCTGAGCAAGGTGCCCGGCGTGGAGTCCACGGAAACCCACATCGCCTTCCGCACCTACTCGCGCCACGACCTGGAGGCGGCCTTCGCCATCGGCCTGGACGAGTAGGGGCTCCGCCCCCGGCACCGGCAACGCCCACGGCGCGGGCCGTCCCGGGGGCGCGGGGCCCGGCGGGATCAGGCCCGGGTCGCGGCGGCCCAGCGTTCCAGGGTCGCGGTGGCGGCGCCGGAGTCGATGGCCCCGGCGGCGCGCGGCAGGCAGGCCGCGATCTGCTCGGTCAGGGACACGTCCCGCGGGGTGAGCGCGGCCAGGCCCGCCGCGGCGTTGAGGAGCACCGCGTCGCGCACCGGGCCCGTCTCCCCCGCCAGCACCCGGCGGGCCACCTCCGCGTTGTGGGCGGCGTCCGCCCCGCGCAGCGCCTCCACCGGGGCCAGGCCGATGCCCACCTCGCGCGGGTCGAAGCGCTCCTCGCGGACCTTGCCGTCGCGGACCACCCAGACCGTGGAGGTGGCGGTGACGGTCAGTTCGTCCAGGCCGTCGTCGCCGCGGAAGACCAGCGCGGAGGTGCCGCGTTCGGCCAGCACGCCCGCCATGATGGGGGCCATCCGCGCGTCGGCCACGCCGGTGGCCTGGGCGCCGACCCGGGCCGGGTTGGTGAGCGGGCCCAGGAAGTTGAAGGGCGTGGGGATGCCGAGCTGGCCGCGCGCGGAGGCGACGTGGCGCAGCGCCGGGTGGAACTTCACCGCGAAGCAGAAGGTGATCCCGGCCTCGGCGGCGACCTCGGCGACCCGCTGCGGGCTGAGGTCGAGGTTCACGCCCAGATGCGCCAGGACGTCCGAGGAGCCGCTGGCGCTGGAGGCGGCGCGGCTGCCGTGCTTGACGACGGTGGCGCCGGTGGCGGCCACGACGATCGCGGCCATGGTGGAGATGTTGACGGTCCTGGCGCGGTCGCCGCCGGTGCCCACGACGTCCACGGTCGGCCCGGGGACCTCGATCAGGTGGGCGTGGGCGTACATCGCGCGGACCAGGCCCGCGATCTCCTCCACCGTCTCGCCCTTGGCGCGCAGGCCCACCGCGAAGCCGGCGATCTGCGCGTCCGTGGCCTGGCCGCTCATGATCTCGTCCATCGCCCAGGCCGTCTCCTCCGCCGTGAGGTCGCGGCCGGCGATCAGCGCGGAGAGCACGTCGGGCCAGGCCAGGGCCGCCGCGCGGTCGCCTCCGGCGGGGGTCACAACGCTCATCGGGCACTCCTGGCTGGGACGCGGGACGGGACGGCACGAGCCTAGCGAAGCGGCCCGGCGGCGGCGGAGGGATTCCGTGAGGTGGGCGGCCCGCCGTGGACGGGCCCGGGAAAGGGCCGTGGCCGCTGGTGATCTCGCGGTACTCCTCGGCGGTCGGCTTGGGGATCTGGGCCTGCGGGCCGAAGTACCCGCGGCTGATCCTCGCGCGCAGCCGCTCCACCGGGCCGACGCGGCGCCGCACGCCGTTCTCGTCGGTGGCCGGGCCGATCTCCGCCGGGCGCTCCTGCTCATGCACGGTGAGCGTGTACAGCTGCTCCCGGGGAAGCGGCTCGTGCACCTCGATGAACTCGCCGTGCGGCAGCCGCTTGATGATGCCGGTCTCGCGGCCGTGCAGCACCTTGTCCCGGTCCCGGCGCTGGAGGCCCATGCAGATCCGCCGGGTGGCGAAGAACGCCAGCACGGGCAGGACGAAGAAGCCGATCCGGCAGAACCAGGTGATGGCGTTGATGGACAGGTGGAAGTTCACCGCCCACACGTCGTTGCCGCCCGCGATCAGGGTGACGACGTACGCCGTCAGCCAGGCCACGCCGAAGCCGGTGCGGGTGGGGGCGTTCCGCGGGCGCTGCGCGATGTGGTGCTCGCGCTTGTCCTTGGTGACCCACGCCTCGAAGAACGGGTAGAGCCCGATCAGCACCAGCATCGCCGGGAAGAGGCCCAGCGGGATCATCAGCCCGAAGTTGACCGTGTAGCCGCCGGGGATGACCCACTCCCAGCCGGGCATCATGCGCACCAGGCCCTCGGAGAAGCCGAGATACCAGTCCGGCTGGGCGTTGGTCGAGACCTGGTCGGGGCGATAGGGCCCCAGCACCCAGACGGGGTTGATCTGCACCGTCGCCGCGATGGCCGCGATGACGCCGAAGACCAGGAAGAAGAAGCCGCCGGCCTTGGCCATGTAGACGGGCAGCAGCGGCATGCCGACCACGTTGTTGTTGGTGCGGCCGGGGCCCGCGAAGTGCGTGTGCTTGTGGTACACGATCAGGATCAGGTGCGCGGCGACGAGGCCGAGCATGATGCCGGGCAGCAGCAGCACGTGGATGACGAAGAACCTCGGGATGATGTCGTGCCCGGGGAACTCCCCGCCGAACAGGAACATCTGGAGGTACGTCCCGATGACCGGCGTGGAGAGGATGGCGCCCTCCATGAACCGGATGCCGGTGCCCGAGAGCAGGTCGTCGGGCAGCGAGTAGCCCGTCAGGCCGGTGAAGACCGCCAGGATCAGCAGGGTCCAGCCGAACAGCCAGTTGACCTCGCGCGGCTTGCGGAAGGAGCCGGTGAAGAACACCCGCATCATGTGGAAGAGGATGCCGACCACGAAGATCAGCGCGGCCCAGTGGTGGATCTGGCGCACCAGCAGGCCGCCGCGCACGTCGAAGCTGATGTCGAGCGTGGAGGCGTACGCCTCGGTCATCATCACGCCCTGCATCGGCACGTACGAGCCGTCGTACTCGACTTCGGCCATGCTGGGCGTGAAGAACAGCGTCAGGTAGACGCCGGTCAGGATCAGGATGACGAAGGCGTACAGGCAGATCTCGCCGAGCAGGAACGACCAGTGGTCGGGGAAGATCTTGCGCATGTTGGCCTTGGCGAGGCTGTAGAGACCCAGCCTGCCGTCGGCCCAGTCGGCGACCCGCTCGCCGGCGGGCGCCTTGCCCCGCGGCTTCGCCGGGGCCTCAGTGGTCGTGCTCATCCGCGCTCCCAGAAGCTCGGGCCGGGGGGCTCCTCGAAGTCGCCAAGGGCCTGGAGGTAGCCGTCTTCGTTCACCGTGATGCGCAGCTGCGGCAGGGGGTGGCCGGCCGGGCCGAAGAGGACCCGCGCGCCGTCGGCGAGGTCGAACGTCGACTGGTGGCAGGGGCAGAGCGCGTGGTGGGTCTGCTGCTCGTACAGGGTGGCGGGGCAGCCGATGTGGGTGCAGATCTTCGAGAAGCACAGGATGCCCTCGTGGCCCCACTCGGCGGACCGCTCGTCCCGGATGTCCTCGGGCTCCAGCCGCACCAGCATGACCGCGGCCTTGGCGATCTCGCTGTGGAAGTCCTCCGCGTGCGGGTCGAGCCCCTCGGGCATGGCCTGGGTCAGCGAGCCCACGGTGATGTCCTCGGGCCGCAGCGGCTGGAGGGTGGTGTCGTTGATGATCAGCGAGCCCTCGCGCCAGGCGGTGTGCCGCAGCTTGTCCTCGGGCAGCGGGCCCAGGTCGCGCAGCAGCACCAGCCCGGAGAGCGGAACGAGGCCCAGCGCGCCGTACATCGTGCGCCGGATCAGCTTCCGCCGGCCGAACTGCGATTCGGCGGCACCCTTGCGGAACTCCTCCAGGACGTGCGCCTTGACCTCGGGGGTGGCCTCGACGGCGTGCCGCTCCTCGGGGACCTCCTCGTCCGACATCAGGGTGCGGGCCCAGTGGATCGCGCCGGCGCCGATGCAGAACAGCGCCAGGCCCAGCGTCAGGCCGAGCGCGAAGTTCAGGCCGCTGGTGTGGCCGAAGGGCCAGATGTAGACGATCCGGTCGATGTCGATCGCGACGTAGGAGGCGATGAAGCCGACCGTCGCGAGCATCGAGAGGGTGAAGAGGAAGGCGACGGTCCGCTCGGAACGCCGGGCCGCGCGCTCGTCGATGTCCTGCCGCCGCGGCTCGTGCGGCTCAAGACCCGGGTCGGCGAACGGGTCGTCCGCCAGCGCGGGGTCGGCGCCGTGCGCCTGCCTGCTGTCGGGCAGCAGGTGCTCGCGCTCCGCGCCCTCCGCGGTCTCGGTCTCGTCGGTGTGGCTGTTGCTGCTCATGACTTCCTGGCCTTTGCGGTCCTGGCGCCGACCCACACCGCCACGGCGATCAGCGCGCCGATGCCGAAGGTCCACGCGAACAGGCCCTCGCTGACGGGGCCGAAGCCGCCCAGCGTGAAGCCTCCGGGGTTCGCCGCCTGGGAGGTGTTGACCTCGTTGAGCCAGGCGATGATGTCGCGCTTCGCCTCCTCCGGGAGCGTGGAGTCGGGGAAGGAGGGCATGTTCTGCGGGCCGGTGATCATGGCCTCGTAGATGTGGCGGGGGTCGACGTCGCCCAGGTCGGGCGCGCTCTTGCCATGGGTGAGGGCGCCGCCCTGGCCGGTGAAGTTGTGGCACTGCGAGCAGTTGGTCCGGAACAGCTCGCCGCCGCGGGCCGCGTTGCCGCCGGAGGGGTCGTAGGCCGCCTCCTCGGGGATCGACGGGCCGGGGCCGAGGGAGGCGATGTACGCCGCGAGCTGGTCGATCTCCGCCTGGGCGTAGACCCTGGGCTTGCTGGGGGCCTGCGGGCCGGGCTGCTGCATCGGCATCCGGCCGGTGCCGACCTGGAAGTCGACCGCGGCCGCACCGACACCGACCAGGCTGGGCCCGTCGCTGCCGCCCTGGCCTCCGCGGCCGTGGCAGCTTGAGCAGCCGACTTCGTAGAGCCGTTCGCCCTCCTCGATGGCGAGGGACTGGGCCGATGCCTCGGCCTGGGCCTCGCCCGCGGGCGCGAGCGCTGCGTACAGCCCCCCTGTGGCCGCCAGCGCGAGGAGGAGGACGACGAGCGCCGCCAGCGGATGGCGCCGTCGTACGGAGAGCTTTTTCACGGATTACCCCGGTGTCAGGATCTTCTGCGTCGGTGCGGTGGGAAGTGCGCGGTGCGTGAGCCGTGTGTCGGGACGGGCTACTTGATCAGGTAGATCGTGGCGAAGAGGCCGATCCAGACGACGTCGACGAAGTGCCAGTAGTACGACACGACGATGGCCGTGGTGGCCTGCTCGTGCGTGAACCGCCGTGCGGCGTAGGTCCGGCCCAGGACGAGCAGGAAGGCGATGAGGCCGCCCAGCACGTGCAGTCCGTGGAAGCCGGTCGTGAGGTAGAACGCCGAGCCGTAGGGGCCGGAGGAGAGCGAGACGCCCTCGTGCGCGACCAGCTCGACGTACTCGGTGACCTGTCCGCCGATGAAGATGGCTCCCATGACGAAGGTGATCACGAACCAGACGCGGAGCTTCTTCACGTCACCCCGCTCGGCGGCGAAGACGCCGAGCTGGCAGGTGAGCGAGGAGAGCACCAGGATCGTGGTATTGGTCGCCGAGAACGGCAGGTTGAGCGCGTCTGCGTTCTCCTGCCAGTACTCCGCTCCCATCACCGACCGCAGGGTGAAGTACATCGCGAAGAGGGCCGCGAAGAACATCAGCTCGGAACTGAGCCAGATGACGGTCCCGACGCTGGTCACATTCGGCCGGTTGACCGAGGGGATCGCGTGCCCGGTGTCTGCTGCTGTTGCTGTCGCCACGACGGTCATTATGTCGGGCGGTTTTCCGGGGGTTGTCGCGGGGGTCGGGTTCGGTGTGTCCCGGCCGCTCCGGGGCGTTGCGCACGGACCGGCGCGGCGTCCGCCCGCCCGCGCGCCGCGCCGCGGCGGGGTTCCGGCCCTGCCCGCGGGAGCCGCGCAGGAGTAGCATCCGCGGCAGCGGCGGCCCGACCCGGCCGGCGCCCGCCAACGACCCCGCGGAGGAACGATGGAGCGCACCGTCACGGTGCTGGTCTACAGCGACGACGTCACCACCCGCGAGCAGGTGCGCCTGGCCGCCGGGCGCCGTCCCGCGGCGGACGCCCCGGCCGTGGAGTACGTGGAGTGCGCCACGCTGCCCGCGGTCCTGGCGGAGCTGGAGAAGGGCGGCATCGACGCCTGCGTGCTGGACGGCGAGGCGGTCCCGGCGGGCGGCATGGGCGTGTGCCGCCAGATCAAGGACGAGATCTTCGACTGCCCGCCCGTGCTGCTGCTGATCGCCCGGCCCCAGGACGCCTGGCTGGCCACGTGGAGCCGCGCGGAGGCCACCGTGGCCCACCCGCTGGACCCGGCGGAGCTGGCCGCCTCCCTGGCCTCCCTGCTGCGCGGCAGGCTGTCCTCGGCGGCCTGACGCCGGGTGAAGGCCCCTTCCGCGGCCTGATCGCGGTCCGATCGCTCCCGCGCGCCCGGCGCGCCCCTCCCCCGGGTCCCGGGGCTCAGACCTGCGGCTGGAGGCGGCCGGTGGCCCGCGCGGGGGTCGCGGTGGCGGCGTCCTCGCCGTGCAGGGCGCTGCCCTCGCGCCACTCCTCCCAGGAGAGGTTCCAGTCCCCGAAGCCGTTGCCGAACGGCGCCATGTCCTCGCCGAAGCCGTTGACGTGCTCCACGATGTCCCCGGGCCGCACGAGTTCGTAGAACCACTGGGCGTTCTCGGTGCTCAGGCCGGTGCAGCCGTGGCTGACGTTCGCGGAGCCCTGGGAGCCGACCGACCAGGGCGCGCCGTGGACGTACTCGCCGCTCCAGGTCAGGCGCGCCGCCCAGTACACCGGCAGGTCGTAGGACTCGGCGCTGCCGGCCGGGATGCCGATGCTGGTGCCGGTCATCCGCACGAACTGCTCGCGGCCGAGGATGACCTTCTTGCCGCTGCGGGTGGCGAAGCCCTCCTTGCCGGTGGTGATCGGCAGGGTCCGCAGCTCCTCCCCGTTGCGCAGCACGGTCATGGTGTGCGCGCTGATGTCGGCTATCGCCTCGACCCGGTCGCCCGTGCGCAGGTCCAGGGGCTTGCCGGTGCCGCCGCGCAGGCCCTCGCGTATCGGCAGGCCCGCGAGGTGGGAGCGGACGGTGATGCTGGCGTTGGCCGGCCAGTAGTCCTCGGGGCGGTAGTGCAGCTCGGTGTCGTCGACCCAGTGCCAGGAGCCCTGTGTGGCCGGCTGCGATTCGACGGCCAGCGCCCCTTCCACGAGGGCGCGTTGGCGCGGGTCGGAGATCTTCCGGCTGAGCTTGGCGGTGACCGGCTGCCCGACGCCGTAGGTGCCCGCCTCCGGCCCGAAGGTGACGTTGAGCTGCTTCTCGCCGTCCACCGCGCGGGTAGTGAAGCTGTGGGTGCCGCGGCCGGGTGCGCCCTCGCCGTTCTCGGTGGCGACGCGGACGGTGTAGGTGATGCCGGCGGCGAGCGGGGAGGTGCTGCGCCAGCCGCGGCCGTCGGCGGTGAGTTCGCCGGCCAGGGGGCGGCCTCCGGCGTCGGTGGCGGCGACGTCGGTGATGCGGGTGCCGCCGCCTGTGGCGCTGATCTTCAGGGGGCTGTCGGGGTCGACGGCGGTGGCCGCCTCCTTGCCCTCGGGGGCCTGGGCGGTGCCGAACGAGAGCTGGCCGGTGGCGTCGTACGGGTCTCCGGCCAGGGGCTGGTCGCTCTCCCCGCACGCGGAGAGGCCGGCCAGCAGGGGCGCGAGTATGAGCGCCGAGCCGAGCCTGACGCGAGTGGTGTGACTCATAGCCACAACGTAAGGACGGCCCGCCGCCGCGGCGCGCGGGCTTGCTGCAAACGGGGGGCGGCCCCGGGGCCGCCGCGCGCAGTCTCAGCGGCTCACTGGTTCTGGTTCTCGCCGCGGTAGTAC
>NZ_JAVREN010000048.1:0-39568 GCF_031845405.1 Streptomyces boetiae
GTGGGAGGGGGCCGTTGAGGATCGGGATCGTGGCGGGGGTGGGGGTCAGGGGGCGGACGCACAGGAGGCGGCCGTCGAGGCCGTAGTAGGGGGCGGGGTCGCGGTGGTCGCGGGCCGCGTCGGCGGCGCGGGCGGCGGCCGTCGCGGCGCCGTTCATGCCGACCAGGAGGGCCGTCAGGACGTACACCAGGCACAGCAGCGGGATGGAGACGAACAGCAATTCCCGCAGCGTCGACACCAGATGCAGGTGCCGGGCCCAGCCGCCCAGCGCGATGAAGACCAGCACGGACGCCGAGGCGATCGCCACCGGGGCCAGCGCCATCCACACGGGCGCGTAGAACTCGACGGGCACGGCGGCCGAGGGGATGCCGAACTCGTCGGTGAGGTAGACGCTGTGCAGCAGCCCGCCGAACAGGGGCAACGCCAGGACCAGCGGCGTGGCCAGCAGCGGCACGACCCACTGGGCGTTCCGGCTGAACCACGAGTGGCTCAGCGCCAGCCAGTCGCCCGCGAGCACGAGCAGCGCCAGCAACGCGACCAGGACGCGCCGCAGCTCGGTCCCCAGCGCGTCCTCGCTCTGGGCCGCCCACAGGTAGCCGAAGACCGTCACGCCCCCGGCCACCAGGACGCCGACGCCTAGCCGGAGGACGAACGGGGGCGGGTCGTTGCTCGTCAGCCACCGGCCCACCGGCCAGCAGGAGGCCGCCACCGGCAAAGCCGGCAGGGCCCGCCACCAGCCGTCGAGGTCCGCGATCAGCGCCCCGCACAGCAGGAAGGCGAACGCGACGGCGACCCCGGCGGACCCGAGCACGAGGAGGTCGCGCGGCTCGTCCCGGCCCGAGGCCGGGTCCGCGCGGCCCGCCGGGCCGACCGGGAGGCGCAGCGCGTGCGCCTCCTCGTCGAACGGCCGGCCACCGAGGTCGCGTGCGCTCAACTCCCGTACGGCCGCGGCCTCGTCGGGCGGGCCCGGCAGCGCGATGACGCGCTGGGTGTCGGCCAGGCCGAGGCCGGCGAGGTGGCCGTGGAGCCGGCGCGCCAGCCGCCCGGCCCCGCCCGGAGCGCGGCGGTGGACGTGGTAGGTGGTGCGCGGCGGGGGCGGAGCGGGCCGCACGAGGGCCGAGTCGTGGACCCACAGCGGGAGTTTGCGCTCCCGGGCCAGCCCCTCCACGGCGCGCACGGCCGCGGCCCGCGCGCCGAGCCGGGCGCCGCGTGTGCGCACCTCGACCACGTACGCCGCGTGGCGCTCCTGGGGCGCGATCCCCTCCCCGGGCGCTGCCGGGCGCACCGACCAGCCACGCGCCCGCAACTCCTCGAGGGCGAGGTCGCGTTCGTCGGGCCGGTCGAGGATCTGCACGAGGATCCGCACGCGCCTGTTGTACGGCGGGCCGGCCGCGGCCCCGGGGCCGCCGGGGCCGCCGCCCGTCCAGGGGAACATCACGTGCTCCCGCGCCCGGCGGCGTCCCGCGCGGGCGGACGAGTTCCCGGCACCGGCTCACTCCTCGGCAGCAGGGGCGTGGGGCAGGCGGACAGGCGCCACTGTAGTCCGGTGGGCAGGGAGGGCGTTCAGCGGTGGCTGAGGACGTTGATCACCCGGCCGTTGGGGTCGCGGGTGAAGAAGCGGCGGACGCCCCAGGGTTCGTCGGTCAGGGGGTGGACGGTCTCCGCGCCGGCGGCGCGCAGGAGGGCGTAGGCGGCGTCCACGTCGTCGACCTCGATGCTGATGTCGGGGTTGACCGGGGCGGTCAGGTCGGCGGTCATGAAGCTGATCTGCGCCCCGGGGTGGGTGGGCGAGGCCAGGGTGGTGATCCAGCCGTGATCCATCACCTCCTCGAAGCCGAGCAGGCCGTAGAAGTCCCGACTTTCGGGAGCGTTGTGCGAGGGGATGACGGGCATGACGCGGCGGACGGACATCGGCGGGCTCCCGGGGTCGGGCGGACGGATCGGGGCGATTCTGCCGGGGAACGCGGCGAGGGCGGCGGAAGGGGACGGGGTTACCCCGGGTGGCAGGCGGGTGACAGAATGGGGCGGCCCGCCCCGGCGCTCGCCGCGGCGGACCTGAGCGCACCCAGGGGGATGCGATGCCGTCCAGCAGCGAAGCGCCGGTCCGCTCGGGGCCGGACCCCGCGGCGGGCGTTCCCGGGCAGGGCGGTCCGCGGGAGCGGGGGCGCGCGGAGGGCGGCGGGACGCCGGAGCTGCGGCGGGTCGCGGTGGCGAGCTTCGTCGGCACGGCCGTCGAGTTCTACGACTTCTACATCTACGGAACCGCCGCCGCGCTCGTCTTCGGGGACGCCTTCTTCCCCACCCTCTCGCCGGTCAACGCCGTCCTCGCCTCCTTCTCGACCTACGCCGTGGCCTTCGTGGCGCGGCCCCTGGGGTCCGTGCTGTTCGGTCACTTCGGCGACCGGGTGGGGCGCAAGTCGGTGCTGGTGGCCTCGCTGCTGCTGATGGGGCTGTCCACGGCGGCGGTCGGCCTGCTGCCGACGTACGGCACGTGGGGGGCGTGGGCGCCGGCGCTGCTGGTGCTGCTGCGTTTCCTCCAGGGCATCGGACTGGGCGGGGAGTGGGGCGGCGCGGCCCTGCTCGCGGTGGAGCACGCGCCGGCCGGCCGCCGGGGGCGTTACGCGGGCTTCCCCCAACTCGGGCCGTCCGTCGGCTTCTTCGCCGCGACCGGCGTCTTCCTGCTGCTGTCGGCGACGGTCAGCGACGAGGCGTTCCGGGGCTGGGCGTGGCGGATTCCCTTCCTGCTCTCCCTGCTGTTGGTGGGCGTGGGGCTGTTCGTGCGGGTGCGGGTCGCGGAGACGCCGGCCTTCCGGCGGATGGTGGCGGAGGGGCGCCGGGGGCGCGCGCCCTTCGCCACGGTCGTGCGCCGGCACCCGCGCGAACTGCTGCTGGGCGCCGGGGCAATGGTCGTCGGGTACGGGCTGTTCTACACGGCGACGACGTACTGCCTGGCCTACGGCACGGAGACGCTGGGGGTGAGCCGGACCACGATGCTGCTCGCCTCGATGGGCGCCGTGCTCTTCCTCGCCGCCGGGACGTGGTGGGCCGCGACGCGCTCCGACCGGCTGGGCCGGCGGCGCGTCACGCTGGGGGGAACGGCCGCGGCGGCCGTGTGGGGCCTGCTGCTCTTCCCCCTGATGGACACGGGGCGGCTGGCGCTGATCGTGGTGGCGCTGGGCGGGGCCATGCTGCTGATGGGGGTGATCTACGGGCCGATGGGGGCGTTGCTGCCGGAGCTGTTTCCCGCCGAGCTGCGGTACTCCGGGGCCGGCCTGGCGTACAGCCTCGGCGGGGTGGCGGGCGGGGCGGTCGCGCCGCTGGTGGCCACGCGGCTGCAGTCGGCCTTCGGCTCCGCGTCCGTGGGCTGGTACGTCAGCTCGATGGCCGTCCTGTCCCTGGCCTGCCTCCTGCTCCTGCCGGAGACCCGCGACCGCGACCTGAGCCGTTCGTGAGGGGACCGGGCCGGGTCCCCTCACGGGCGGCGGCTCGGTCAGCTCTCGATGTCGCCGGTGCGGAAGTCGGCGAGGTTCAGGACCTGATCGGCGGGGGGCTCCTGGACCTCGACCGGCTCGTTGAACTGCCCCAGCTCGATGCGGGTCTCCGTGCCGTTGCTCTGGGTGCGGGTCAGCAGCAGCGGGTAGGGCTCGCCCTCGGTGGCCACGAGCATCGAGGCCGCGTTGCCGTCGTCGTCGGGGCCGTTGATGCTGACGACGGGTATGCCGTTGTAGTCGGTCTCGGGGCCGACCTCGTCGGGGCCGCCGGGGCCCCGGTCGTCGTAGCCCATGTCGGCCTGGAGCGCCGCCAGCGAGCAGGTCCCGGCCATCTGCTGCATCTCCGGGTCGCTGGTGGTGCCGTGCAGGTACCTGCCGGAGAGCAGGCTGATAACGGCCGGGTCCTGCACCGCGAGCTGCGACTGCCAGAACTGGGCGTCCGGCCGCATCCAGACCTCCTGGTCCTCGCGCACGATGACGTCGACCGAGCCCGCGCCCGGCTGGGTCACCGACCCGACGCAGGAGCCCTGGCGGTCCATGTGGATGTCCAGGCCCATGCCGATCATCCCGGGGTCGCCCAGCGTCCTCATGCGCAGGGAGGTGGCGGACTGCAGCGCCTCCATGGCGCGGTCCGCGATCTCCTGCGGGGGCAGGCTCGCGAGCGGACCGTCTGGAGCCTGCTCGCCCTCGCCGGTCTCCCCGGCGCCGCCGTCCTCGCCCTCCTGGCCGCCCTCTCCCTGCGAGGCGGCGCCCTCGTCCTGCGAGGAGGAGCCCTCGTCGCTCCCGTCGCTGCTGCAGGCGCTCAGCGCCAGGAGACCGGCGGCGGCCGCCGCGGCCAGCTGGAGACGGCGTGTCATTGTGCTCATGAAGACCCCTCGGACGTGCCCGTTTTCCCAGCAGATCATCACATGAGGTCTACACCTATCCCCGCCCGGGGTGGAAGCTGTCACGGAACCGAGACATGGCGGCGGGCCGGCGGAACCCGTGTCGACGTCCGCCGGAGGCGACGAGAGCGGGCACCCCCTGCGGCGGGGCGACCGCTCTCGTCCGCGCTTCTGCGTCCTGCTCCGGCACGGCGGAGGCGGTGAGATTCGAACTCACGGTGAGGGGTTACCTCACGACGGTTTTCAAGACCGTTCCCTTAGGCCGCTCGGGCACGCCTCCCGGGGGTGCGGTTGCGGGGCCGCGCACCCGGACAGCGTAGCGGGCCGGGGGGTCAGTCGCCCACGCGCTCTCCGAGGGTGAGGGTGGTGGTGCGCTCCTCGCCGTCGCGGAGGTAGGTGACCTCGACGCGGTCGCCCGGCTGGTACGTCCAGATCTGGCTGACCAGGGTGGGGCTGCTGTCGATGACCACGTCCCCGAAGCGGGTGATGACGTCCCCGGGCTGGAGGCCGGCCTGGTCGGCGGGGCCGCCCGGGGTGAGGGGGTCGCTGCCGTTGGTCGTGGACTCGACGATGTGGGCGCCCTCGACCGAGCCGTCGCCGGAGTCGACGGAGGCGCCGATGATCGCGTAGACCGGCTCGCCGGTCTCTATCAGGTCCTGGGCGACGCGGGTGGCCTGGTTGATCGGGATGGCGAAGCCGAGGCCGATGCTGCCGGCCTCGCCCATGCCTCCGGAGGTGGAGCGGATGGCGGAGTTGATCCCGATGACCGCGCCGTCGGCGTTCAGCAGGGGGCCGCCGGAGTTGCCCGGGTTGATGGAGGCGTCGGTCTGGAGGGCGTTCATGTAGGAGGAGGAGCCACTCTGGCCGTCGCTGGAGGCGAGGGGGCGGTCCTTAGCGCTGACGATGCCGGTGGTGACCGTGCCGGAGAGGCCGAAGGGGGCGCCGATGGCGATCGTGGCGTCGCCGACGGCGACCGCGTCGGAGTCGCCCATCGGCAGGGGCTCCAGCTCGCGGCCCTGGAGGTCGAGGATGCGCAGGACGGCGACGTCGTACCCCTCGGCGCGGCCGACGATCTCCGCCTCGTAGCTCTCGCCGTCGGAGAAGGTGGCCGTGACGGTGCCGCCGTTGGCCCCGCTGGCGACCACGTGGTTGTTCGTCAGGATGTGGCCCTCCTCGTCGTAGACGAAGCCGGTGCCGGTGCTGCCCTCGGCCTCGGTGCCGGCCTCGATGGTGACGACGCTGGGCAGGGCCGCCTCCGCTATCCCGGCCACCGAGTCCGGCGGTCGGGCCACGGGCGCCTCGTCCCCGTCGCGGCCCAAGGGGGCGTTCACCGCGGGGGGGCTGTCGTCGGCGTCGGCCACGAGGTAACCCACGCCGCCGCCGATGCCGCCGGCGACGAGGGTGGCGACGACCACGGCGGCCAGCAGCCCGGCGCGCCGCCTCGGCGGGGGCGGGGGCGGCGGGACGGCGGCCCAGGGCGCGGCCGGCTCGGCGCCGCCGGGATCCCCGGGGTACGGCTCAGGCGAGGCGCCCGGCTCGGGCGGGGCGGGCGGGGCGGCGGCCTCCGAAGCGAAGCCCGGCGCGGGCGGCGGCGGCCCCTGCGGGACCGGCGCGGGGGCGGGCGGCGCCGGGTGGTAGGGGGAGGGCGGCGGGTACGAGGAGGCCGGGGGCGCGGGCGGCGGCGCGGGGGCCGCGGGCTGCCCGGGGGGCAGCGCGGCGGGGCGCGGGGGCGGGCCGGGCAGGGCGGCGTGCGGCCCCGAGGCACCGGCGGGCGGCTGCTCCGGCGTGCCGGCGCCTTCGTTCTCGGTGCTCACTGGTCTCTCCTCGGACTGGGGGCGCCTCCCGCCCCGGAGGGCTGGGGGAGGAACGACAGCGGATGCGGACGGCAGTACGAGCAGTCTGTCGCATGCCCTGTCAGGCGGGCATAAACCCGGCCGTGTGTTCGCCTCCGTGGCACCATGACGCGATGACCGCCAACCGAGGGCGCATCGAGGTCATCGCGCACCGCGGCGCGTCCGAGGACGCGCCGGAGCACAGCCTGGCCGCGTACCGGAAGGCCATCGCGGACGGCGCGGACGCCCTGGAGTGCGACGTGCGGCTGACCGCCGACGGGCACCTGGTCTGCGTGCACGACCGCCGCGTGAACCGCACCTCCAACGGCCGCGGCGCGGTCTCGGCCCTGGAGCTGGCGCAGCTCGCGGAGCTGGACTTCGGGTCCTGGATGGGCCCGGCCGGGACCGCCGAGTCCCCCGACGCGGCCGACCCGGAGCGTACGACGGTGCTGACGCTGGAACGCCTGCTGCGGCTGGTCGCGGAGGCGGGCCGGCCGGTGGACCTGGCGATCGAGACGAAGCACCCGACGCGGTGGGCGGGGCAGGTGGAGGAGCGGCTGCTCGACCTGCTGCGGCGGCACCCGGTGCCGGGCGAGGTGCGGGTGATGTCGTTCTCGGCGCGGTCGCTGCGGAGGGTGCGGCTGGCGGCGCCGGACGTGCCCACGGTGTATTTGATGCAATTCCTGTTGCCGCGGCATCGCGCGGGACGGCTTCCGGCGGGCAGCGGAATCGCCGGGCCCGGCATCCGGGTACTGCGCCGCGACCCCGGATACGTGGCGCGCGCGCAGGCGGCGGGGCACCGGGTGCACGTGTGGACGGTCGACGAACCGGAGGACGTGGAGCTGTGCGCGCGGCTCGGCGTGGACGCGGTGATCACCAACCGGCCCCTCACCGTGCGTGACCAACTGAACCGTCTGGGCTGACCGTTCGGCCCGGCACACGAGGGCGGCATATGCCATCTCACGCGGCGTGCCCCGGCGCATTCGCTAGGTATCCGATCATTACGACTGCGTCAACAGATCTCGCATGGCCGGTTTCCGCCGTCTGCCCGGAGGGCACCAGTCATTTGGCGTGGGGCAAAGGAGGTCTCGGGGGTGGCGTTGGTGGTCACACAACAGGTACCGACGTCGTCGTCCATGTCGGTGTCCCACGGCCCCGCAGGCGTGGGAGCGGCCCGGCGGCGATTGCGCGCGGAATTGCGGGAATGCGGTGCTCCCGAATCCGTTGTCGACGACGCGGTTTTGATTCTTTCCGAGTTGCTCAGCAATTCGTGCCGGCACGCGAGGCCGCTGGAAGGCGGTCAGTTGATCCGGGCGGCGTGGAGCCGCGACCCCGACGGGTCCGTCACGATCTCGGTCACGGACGGTGGCGGCCCGACGCGGCCCCGGCCGTCCTCGCCCTCGGTGACGGCCCGCGGCGGACGCGGTCTGACGATCATCACGTCCCTGGCCCGCGCCTGGGGCGTGCGCGAGACGGACGCCACGGGCGCGGTCACGGTCTGGGCGGTGCTGGAAGGGCAGGGCGACTAGGCTCGCGGCACCACTTCGACCCCAGCAGCAACGCAGGAGCCGCACATCATGGCCAGAAAGCGCCGACCCTCCGCCCCGACCAGCGCCCCGGCCACCAGCGGTGAGGTTCCCGTCGTCGGCGCGCGGGAGCCGTGCCCCTGCGGCTCCGGCCGCCGGTACAAGGCCTGCCACGGACGCGCGGCGGCCCAGGCGGTCACCGAGCTGGTCCGCCGCCCCTTCGAGGGACTGCCCGGCGAGTGCGACTGGGTGGCGCTGCGCGAGCTGGTGCCCGCGGCGACGGCGCGCCTGACCCTCCGCGACGGCCTGCCCGCGGACGTTCCCTCGCTGACGCTGGCGACCGTGCTGCCCCTGGCCTGGCCCGCGCTGCGCCGCCAGGACGGCGCGGTCCTGGTGGCCGTGCAGAACGACACCGCGACCGGCGACCTCAGCCGCGACCTGGCGGACGTGCTCACGCGGGCGCTGACCACGGCGCCCGGCTCCCCGGTGGAGGCCGGGCGGACCCCGGCCGAAGGGCCGCGGCTGCAGGACCTGATCGCGCCGGACGCGCCGTTCGAGCCGGAGATCCACGAGGGCTTCGAGTTCTGGCTGGACGACGCCGGCCAGGCGACGCCCGAGGTCACGGCCTCGCTGGAGCGCGCGAACGCCGCCGCCACGCCCACGGCGCGCCTTACCGGCGTGAGCGCCGCCTACTGGTGCCGCACGCCGGAGAAGAACCACCTGCGCTGGGTCATGCCCCACCCCGAGGAGGCCCTGCTGGACGCGCTGGCGCGGCTGCACGCCGCCGGGGCGTCCTCGCTGGGCGAGGGGACGCGGCTGGTGGGGTCCTTCCGCGCGCACGGGCTGACCGTGCCGGTGTGGGACCTGCCCGGGGAGCTGAGCGCCGAGGACTGCGAGAAGCCGGCGGCCGTCTTCGAGGAGCGGCTGACCGAGGCGCTCGCCGTCGACGCCCCGCTGACCGCCGAAGAGCGGCGCGCCCGCAGCGGTCTGATGAACCGTCAAGTGACGCTGCATTGAGTCCGCTCGCGCGGCGCCGCGAAAGCCCGCGCGCAGGGCCGGAAGAAGTGATTCCGGTCACAACGAGCCGCTTCCCCGCGCTGGAAAGGGCCTTGAGGCCCGACGCGGGATTTGCGAATCCGCGATGAGTTGTTACCTTCTGAAGTGGGCCCGGTCGCTGGTGCATCCCCCGTCGCCAGCGATCGGGTCTTCTCATTGTCTACAGTCCGGGATCCGCGGTCCGCCCCCTCGTCGCGGACCGGACCCGGGCCCGGGCGCCGGGCGGGCCCTAGCGCCCCGGCAGTCCCCCGGGGTCACGCAGCGCCTCGTCCACCAGCACCGCCAGCAGATCCGCCGCGCACGGCAGCTCCGCCCCGCCGCCCCGCGGCGCCGGACGCGGCCGGCGCACCCAGCCCGCCGCGTCCTCCGCGGCGAAGCCCGAGGGCGGCAGCGGCAGGTAGCCGCCCGGGCCGTGGAAGCGCAGCGAGCCGGGCACGTGCTCCATCGCCCCGAGCAAGTCCCCCAGCTGCGGCAGCTCGTAGGGCCGCACCAGCAGCAGCCAGCGGCCCGGCGCGGCGATCACCGGCCCGGTGCGCACCCCGCGGCGGTCCAGCTCCGCCAGGGCCGCGCGCCCGGCGGCGGCCGGGACGGCGAGCGCGCACGGCGCCTGGCCCCCGGTGGCCAGCACGATCGGCGCGTGCGGACGCGAGGTCCACCACCAGCGGATCATCCGCTCGTCCGTGGTCGCGGCCAGCAGGCCGGGGTCGAGCGGATGCGCGCCCGGCACGGGACAGCCCGCCCGCCCGCAGGCGCAGCGGCCCTCGGGGCTCGCCTCGGCGCCGGGCAGCACGGGCCAACGCCAGTGGCGGGCGTACTCCAGGGCGGCTTCCCGCAGCGCCCGGAGGCGCCCCGCGCGGGTCCCGTTCTTGCGTCGGTTCTTGCGTCGCTCTCCGAGGATCTCGCGCATCGGCGCTCGTCCCTTCCGTCGCCGGTTGGTTACAGCACGTGGAACTCAGATCACCGTACGTAGCGGGGCGTTGCGAATGCGGGGCCCGGCCGGGGCCGAGCGCCGGCCGCCATCCGGTATGGACGCCAACTTTCAACAATCCGTTCCGATACGTACCCAGCCCGCCCCGCTGAATCCGTAGTCGGTCAGGCTCAGTCGACTCCGAAGGGGCCCCGCCGGGGCGCGTGCTGCGCAGGTTTTCCGCCAAAGTTCCGCCAAAGTCGCCGCGGCCCGGCCTGTCGGACCGGGAACGCGCCCGCCACCTGGGCATCATCCATCACGGCAGGACAATACCGGGCACCATGACATGGGGGATCGCCTCGCACATGAGTACCTCACCCCGGTCGAGAGTGGCCGGAATCCACCCGGCGCCTCCCACCGTTCCCCCGACCTCGCCGCCGGCCGACGATCCCCGGCGCGCGCGCCCCGGGGGCGCGCAGGAGCGGCTCGCGTCCTGGATCTCGGACCTCACCACCCTGCACTCCCTCACCGAACGCCTCGGCCGCACCGTCACCCTGGGCGAGGCCCTGCACGAAACGCTCCGGGCGGGCGCCGGCCTGGTCGGCGCCCGCCGCGGCCTGCTGGCCCTGCACCCGGCCGACGGCCTGGGCCCCGAGCGGCTGGCCGGCCTGGGCCTGGGTCCCTCCGACCTCGGGCACCTGGAGACGGTGCCGCGCGGCCTGGACGCCCCGGCCGAGGCCGAGGAGATGCACCCCGACATCGCCCGCGAGGACGCCCTGCACCCCCGGCACCGCGAGGTCGCCGCCCGCCTCGGGTTCGCCGCGAGCTACGCCGTGCCGCTGGCGGCCGAGGCCCCCGCCCGGCTCGGCGCGGCCGTCTGGCTCTACGACCGGCCCGGCGGCCCGGGCCCCCGCCAGCGCCGGCTGCTGGCCCTCTACCTGCGGCAGGCCGCGCAGCACATCGCCAACCGCCTCGAACTCGCCCGCGCCCGCGCCGCCGTCCGCACCGTGCGCGAGGGGCTGCTGCCCCCGCGGCTGCCGTTCCTGCCCGGCGTGGCGCTGGCCGTCCGGCACCTGACCGGGCCCGAGGGCGGCGGCGACTTCTACGACGCGCTCGGGCTCCCCGACGGCGCGCTCGGCCTGGCCGTCGGCTCGACGCAGGGCGCGGGCCCGGCCGCCCTGGCCGCCGCCGGGCGCCTGCGCGCGGGCCTGCGGGCGTACGCGGTGATGGAGGGCGAGGATCCGGTGGCCGTCCTGTCGGACCTGGAGCTGCTGCTGCGGGTGACCGAGCCCGGCCGCCCGGCCACCGCGCTGTTCGGGTACGCCGAGCCCGCCGCCCGCCGCCTGGTGGTCGCCTCCGCCGGGCACCCCCCGCCGCTGGTCGTCGGCCCGAACCGGGCCGAGTTCGCCGAGACCACGCTCTCCGCGCCGCTGAACATGCTCGCCTGCTGGGAGGCACCCAGCGTCCGCCTGGAAGTGGCGGAGGGAGAAACGGTCCTGCTCTACACCGACGGCCTGCTCAGCCGCACGGGCGAGCCGCTGGACCGGGCGTTCGAACGGCTGCGGGCAGCCGCCCTGGCCGCCGGGGAGGCCGTGCGCGCGGACCCCGGCGCGCTCGCCGACCACCTCCTCGCGGCGCTGGCCCCGGCCGTTCCCGGGCCCGTCCCGGTCACGGCGGAACGCCCGGGGCCCGAGGCCGTGCTGCTGGCGGTCCGCTTCGGGTGAACGGCCGGCGCGCGGCCCGCTCCCCCGGCTGAACGTCCGCCGCGCGGGCCCCCGCACCGGCCCCCGGCCGCTCTCCCGCCGGACGGCCGGGTGAGGGGCGTTCACGCCGGGGCGCACGCGGGGCCCGGGCGCACGCGGTCCGGCCTGTCGCCGCTCGTTCCCCCGCGCCTACGATGGGACGAGCCGAGCATGCGAGGAGGCGCGACGTGGCCGGAGAGCAGCAGCGGGCAGCGGCGGCTGGGGACGCGGGGCGGGCCCCGGTGGAGACCGCGGAGGCGGCGGCCGGGGCCGGGGGCGGCGAGGCCGCGGCGGGCTCCGAGTCCGGCGCGAAGCCGGGGGAGAAGTCCGGGGAGCGGAAGAACGGGGTCACGCCCCAGATCTCCCAGGAGCTCCAGGAGAACATGAAGCAGGGCTGGGCCGACACCGAGCGGCGCGACCTGTCCCCCATCGCGCAGGCCGCGCACACCGCGCGCCGCCGGGAGGCGCTGTCCGCGCGGTTCCCCGGCGAGCGCCTGGTGATCCCCGCCGGCCGGCTCAAGACGCGTTCCAACGACACGGACTACCCCTTCCGCGCCGCCGTCGAGTACGCCTACCTCACCGGCGACCAGACCGAGAACGGCGTGCTGATCCTGGAGCCGCGCGAGGAGGGCGGGGGCCATGAGGCCACGCTCTACCTGCTGCCGCGCTCGAACCGGGAGAACGGCGAGTTCTGGCTCAGCGGCCAGGGCGAGCTGTGGGTCGGCCGGCGCAACAGCCTCACCGAGGCCGCCCGGCTCTACGGCCTGCCCGTGGAGGACGTGCGGCAGGTGGCCGACCTGCTGCGGGAGGCCCGCGGCCCGGTCCGTGTGGTCCGCGGCCACGACCGGACGGTGGAGGCGGCGCTCGCGGACAAGATCACCGGCGAGCGCGACGAGGAGCTGAAGGTCTTCCTCTCCGAGCAGCGGCTGATCAAGGACGAGTTCGAGATCGCGGAGCTGACCCGGGCCTGCGCCTCGACGGTCCGCGGCTTCGAGGACGTGGTGCGCGTCCTGGACCGCGCCCAGGCCACCTCGGAGCGGTACATCGAGGGCACCTTCTTCCTGCGCGCCCGCGTGGAGGGCAACGACGTGGGCTACGGCACGATCGCCGCCGCGGGCCCGCACGCCACCACCCTGCACTGGGTGCGCAACGACGGCCCGGTGCGGCCCGGCGAGCTGCTGCTGCTGGACGCCGGGGTGGAGACCACCGAGCTGTACACCGCGGACGTCACCCGCACCCTGCCGATCGGCGGCCGTTTCACCGACCTCCAGCGCCGGGTCTACGACGCGGTGTACGAGGCGCAGGAGGCGGGGATCGCGGCCGTGCGCCCCGGCGCGAAGTACCGCGACTTCCACGAGGCGGCGCAGCGGGTGCTGGCCGGGAAGCTCGTGGAGTGGGGGCTGCTGGAGGGCCCGGTGGACCGGGTGACCGAGCTGGGGCTCCAGCGGCGCTGGACCCTTCACGGCACCGGGCACATGCTGGGCATGGACGTGCACGACTGCGCCGCGGCCCGCCGCGAGGCCTACGTGGAGGGAACGCTGGAGCCCGGCATGTGCCTGACGGTCGAGCCCGGCCTGTACTTCCAGCCCGACGACCTGACGGTGCCCGAGGAGTACCGGGGCATCGGCGTGCGGATCGAGGACGACATCCTGGTCACCGAGGATGGCAACCGCAACCTCTCCGCGGCGCTCCCGCGCAGGTCGGAGGACGTGGAGGCGTGGATGGCCGCGCTGCGGGGGTGAGGGCCGCGGTGCCGTGCTGACGGCCAGGTGTCAAGGGGGCGATTCCGGGTACAGCCTGGGAACACGGACGCGCTCCGGCGCGTTGTGGGAGTGCAGTTCCCTGGAAGGAGACTCGTGTCCGCGCAATCGACGGACCCTGATCCCGGGCATAGTCCCGGACCACCTCGCCAGCATCTGGCTTGCCGCGGCACACGGCGAGGTGGTGTCCGATGAGTGCCGCACTCGGCCTGCTCGCCGTCCTCGTGCTGACGGCGGGTACCGGCTATTTCGTCGCCCAGGAGTTCGCCTTCGTGGCGGCCGACCGGCTCGCCCTCGGGCGGGACGCCGCCGCCGGTGACCGCCGCGCCGCCCGCGCCATGGCCGTTCAGGAGCGGCTGTCGTTCATGCTCTCCGGGGCGCAGCTTGGCATCACCGTCACGGGCCTGATCGTCGGCTTCCTCGCGGAGCCCGCGGTGGCCGCGCTGATAGACCCCGCGCTGGGGGGCCTCGGCCTGCCCGAGGCGGCCGTTCCCGGCGTCGCGCTGGTGCTGGCGTTCGTCTCGGCGACCGTGATCCAGATGGTGCTGGGCGAGCTGGCCCCGAAGAACCTCGCGCTGGCCGTTCCCGAACGGCTGGCCAAGAGCCTGGCCGCCTCCACCCTTCTCTACCTGAAGGCCGCGGGCCCGGTGATCCGGGTCTTCGACGCCTCGGCGAACCGGCTGCTGCGCCGCCTCGGGATCGAGCCGCTGGAGGAGCTGCACCACGGCGCGACGCTGGAGGAGCTGGGGCACCTGATCGGGGATTCGCACGAGCGCGGGCAGCTTCCGCACGCCACGGCCGAGCTGCTGGATCACGCCCTGGGGTTCTCGGAGCGGACGCTGGCCGAGGTGATGGTGCCGCGGGTGGACGTGGCCTCGGTGCGGGCCTCGGAGCCGGCCTCCGAGGTGGTCGGCCTGATCAGCACCTACGGGCATTCCCACTACCTGGTGATCGGGGACCGCGTGGACGACATCGTCGGCGTGGTCGGGGTCCGGGAGCTGATGCGGGTGGCGCCGGAGCGCGTCACCCGGCGCACGGCGGGGGCGCTCGCGCGCCGTCCGCTGCTGCTGCCCGACACGCTGCCGCTGCCGGGGGCCGTGGAGCAGATGCAGGCCGCGGACGAGGAGTTCGCGGTGGTGCTGGACGAGTACGGCGGCCTGGCCGGGATCGTGACCCTGGAGGACATCGCCGAGGAGCTGGTGGGCGAGATCGCCGACGAGAGCGACCTGGTCGTGGAGTGGGCGGTGCGCGACGGCGGGGGCTGGCTGCTGGACGCCAGCCGCCGGGTGGACGAGGTCGCGCAGGCCACGGGCGTTCCGCTGCCGGAGGACGACGCGTTCGAGACGGTGGCGGGCCTGGTGATCGACCGGGCCGGGCGTTTTCCCCAGGCCGGGGACGTGATCGAGGTGGATCTGGTCGAGGGGGCGGTGGCGCGTCTGGAGGTGCTCTCGCTGGACCGGCGCGTGCCGGCGCGGATTCGGCTGGCAACGGCAACGGCCGCGGCGGACACGGGCGCCCGGGTGAGCGCGCCTTCGCAGCGCGGCGCGGACGCCCCGGGGGCCGGGGAGCCGGTGCGCGAGCGCGTGATCCCCGCTCCGGAGGCACGCGCGGGGGCGCGCGAGCAGCAGGTGCGCGAGCGTGAGGGGCAGCCCTCGTGAGCCCGCAGGCGGCGATTCTGGTGACGGCCGGGCTCCTGGTGGGCAGCGGCTTCTTCGTGGCGGCGGAGTTCGCGCTGGTCGCGGCGAAGCGGCACCGGATGGAGCAGGCGGTGGCCGAGGGCGCGCGGGGCGCGAAGGCGGCGCTCGCCGGGATGCACGAGCTGTCGCTGATGCTGGCGGGCTCCCAGCTCGGCATCACCGCGTGCACGCTGGGCCTGGGCTCGATCTCGGAGCCGGCCATCGCGCACCAGGTGGACCCGCTGCTGCACGACCTGGGGCTGCCGGGCGGCCTCAGCTACGGCATCGCGTTCGTGCTGGCCATGTCGGTGGTCGTCTTCCTGCACATGGTGGTCGGAGAGATGGCGCCGAAGTCCTGGGCCATCTCGCGCCCCGAGCGCTCGGCGATGCTGCTGGCGCCGCCGTTCCGCGCGCTGGTGCGGGTGGTCCGCCCGCTGATCTGGGCGTTGAACAAGATCAGCAACGGCCTGGTGCGGCTGTGCCGGGTCACCCCGCGCGAGGAACTGGCGCCGGTCCACGACCGGGAGCAGCTGACGCACCTGGTGGCCGAGTCGCAGCGGCTCGGGCTGATCAGCGAGACGGACTCGGGGCTGATCACGCGGTCCCTGACCGAGCCGCAGTCCCCGGTGGGGGCGATCCAGGTGCCGGCGGACCGGATCGCGGAGGTGGCGGCCGAGGCCGGCGCGGACGCGATCCTGGCCGCCGCCGCGGCCAGCGACCACACGCGGCTGCTGGTGCGCGACGGGGCCCGGGTCGTCGGCTCGGTGCACGCGCGGGACGCGATCGTCGCGCGGGCCCGGGGCCGCCGGGTGACGGCGCGGGAGCTGGCGCGGCCGGTGCCCGAGCTGACGGCGGAGGACACGGTGGCCCACGCCGTGGAGCAGCTGCGGCAGCGGCGCGCCTCCCTGGCGGTGGTCCGCGGCGCGGACGGCGGGATCACCGGGCTGATCAGCCTGGACGACCTGCTGGTGCGCCTGATGGGGCCGCAGCCCGCCTGACCTTCGCCCCGGGGCCGCGTCGGCGGCCCCGGGTGCGCGGGCGGGTCAGCCCGTGGGGGCGGTGAGCAGGTCGTGGAGGGCGGCGAGGTCCCCGTCGCCCCGGCCGCGGGCCACGGCCTCGCGGAGCAGCTCGCCCATGGGGGCGATGAGGTCGGTGCGCACGCCCTGGGCCTGACTGGCCCGGATCAGGTTGACGTAACCGGCCGCCTGCATGGCCAGGTTGGACTCCGCGGGCGGGGTGTCCCCGGTGTCGATCTGGCGGGCGATCTCGGGAAGGTCCTGCATCATGCCCGACAGCCAGGGGATCAGGCGCTCGGCGGTGAACTCGCTCGCGCTCGGTCCGTCCGCTCCCACCAGGGCCGTGGCGTGCAGGAACCCGCCGAGCATGCCGTACATCCCCGTCAGCAGCGCCAGGTCGTTCAGCGGCGCGGCCCCCGGGTCGGGCCCGAGGAAGACGGCCTCGCCGAAGGTCTCGAACGCCGCGCGGTGGGCCTCGAACGCCTCCGGCGCGCCGCTGTAGAGCACGGAGGAGGCGTGTCCGCCGATCATCGAGGGGGTGGCCATGATGCCGCCGTCCAGGTAGGCGGCGCCGTGGCGGGCGGCCCAGTCGGCCATCGCGCGGGCCTGCTCCGGGGTGCCGTTGGTGAGGTTGGCCAGGACGCGCCCGGCCAGCGCGCCGGCTGCCGGGTCCAGGGCCTCGCGCACGGAGGCGTAGTCGAGAAGGCAGACGATGGCCAGGGGCGCGGCGGCCAGGGCCTGTTCGGCGGTGGGGGCCACGGCTGCGCCGCGGGCGGCCAGCGGCTCGGCCCTGGCGGGGGTGCGGTTCCACACGGTCACCCGGTGGCCGGCGTCCAGCAGGGCACCCGCCAGGGCGGAGCCCATCGCGCCCAGCCCGAGCACGGCGACGGCGGCGGGGGAGGTGCTGTCGGACATGGAGGAGTTTCCCTTGTTCGCGGTCTTCCACTTCGGCTGCGCGGGCCCGCGCCACCGCAAGACTCCTCCCGCGCCTCCCACCGGGCAAGTACCCACTATTTTGTGAGGTACTGACCTGGAGGTCAGCGTGATGTGCGGAAGGAGGAGCGCGGCATGGCGGGACGGCCTTATATCTGCGGCATCGACGCGGCCATCGACGTGGTCGGCGGGAAGTGGAAGGTGCTCATCCTGTGGGCGCTGCACGAACGGCCGTGCCTGCGCTTCGGGGAGCTGCGGCGGGAGCTGCCGGGGGTCAGCGAGAAGGTGCTCGTCCAGCAGCTGCGAGAGCTGGAGGCGGACGAGATCGTGCACCGCGAGGTCTACCGGGAGGTGCCGCCGCGGGTGGAGTACTCGCTGACGGAGCTCGGCACCTCGCTGAACAAGGCGCTGGAGCCGCTGGGCGCGTGGGGCAAGGAGCACCGGGCGCGGATCGAGGCGACGCGCGCCCGGTGCTCGACGGAACAGGCGGGGTGAGAAGAGGGCCGGTGGGCGGTCAGCCGATGGTGACGGACTCGATGACCACGTCCTCGACCGGCCGGTCGGTGGCCGGATCGGTCTCGGTGCCGGCGATGGTGTCCACGACGGCGCGGCTCTCCTCGTCGGCGACCTCGCCGAAGATGGTGTGCAGCGTGTCGAGGTGGGGGGCGGGGCCGACGGTGATGAAGAACTGCGAGCCGTTCGTCCCCGGGCCGGCGTTGGCCATCGCCAGCCGGTAGGGCTCGGAGAAGTCGACGTCGTCCTGCGGGTCGATCTCGTCCTCGAACTGGTACCCCGGGCCGCCCATGCCGGTGCCCTCGGGGTCGCCGCCCTGGATCATGAACCCGTCGATGACGCGGTGGAAGATCGTGCCGTCGTACAGCGGCTCGTCGCCCTCCTGCCCGGCGTAGGCGACGGAGCCGTCGGCCAGGCCAGCAAAGTTCGTCACCGTCAGGGGCGCCAGCTCGGGGTAGAGGGTCAGGGCGATGTCCCCCTCGCTGGTGTGGATCACCGCACTGGTGATCTCCGCGACGTCGGGGTTGACCTCCGGCGGGTCGGCGGTGGGGGCGCCCCCGCCCTGGCCTTCGGCGGACGAGCCGCCGGCGGCCTCCTGCCCGTCCGCGCCGGCGTCGCCGTCGCCGGAATCGGAACCGCAGGCCGTGAGCAGCCCGAGGCAGAGCAGTGCGGGCGCCAGACGCCGATGAGCGCGGAACATGCCGTATGCCCTCCGAATATCAGTACGCGCACGGTGCGCAGGCACATCATGCAACACCTGCCTCACTCGTGGCTCCCCCGTGCGCGTGGCCGTCGTCACGCCAGCAGGTCCCGCCAGGCGTCGTCGGCGGCTATCTCCGTCAGCTCCTCGACGGTCAGCGGCAGCGGCCCTCCGGCGGCGTCGACGGAGATGTCGATCGAGCTGCCGTCGGGGTAGTAGAGGTCGAGCAGGATGTACCGCGAGTCCGGCGCGTCGCTGACGCAGCGGAAGATCCGGGTGCCGTCGCCCGGGTCGGGCAGCAACTCGCAGCCGTCGTCTTCCACGTCCCGCGGGCCCGGCGCGCCCCCGTCCTCGCCGGCCGGCGGGGCGTCCGGGTCGGGCACCCAGGCGTTGACCGACACCTCGCCGTTGCCCGCCGGGGAGGAGACGGGGAAGTAGGCCGAGCCGGCCGACTGCTCCTCCGCGACGAGCTCACCCAGCCGCAGCCCGTCCGGGGCCAGGCCGCCGAAGATCTCCCTGAGCCGCTCCGGGGGGACGTCGGCCTCCACGAGCGCTCCCCCGAACTCCTCGCCTTCCGGCACTTCCTCCTCTTCCGGGGCGCCATACTGCCGGTCCACCTCGTCCAGCGTCTCCTGCCAGACCTCGGCCGCGGCCACGTCGGCGAGCTGCTCCAGGCTGAGGGGCGGCTCGTACGCCACCGGGTCGTCAAGGCCGGCGGTGTCCCTTGCGAGAGTGACCGACACCGACCGGACGCCGGACTCGGTGGCCGCCGGGCGGGCCGGAGTGGTGCGCCAGGCCCCCCAGCTGAGTGCCTCGCCCACGGCCAGGTCCGGCTCGGTGGCGTCGTCAGCGGAGGGGGCTTCCGCGTCGCCCTCGGCTCCGGTGCCGTCCGTGGCGTCGAGCTCCGCGCTCTCGCCTTCGAGGAAGGGCGTGTACGCGTAGGCGGAGACGAGGGAGCCGTCCGCCAGCGTGCGCGAGACGCAGTCCTCGGGCGGCGCGCTCTCCCCGGGGATGCAGCCCGGCTCCACGATGAACTCCGCGTCCGCGCCGGCGTACCGCTCGAGAGACACGTGCAAGGACACGCCGTCGTCCAGCTCGACCAGGACATGGGGCGCCGCCTCGTTCGCGTAGCCCGCCGCCGATTCGACGCGGGTGATCGCGACGGGGTCGGGCAGGAGGGCGTCCAGGGTCTCGACCATGTCCTCGCCGGTGGACGGGGCCGCGACGGTGGAGGAGCCGTCGTCCCCCAGTCCGGGGATGAGCACCGCGGCGAGGGCCACGGCCGCCGCCGAGGCGGCCCCGGTCGCCATCGCGGCCCGGCGCCGCCACTGGCGGGCGCGCCCCCGGCGCAGCCCCTCGGCCAGCAGCGCCTCGGTGTCGGTCAGGAAGTCGTCGCCGGTCCGGCGCAGCAGCGTGCCGAGGTCGCGCTCGAAGTCGTGGTGCTCGGTGGTCATGGTCGGGTCCCCTCGTGGACGGCCGTCTCCGGTGGCGTCATTGCGCGGTCAGCTCGGCGAAGCCGCTGCTGCCCAGCTGCCCTCGGAGCTTGGCCAGGGCGCGGCTGCTGCGGGTGCGGACGGCGCTGGAGCTGGTGCGCAGCACCTCCGCGGTCTGCTCGACGCTGAGGTCCTCCAGATACCTCAGGACGAGCACCGCGCGGTCCAGGCGCGGCAGATCCGCGAGGGCCTGGAGCAGCGTGATGCGGAGGGTCGAATCCGCCGTCTGTGCCGCCTGGTCGGGGAGGCTGACGGTGGGCCGCTCACTGCTGCTCCGGCGCCTGCGGTGCGTCAGGTACGCCCGGACCAGGACGGTCTGGGCGTAGGCCGACGGGTTGTCGATGCACCGCTTCTTTCCCCAAGCGGTGTACATCCGGCCCAGGGTTTCCTGGACGAGATCCTCGGCGAGATGGGTGTCCCCGCTGGTCAGCAGGCAGGCCGACCGGAAGAGCGCGGAGCCGCGGCGCGTGGCGAAGTCCTGGTACGCCTCCAGATCGCGCTGCTTCATACGCTCCCCCTTGCGATCCTGTCCTGTGCCCTTGCACTTCTACTGATGCGCGAGCCGACCCGTTATGTTGCACCAGCGGGCCACCGTCATCTCATCGGGTCATGCCGCGCCCGCTCGCCGGTCAGGCGAACAGGGCGCGCCATGCGTCGTCGGAGACGATCTCCGACAGCTCCTCCAGGCTCAGCGGCGCGTCGGAACGGGCGGGCTCGGGCTCGTCCCCCACGACGTTCGACTGGGTGATGTCCACGGAGGAGCCGTCGGCGTACGTCGCCGTGGCCCACCACAGGCTGGTCGGGTCGTCCTCGCCCGGGCCCCAGTAGCACGAGGTGATGGTCGTGCCGTCCTCCAGCTCCTGCTCCTCGCAGTCCGGGCCCTCGCCGTCGGCGCCGTCGAAGCCGAGAGCCACCCCGTCGCTCTCGGTCTCGAACTCGGCCTCCAGCGAGGCGGCGGGGGCGTCGCCCGCGACGGCGTCGTCCACGATCAGCCCGTCGTCCCCGGCCGGGCTCCAGGCCGTGATGTCCACGGAGGCCGGGCCGCGGCCGTCGTCCACCAGGAGGCCGGCGTACCCCGGGCCCTCGTCGGGGCCGTCGGTGATCTCCAGGCCCTCGGGAGCCAGCTCGCGGAAGAGGGCGCGCAGCTCGGCGGCGGGCACGTCGCTGGGCGGCACCTCCTCCTCGTACTCCGGCGCGCCGTACTCCTCGTCGGCGGCGTCGAGGACGTCCTGCCAGACCGCGGCCCGGGCTATCTCCGCCAGCTCCTCCTGGGTCACGGGCAGCGGGGCGTCCGGGGTCTCGTCCGCCGAGACGTACCGGCTGACCGAGAGGTAGACCGAGCGGCTGCCGGGCTGATCCAGGCCGGAGCCGCCGGGTCCCTCCAGGTAGACGTCCCAGCCGCGGCCGGCCGAGGGCTCGATGCCCTCCTCGGGGCTGCCCGGGTCCTCATAGGACCAGGTGACGCGGGAGAGGACCGAGCCGTCGGGCAGCTCCGTCTCCTCACAGGTGGTCCCCGAGTCGGCGCCCTCCTCGCCGGCCCACAGGGCGCAGCCCGCCTCGGCCCGCCAGTCCTCGGTCGGCCAGCGGCTCAGGCCGAGGTCGATGGTCGCGCCGTCCTCCGTCTCCAGCGTGAGGTACGGGTCGGCGGTGTCGTCCAGGCCCTGGCCGTCCGAGGAGGCGATCCGGACGCCCTCGGGCAGCAGCGCGGTGAGCGCGTCCATCAACTCTTGGGCGGTCCTGGGCACCTGGCTCTCCCCCGCGCGGTCGGCCGGCTGCTCGGCCTGCCGATCGGCTCCGAAGCTGGGCTGGACGGCGGCGGCGCTGGTGAGCGCCGCGACCGCCGCGATGGCGGCGGCCAGGGCGGCCACGCGGCGGCGCGACGTCCGGGCCGGGCGGCCCTCGATGTCCTGGTCCTGTGCTTCGGCGTCCCCGTTGTGCATGGTGCGCTTCCCCTCCCGGTCGGTCGGCTGCGGCGAGCGTCGCTGCGCTGCGCTCACCCCGTCACTCCTATCGATGCGGTGGGGGTGGCGGGATGTTGCAGACGAGTTGCCGGCGGGGCGGCGGGGCGTCCGCGGAGCACCGGGGGAACGGGCGCCGTCGGGGACGGCCGGGCGGCGGGGGCCGCTACGACGACGGCGACGATGGGAGGGGAGCCGGAACGGGCGGGGCGCGGCGTGCGGGGCACGGCCGGGGGCCGGGAGGGCGTTGAAGACCGGAGTAGCGCGACAGGCCGGCCGGGCCGCCAGTCCTGCGCGGTCGGGGGCAACGCGAGCGTGCCGGTCGGCGGGGGCGACCGCAGGGGCCGCCGTCGCTGCGGAGTGGTCGATGCACCGTTGGCCGTAGACGTGGGGCCAGGGGCGGGGGTCTCGGCCACCGGGACCTCGGGCGCTGACGGCGCGGGCGCGGGACGGTCCGCCGTCGGCCAGAGGCGGGAGGTCCGGGGCGGGGCTCCTCCGCCGGAGCAGCAGGCGGGGAGGCGCAGGCCGGGAAGGCCGGCCGGCGGTCAGAGACGGGGTGCTGGGGCCGCGGGCGCAGACGGCGCGCCGGGCAGGCCGTCGCGCCGCAGAGGGGGCAGACGCCGACAGGCCCGGGGCGGTCGGGCGGCCGTCAGGGGCGGGGCGCCGGGATGGGGGCCTCCGCCACGGGGGGCGCGGGTTCGGAGGGCGCCGGGGTGGGCCGTTCCGCCGCAGGAGGGGCGGGCGCGGACGGGGCCGACGTGGGCCCTTCCTGCGCCGGGGGCGCAGGCGCCGGGGCCGCGGGGGCGTCCGACTTCATCGCCGCGGCCTCGCTCTTGAGGATGCGGGCCGAGCGGCCCAGGGAGCGGGCCAGGTCGGGGAGGCGTTTGGCGCCGAAGACGAGCAGGATGATGACGGCCAGGACGAGGATCTCGCGGAGTCCGATCTGTCCCATGTCCACACCTCCAGGTTGCTCGGGGTCCTCTCCGCGCCACCGTAACCCGCCACCGGCGAGGCGTACAGAAATCTCAAGACATTACCGGTCACCGACAGCCTCTGCGGGGATATGCCGGACTATGGTCGCTATGCGCCGGATGAGAGGAGAGCCGCCCCATGACGACGGACCCGCCGCAGCCCGATGACGCGCTGCTCAACCTCCCCGCCGCCGCCGACCTCGACCGCATCGGCGAGCAGCTGCGCGCCCTGGCCCGCGCGCAGCAGAGTTTCCAGGGCCTGCTCATGGCCGTGCAGGGCATCAGCAGCGAGCTGGAGCTGCCCACCGTCCTGCGCCGCATCGTCAGCACCGCCATGGACCTGGTCGGCGCCCGCTACGGCGCGCTCGGCGTGCTGGACGACGAGGGCGAGTTCCTGGAGGAGTTCATCCCCCTCGGCCTCAGCGCCGAGGAGCTGGGCAACCTCAGCGGCGTGGAGCTGCCGCGCGGTCGCGGCCTGCTCGGGCACCTGATCCACCACCCCGAGCCGCTTCGCGTCAAGCACATCTCCCGCCACCCCGAGTCCTCCGGCTTCCCGCCCGGCCACCCGCCCATGGAGACCCTGCTCGGCGTCGCCATCAACGTCCGCGGCACGACCTACGGCAACCTCTATCTCAGCGACCGCCGCGACGGCCGCCCCTTCGACCAGCACGACGAGGGCGTGGTCCGCACCCTGGCCGGCACCGCCGGCGTCGCCATCGAGAACGCCCGTCTCTACCAGCAGGTCCGCACCAGCTCCGAGCAGTTCCAGCGGATGCTGCTCCCCCGCCTCCTCGATCTGCACCCCTTCGAGGCCGCCACCGTCTACCGCCCCGCCAGCAAGCCCGGCCACCTCGGCGGCGACTGGTACGACGCCCTGCTCCTGCCCGACGGCACCTGCGCCGCCGTCATCGGGGACGTGGTCGGCCACGACCTGAAGGCCGCCGCCGCGATGTCCCAGAGCCGCAGCATGCTGCGCGCCCTCACGCTCTCCGCCCGGGGCGGGGCCGCCTCCCCCGCCGGGCTCCTCCACCAGCTCGACGGCATCCTCGAACGGGTCGGCGAGACGCTGATCACCACCGCCTGCCTGGCCCGCATCGAGCCCGGCGGCGGCGCGTGGGGCCTGCGCTGGAGCAACGCCGGACACCCGCCGCCGCTGCTCCTGCTGCCGGACGGCCGCACTCGTTACCTCGACGCCCCTCCCGGTCTGCCGCTGGGCGTGGACGCGGGCGGCAGCCGGGACGACCACTTCCACTCGCTGCCGATGGAGGCGATCGTCGTCCTCTATACGGACGGCCTCGTGGAGCACCGGGAGTTCGCCCTCGACGAGGGCCTGGCCACGCTCGCCGCCGTCGCCTCGCGGCACGTGCGCGAGCCCCTGGACCGGCTGTGCCAGGCGCTGGTCGACCACAGCCCGGGGGACGGCCACGACGACATCGCCGTCCTGGCCCTGCGGACGCCGCGGCCGACGGGGTACGCGCACAGCGGGTGACCGCGCGACGGCGCGGGACCTCTCAGGATGCCCGCAGCAGCGCGCCCTCGCGCCACTTCAGCATCTTGTCGAACGTCACCACCGCGCCGCCGCTCCCCGGCTGGTTGTCGAAGCGGACGCGGTCCGCGAGCGCCTCGATCAGCCGCAGGCCCCGGCCGCCCGGCTGGAGGTCGCGGGTGTCGAGGGCGGTGAGGATGCCGGCGCGCGGCGGGGCCCCCGAGGGGAAGCCCGGGCCGCAGTCCGTCACCTCGACGCGGCACATGTCACCGTAGATCGAGGCGGTCACCCGGTAGACCTCGGAGTGACCGCCGCCGTGCTGCACGGCGTTCGAACAGGCCTCGGAGAGCGCGACCGACACCTCGTGCGAGATGTCCGCGTCCACCCCCGCGGCCTCCATCGCGCTGAGCAGCAGCCGCCGGGCGAGCGGGACACTCGCCGCCTCCCGGCGCAGTTGGAGAGACCACCAGATGCTCATGCTCCAGCCTCCTGGCCGCGGCTCGACATATCTGTAGGTATTGCCTACCGGCTCGCACCGTAAGCGTCTGATTGACCCAACACCCCCCGTTCGGCGGATGTATCGGGGTCGTCGTGTCGATATGGCGATCGACGCGCAGGAGCGATGAAACGCACCCGCGTGCGACTCTCGCGCCCCCTGCGCCGGACGCCCCCGCACCCGGTGAGATGATGAGCCCGCCATGCGTGCCGGTGCCGATCTGCGAATGCTGCGGGCCGCGGTCTTCGCCGCGGCGTGCACGGCGCTGGGCGCGGCCGGACACGTCAGCGCCGCGGGCGGCGGCATCCCGCTCCCGGCCCTGGCGGCCGGCTGGGCCGTCGCCTTCGCCGCCGCGCTGCCCCTGACGGGCCGCGAACGCCGCTCCGTCCCCGCCATCGCCGCGCTGCTGGCCGCCGGCCAGCTCGGGCTGCACCTGCTGCTGACCGTCCTCGCCGGACACGGGGGCCACGGCGGCCACGGCCGCTCTCTCGCCGGGGCCTCCGGGCACGGCGGGCACGGTCCGGGCGGCGAGGTGCTCGCCCTGGCGGGCCGCCTGCTGTGCAACGACCGCCTGCTCGGCCTCACCGAGGCCGAGGCCGCGCGCATCGTGGCCGCCGCCGGGCTCGGCCCCGGGGGACCGGGCTCCGCGGCGGGGGGAACGGCCGGCGCGGGCGCCGGGGTGAAGGGCGCAACGTCCGGCGCGACGTCCGCGGGCGCGGACCCGGGCGGGGTACTGGACGCGGTCGCGGGCGCCGGGGCGTTCGCCGGGCTGACCCCGGCCATGGTCCTCGGCCACCTGCTCGCGGCCCTCGCCGCCGGATGGCTGCTCCGCCGCGGCGAGGCCGCGCTGTGGCGCCTGGTCCGGCTCTCCGCCCGGCGCACCTGCCCGCCCTCGCTCCGGCGGGCGCTCCGGCTCGCGTTCCTGCTGCACGGCGCGCGCCGCCCGGCGGGCTCCGCGCTCCGCGCGCGGGGGGCGCGTTCGGCCGAGCCGCCGCCCGCCGACGTCGCGCCGCCGGGCTCGGTCACCCGGCGCGGCCCGCCGCCCGGCGCCGCGGACGCGGCCCAGGGCGTTGGCACAGGCGTTGCCACGGGCGTTGTCGCAGGCATTGCCCCCGGCGTGCGCCGGCGCGCCGTGCCGAGCGCGGCCACCGGTGTCGTTCCCGGCGCCGTTCCCGGTGTCGTCGGCGTCCGCGGCGGGCAACTCCGCCTGGGCCTCGCGGCCTGACGCGCACTCCTCCGGCAGGGACCGGGGCTGGGCGTGTGCGGTCCGCATGTCCACGCATCCCCTTTCTCCCCTATGCCCTTGCCTGACCGACGTTTTCTGGAGTGCCCTGATGAAGCCGATCCATGCGCGCGCGGCCCTGACCGCCGCGACCGCCGCGGCCGTCGTGCTGCTCGCCGCGCCCGCCGCCGACGCCCACATCACCGTCGACCCCGACGAGGCCGAGCAGGGCGGCTACGCCACGCTCAACGTCCGCGTGCCCAACGAGCGGGACGACGCCGCCACGATCCGCGTCGAGCTGCACCTCGACCCCGAGCACCCGCTGGCCAGCGTGATGCCGCAGCCCGTCCCCGGCTGGGAGGTGGAGGTCACCACCGCGGAGCTGGACGAGCCGCTGGAGGTCCACGGCAGCCGGATCACCGAGGCCCCCAGCGTCGTCACGTGGACCGGCGGGGCGATCGAGCCGGGGACGTTCCAGCAGTTCCCGCTCTCCGTGGGGCCGCTGCCCGAGGACGCCGACCGGCTGGTCCTGGACGCCACCCAGACCTACGACAACGACGAGGTCGTCCGCTGGATCGAGGAGCCGGCCGAGGGCGGCGCCGAGCCCGAGACCCCCTCGCCCGTGCTGAACCTCACCCCCGCCGCGGACGGCGGCCACGGCCACGGCGCGGGCGAGGAGGACGCCGCGGCCGAGGACGGCGAGCCCGTCGCCGCGGACGCCGACGGGGACGCCGACGGGGACGGCGGCACGACCGACACCACCGCCCGCGTGCTGGCCGTCGCCGGCCTCGCCCTCGGCGTCGCGGGCGTGGCCTTCGGCGTGCTGGCCGGCCGCCGCCCGCGCCGCTCCGACGACTCCTGACCGCGCGGGACAACGGCCGGGGCTCGCCGAAGCGTTTCGACGCCACCCGCCCCGGCCGTTGCCCCCACCCCCGAAGCCACCCCACCGAACCACGGGAAAGCAACGCCATGCGCCTGCGCACCACCGTCACCGCCGCGGCCCTCGCCGCCGTGACCGCCCTGACCCTGGCCGCCTGCGGCAGCGAGGGGGGCGGAGCCGAGGAGGGCTCCGACTCCCCGGCCGCCGACGTCGAGTCCACGCACGCGGCGGACGAGGGCACCGTCCTCGACCAGCCGTTCCCCAAGCCCGACCTGGTCCTCACCGACACCAACGGCGAGGAGTACGACTTCGCCGCCGAGACCGCCGGGCGCGCGACCCTCCTCTACTTCGGCTACACCCACTGCCCCGACATCTGCCCGCTGACCATGAGCAACATCGCCGCCGCCACCGCCCGCCTCACCCCCGAGCAGCGCGAGGGCCTGCGGGTCGTCTTCGTCACCACCGACCCCGAGCGCGACACCCCCGAGTCGCTGGGCGCGTGGCTGAACGCCCAGGACCCCGAGTTCGTCGGGCTCACCGGCGAGTTCGAGACCATCCAGCAGGCCGCGCGGTCGCTGGGCGTGCACATCGAGCCGTCCTACGAGGACGAGAACGGCGAGATCGTCTCCACGCACGGCACGCAGGTCGTCGCCTTCATGCCGGACGACGACCGGGCGCACGTCGTCTACACCGAGGGCGTCACGGTGGACACCTTCCGCCGCGACATCCCCGGGCTGATCGAGGGCGAGCTGCCCTCGTGAGCCGGAGAACGGCCCCGGTCCTCGCCGCGCTCCTCGCGCTCGCCGCGACGGCCTGCGGCGGGGACGGGGGCGACGGCGCCGACGCGCCGCCCGAGCTGTCCGCCGCCGACGCGTACATCCCCGAGCCCCCCACCGCCGAGCTCGCCGGCGGCTTCCTCACCCTCAGGAACACCGGTGGCGCCGACGACGCCCTCACCGGCGCGAGCAGCGACCTCGCCGCGGCCGTCGAGATCCACGAGACGGTGGACAACGCCATGCGCGAGGCCGAGTCCCTGACCATCCCGGCCGGGGGCGAGCTGCGCCTGGGCCGGGGCGGCAGCCACCTGATGCTGATCGACCTCTCCCACCGGCCCGAGGAGGGCGAGACGGTCACGGTCGAGCTGCGCTTCGCGACCTCCGAGCCGATCACCCTCGACGTGCCGGTCGCCTCGGCCACCCACACGGGGGAGTGACGCGCCGGCCATGACCACCGCCCACGCCCCGCGCGCACGCCCGCGCCGCGCGCTGTCCCGCCGCCCGCTCGCCCTGCTGGCGGCCGTGGCCGCGGCCTTCGCAGCGCTGCTGTGCGCGGCCCCGCCCGCCGCGGCGCACGCCACGCTCACCGGCAGCACCCCCGGCGAGGGCGAGGTCGTGGCCACGGCCCCCGAGCACGTCACCCTCACCTTCTCCGAGGACGTCGGCCTCGGGGACGACGCCATCCGCGTCCTGGACCCGGACGGGGAACGCGCCGACACCGGCGAGCTGTCCGAGGCCGGCGAGCGCGGGCACGCCGTCGCCCTGCGCGGGGACGGCCTGCGGGACGGCACGTACACCGTCGCCTGGCAGGTCGTCTCGGCCGACAGCCACCCGATCTCGGGGGCGTTCACCTTCTCCATCGGCGCGCCCTCGGCCACGTCCGTGCACCTGCCGGACGGGGAGGCGGGCGGCGGAACGACCGGCCTCCTCTACGACGTGGCGCGGTACGCGGCGTACGCGGGGTTCGTGCTGCTGGGGGGCGCGGTGGCGTTCGTCCTGATCTGCCGCCCGGAGGCGGCGGGCTCCCCGGCGGCGCAGCGCGTGACGCTGGCCGGCTGGGTGACGCTGACGGCGGGAACGCTGGCCCTGCTCCTGCTGCGCACGCCCTACACCGGCTCGGGGCGGCTGGCCGACGCGCTGGACCTGGCGGGCCTGCGGGACGTGGTGGAGACGCGGACGGGAACGGCCCTGGTGACGCGGCTGTTGCTGGTGGCCGCGGCGGGGCTGCTGGTCGCGGTGCTGCACGGGCCCTATGCCCGGGTGCGGGGCGCCTCCGGCTCGGAGGCCGACGAGCGGGTGCGGGATCTGACCTTCGGGCTGGCGCTGGGCGGGGCGGTGCTCGGCGTTGCCATGGCCTCGACGTGGGCGTTGTCCGAGCACGCGGCCACCGGCCGGCAGACGTGGCTCGCGGTGCCGGCGGACGTTCTCCACCTGCTGGCCGTGGCGGCCTGGCTCGGTGGTCTCGCCACGCTGCTCGCCCTGCTGCGCCACGAGCCGGAACGCCTGACCCGGGCCGCCGTGCGCCGCTTCTCCGCGCTGGCCCTGGCCTCCGTCACCGCGCTGCTGATCACCGGCCTCTACCAGTCCTGGCGCCAGGTCGGCTGGTCCCTGACGGCCCTGACCACGACCTCCTACGGCCGCCTCCTCCTCCTGAAAACGGCCCTCGTCGCCACGCTCCTCGCTGCCGCGTGGGCCTCCCGCCGCTGGACGTCCCGCCTGACGGATCCGCCGCGCGAGCCGCTTGCCGCGGCGGGCGGCGCCGCGGCGGCGGCCGGGGGCGCTGGGCCCGCGCCCCGCGTGTCCGGGCCCGAGCGCGTCCCGGCCGAAGCCGGGAACGACGCCTCGCCCGGAGCCCCGGGCACGGCGGGGCACGGGCCCACCGGGGCGAAGCCCCGCCGGACCGAGCCCACCGAGGCGAGGTCCGCAGGTCCGGTCGGCGCTTCACCCGGGGACCCGGGCACGACCGGGCGCGAGCCCGCCGGGGAAGAGCTCACCGAGGCGAGGCCCGGAGCGCTGCCCGCAGGTCCGACCGGCGTTTCGTCCGAGGACCCGGGCACGACCGGCCCGCCCCCCACCGGGGCAGAGCCCGGTGGGGCGAGGCCCCGCAGCGCGGCCGATGCTTCGGCCGGGGACGCGAGTACGCCCACCGAGACAGAGGGCAGCGGGGCGGCGTCCGTGGCCGAGGCCCGTGCTTCGCTCGCTGACGCGGGCGCAGCCGGGCGCGAGCCCGCCGGGGCAGAGCCCAGCCCGCCCGGACCCCACCGGAACCAGCCCACCGCGCCGGAGGCCGGCGGGGCGAAGCCCGCCGGCGCGGCCGGTGGTCCCGCCGAAGGCGGGGGCCGGGGCGGGGCCGGGCCCGACGGCGTCGGGCGGGCCGGCCGGGGCGGGCAGGCCGGTGTGCCCGTTGACGCCCGGCGGGCCCGGCAGTTGGCTCGGCAGCGGGTGGCCGTCGAGGCCGCGCGGCGGCGGAAAGTGCGGGAGGGGGACGCGGGGCGGGCCGGGTTGCGGCGGGCCGTGTTCGTGGAGACGGCCGTGGCCGCCGTGCTGCTGGCCGTGGCCACCGCCCTGTCCGGGGCCACGCCCGCCCGGACCCAGGCCGCGCTGGACCGGGCGGCCGAACCCGCCGCCGCGACCGTCCCGTTCGACACCGGCGGAGCGAACGGCCGGGGCAGCGCCCGCCTCGACCTGGACCCCGGCCGTCCCGGCGACAACACCCTCCACATCCGCCTCACCGACCCCGACGGCCGCCCGCTGGACGTGGCCGAGCTGCGCGTCGCCCTCGCGCTGCCGGCCGAGGACCTGGGCCCGCTGCGGTTCGAGCCCGCCGGGGTCGAGCCGGGCCACTGGGCCGTCACCTCCCTGCGGCTCCCCCGCCCCGGCGACTGGGAGCTGTCCCTGACCATCCGGACCTCGGACATCGACCAGGTGACCGAGACCGCCACCCTCCCCGTCGACTGACACCCGCGAGCGCGCCATGACGAAACGCAAGAACAGCCAAGACACAAAGACCGAGACGCCCGGGCGGTTTTCGCGGCGGCGCCTGCTGGCCACCGCCGGCGGCGCGGGTGCCGCCGGGCTGGCCGCGGGCGCCGCCACCGGGGCCGCCGCCTCCCGCCGCGACGACGGGGACGGAACGCCCGGCGCCGGGGCGGACGTTGCCCTGACCACGCTGGGCGGAACGGCCGTTCCCTTCCACGGAAGGCACCAGCCCGGGATCACCACGCCCGTGCAGGCCCGCGGCCACCTCGCCGCCTTCGACCTGGCCCCCGGGGCCGGGCGGCGGGAGGCCGCGGAGCTGCTGCGGCGCTGGTCCGCGCTGGCCGCGGAGCTGATGGCGGGCCGGGGGCCCGGCGGGGAGGAGGACCTGGCCATCGCCCGGGACGCGGGGCCGGCCTCGCTCACCGTCACCTTCGGGTTCGGCCGCGGCTTCTTCGACGCCACCGGCCTGACCGCCGCCCGGCCGCTCGCGCTGGACCCGCTGCCGGAGTTCTCGGCCGACCGCCTCGACCCGGAGCGTTCGGAGGGCCACCTGTGGGTGCAGATCGGCGCGGACGACGCGCTGGTGGCGTTCAACGCCCTGCGCGCGCTCCAGCGTTCGGCCGCGCGGGACGGGACGGCCGCGGTCCGCTGGCAGATGAGCGGCTTCAACCGCAGCCCCGGCGCGACCGCCCGTCCCATGACCACCCGCAACCTGATGGGCCAGGTGGACGGCACCAACAACCCCCAGCCCTCCGAGCCCGACTTCGAACGGCGGATCTTCGTGCCGGGCGACGGTGACCCGGCGTGGATGCGCAACGGCTCCTACCTGGTCTTCCGCCGCATCCGGATGCTGCTGGACGACTGGGAGGGCCGTTCCCTGGCCGACCAGGAGCGGATCATCGGCCGCCGGAAGGCGGACGGCGCGCCGCTGACCGGCGGCGGCGAGACGACGCCCGTGGACCTGGCGGCCACCGGCGCGGACGGCCGCCCGGTGATCGCCGCGAACGCCCACGTGCGGGTCACCGCCCCCGAGTCCAACGGCGGGGCGGCGATGCTGCGGCGGCCGTTCTCCTACCACGACGGCATCCGCTCGGACGGGGCGCCGGACGCCGGGCTGCTGTTCCTGGCGTGGCAGGCCGACCCGCTGACGGGCTTCGTGCCGGTGCAGCGGAAGCTGGATAGGGGGGACGCGCTTTCGCCGTTCCTGCGGCACGAGGCCAGCGGCCTGTTCGCGGTGCCGGGCGGGGCGCCGGAGGGCGGGTACGTGGGGCAGGAGCTGCTGGAGGGCTGACCGAGGAGGGAGCGGGAAGGGGCGTGAACGGCCGGAACGAGCGCCCCGCGGAAGGGGCTACCGTTGCGCCATGACAGCTGCGAGCCGCTACACGTACCTGGGGCCCGAGGGCACCTTCACCGAAGCCGCGCTCCGCACCCTGCCCGAGGCGGCGACCCGGGAGCTCGTGCCCATGATCTCGGTGCCGGCCGCCCTGGACGCCGTGCGCTCGGGCGAGGCGGCCGGGGCGCTCGTCCCCATCGAGAACTCGGTGGAGGGCGGCGTCACGGCGACCGTGGACGAGCTGGCCTCGGGCCGCCCGCTGATGATCTACCGCGAGGTGCTGCTGCCGATCGCGTTCGCCCTGCTGGTCCGGCCGGGCACGACGATCAACGACATCAAGACGGTCACCGGGCACCCGGTGGCACAGCCGCAGGTGCGCGGCTGGCTGGAGCGCTTCCTGCCGGAGGCGCACTGGGAGTCGGCGGCCTCGAACGCGGACGGCGCGCGGCTGGTGCAGGAGGGGCGGTTCGACGCGGCCTTCGCGGGGGAGTTCGCGGCGCCGACCTACGGCCTGGAGCCGCTGGTCACCGACATCCACGACGCGCACAACGCGACCACCCGCTTCGTGCTGGTGGGCCGCCCGGCCCGGCCCGCGGCGCCGACCGGCGCGGACAAGACCTCGATGGTGCTGTGGCTGCGCGACGACCACCCCGGCGCGCTGCTGGAGGTGCTCCAGGAGTACGCGACGTGCGGCGTCAACCTGGTGCGGATCGAGTCGCGGCCGACGGGCCGGGGCATCGGGCAGTACAGCTTCTCGGTGGACTGCGAGGGGCACGTCTCGGACCGGCGGGTGGGCGAGGCGCTGATGGGCCTGAAGCGGCTCTGCTCGGACCTGCGCTTCCTCGGCTCCTATCCGCGTTACGACCAGGTCGAGCCGCGGGTGGTGGCCGGCACCGCCGACGCGGACTTCCTGCGGGCCTCGGACTGGCTGACCCGCTGCCTGGACGGGCGGCTGAACGAGTCGGACGGGCGCGCGGGCGGCTGAACGACCGCCTGAACGACCGCCTGAACGACCGCTGAACGCGGGGGCACCGCCGCTGTCCTGTGGAGTGTCCGGAAAGTTATCCACAGGGCACCCTCCGTGGCTGTGTATAAGTCGACACGGGAAGCCTGTCACCAAACGGACAAAGTCGGCACAGCGCCCCTGGAGCCGCAAAGCGGTCCACAACCCGCCGAATCCGTATTCGTCAGCGCAATCCACCCGCGTGACCCGAGGGCGTGAGAAAAATTCCCCCGTAAGGGAGTGTGGAGTTGACCCCGGAGGGGAATTCATGGCCCTCCGGCCGAGAGCCCCGGATTCATCCACCGCGTTGTCCACAGCCCTCCGCAGCCTGTGGATAACCTGGGGAACGCCCGGCCTGACCTGTGGATTTCACTCGCCGCACTTATCCCAGCAAAACGGGCGAAATGTGCCGCGGGCCGCACGCCCCTTCTTCCCGCCCCCGCCTGCCCACCCCGCCTCCCGGCTTTATCGATTCAGCCGCCGCCCGGCGCCCCCGGTAGCCTGGGCCCGTGATTGACCTTCGCCTGCTCCGTGAGGACCCTGACCGCGTGCGCGCCTCCCAGCGCGCCCGAGGCGAGGACGTCGGCCTCGTCGACTCCCTCCTCGCCGCCGACGAGCGGCGCAGGTCCTCCGGCACCCGCTTCGACGCGCTGCGCGCCGAGCAGAAGCAGATGGGCAAGCTCATCCCGCGCGCCACGGGCGAGGAGAAGGACGAGCTGCTGCGCCGGGCCGGCGAGCTGTCGGCCGCCGTCAAGGCCGCCGACGCCGAGCGGGACGAGGCCGCCGAGGAGGCGCAGCGCCTGCTCCTCCAGCTCGGCAACCTGGTTCACCCCGAGGTCCCGGTCGGCGGCGAGGAGGACTTCACCGTCCGCGAGACGCACGGCACCGTCCGGGACTTCGCCGCCGAGGGCTTTCAGCCGCGCGACCACCTGGAGCTGGGCCACGCCCTGGGCGCCATCGACACCGAGCGCGGCGCCAAGGTCTCCGGCTCGCGGTTCTACTACCTCACGGGCGTCGGCGCCCTGCTGGAGCTGGCCCTGGTCAACGCGGCCATCGCCCAGGCCGCCGCCGCCGGCTTCGTTCCCGTCATCCCGCCCGCGCTGGTGAAGCCGCAGGCCATGGAGGGCACCGGCTTCCTCGGCCAGGCCGCGCAGGACGTCTATCACCTCGAGAAGGACGACGTCTTCCTGGTGGGCACCTCCGAGGTCCCCCTGGCCGCCTACCACATGGACGAGATCCTGGACGCCGCCCGCCTCCCGCTGCGGTACGCCGGGTACTCGCCCTGCTTCCGCCGCGAGGCCGGCTCCTACGGCAAGGACACCCGCGGCATCTTCCGGGTCCACCAGTTCGACAAGGTCGAGATGTTCACCTTCGTCGCGCCCGAGGAGGCGGAGGCGGAGCTGGAGCGGCTGCTCGACTGGGAGAAGGAGTGGCTGACCGCGCTCGAACTGCCGTTCCGGGTCATCGACGTGGCCAGCGGCGACCTGGGCCTGTCGGCCTCCCGGAAGTTCGACTGCGAGGCGTGGATCCCCACCCAGGGGAAGTACCGCGAGCTGACCTCGACCTCCAACTGCACGGAGTTCCAGGCCCGGCGCCTGTCGATCCGGATGCGCGGGGGCGAGGGCGGCACGCGCCCCCTGGCCACGCTCAACGGCACGCTCTGCGCCGTCCCCCGCACCATCGTCGCCCTCCTGGAGAACCACCAGCGCGCCGACGGCTCCGTCCACGTCCCGCCGGTGCTGCGCCCCTACCTCGGCGGGCGGGAGACGCTAGAGCCGGTCCCGTGACCCTCGTCGACCGCTTCCCCTACCGCCTGGTCGCCACGGATCTCGACGGCACGCTGCTGCGCCGCGACCACACCGTCTCGGCGCGCACCCGCGCCGCCCTGAGCGCGGCCCAGGCGGCGGGGGCCGACCACCTGGTGGTCACCGGCCGGAGCGTGTCGGCCACCCGGCACATCCTGGACGACCTGGGGTACCGCGGCCTGGCCGTCTGCGGCCAGGGCGCCCAGCTCTACCACTCCGGCGAGCACCGCCTGCTGACCTCCGTCACGCTGGACCGGGCCCTGGCCCGCGCCATGCTGGAGCGCCTGGAGAACGGCCTGGGCCCGCTGGCCGTGGCGGCGAGCCGCGACGGCCTGGACGGGGACTTCGCGATGGACGACCGCTTCCGAGCGGTGGCCGGAAGCGGCTTCGAGACGGAGCGGGCCGAGCGGGAGGAGGCGTTCACCGTCACGCCCGACCGCTCGGAGCTGTTCGCCCGGCCGCTGCTGAAGCTCTACCTCCAGCAGCCGGGCCGTTCCGAGGACGAACTGATCGCCGCCGCGCGCCCCTTGGTCGGGGACCAGGTCAACCTGGTCATCTCCGGCGAGCATCTGGTCGAGATGCTGCCCGCCGGGCTGACCAAGGTCACCGGGCTCTCGCTGGCCGCCCGCCGCCTGGGCGTGACGGCCGCGGACACGATCGCCTTCGGGGACATGCCCAACGACATCCCGATGCTGCGCTGGTCCGCGCACGGCGTGGCCATGGCCGCGGCCCACCCGGAGGTGCTGGCCGTGGCCGACGAGGTCACCGGCGACAACGACGCGGACGGCATCGCGGAGGTCATCGAACGGCTGCTGAGCCCGGCGGCTTGACGTCCGGGGCCGGGGCAACGGCCGGGGCCGGCGTTAACGGCCGGGGCCGGCGTTAACGGCCGGGGCTGGCGTTAACGGCCGGGGCCGGGGCAACGTCCTCGGCGGGGGCGGCCGTTCGGGGCGGGCGCCCGGCGGGGGCGTTCGGCCGCAGGTGCGGCCGGGCGTTCAGCCGGGGAAGCGGAGGAACGCCGCGGGGACGGCCGTCGTCAGCCAGACGCCGTTCTCGCTGAGGTGAAAGACGTGGCCCGCCCGGTGCATCGCGCCCGAGGCGACGGACAGCACGACGGGGCGCCCGCGCCGGGCCCCGACGCGGGTCGCCGTCTCGCGGTCCGGGGAGAGGTGCACGTGCTGCCGGGCCATCGGGCGCAGGCCCTCGGCGCGGATCGCTTCCAGGGCGCGGCCGTGGGTGCCGTGGTAGAGGAACTCCGGGGGCTCGGCGGGCGGCAGGCCCAGGTCCACGGCCACCGAGTGGCCCTGGCTGGCCCGGATGCGGGTGCCCTCGGGGTCGAAGGCGAAGCGCCGTTTGTCGTTCGTGGCCACCACGTGCTCCAGCTCGGCCCGGCCGAACCGGACCCCGTCCGCCGCAGCCGCGGCCAGCAGCTGATCGACGGGGACCCAGCCGTGCGCGTCGAGCGTGAGGCCGATGCGGCCGGGGTCGTGCCGCAGGTGGCGGGCGAGGTACTTCGATATGCGCTTGGTGCGTTCTGGATTCATACGGGGCTCAGCGTGCCGGAGGGCGGGCGGCGCGCTCAACCCGTTTGCGCCGCCGGGCCGTTCGGCCGCGCGGCTCCTTGCGGGCGGGAGCGGTCGTTGCCGTGCAGGAAGCCCATCAGCCGGTGGAACCCGTCCCACCCGGCCCCCGACAGCTCGAACAGCAGCCCCACCATGGCGCAGGACGCGACAGCCCCGGCGTTGCAGGAGACGGACCGTGTGGACACTTCTAGGATCATTGGCCTCTCAGGAGACCTCGGGAGCGATGCCGCTGCGCTTGGCGGAGACGCCGAGTCCCTCCAGCAGCACGGACGGACCATTCCGGTGATTACCTTGCAGCGCATCAACATCGACGATCCCAACGTCGATAACGACTTCGGGCATCGTCTCCTGTACCAGGGGCGGCCCTTCACGGGAGAAGTCGAGGAGTACCAGGGGGACAGCCTGATCAGTCGGGAGACGTACACCGACGGCATCAAGGACGGGCTCACGTGTGAGTGGTATCGCGACGGGACCCTGAGGGCGGAGGGAATCATCAGGAAGGGCCTTGTCGCCGGTGAGTTCAGACGCTGGCATCCGAACGGCACCCTCGCCAAGGTGCAGCTCAACAGCGACGACGGCAAGCGGCTCCTGGCGGAATACGAATGGGACGCCGAGGGGCATCCGATCCGGTCCTGGCAGGCGAACGAGGATCCGGACTGAGGAGACCCCACGATGGAGTTCATCCCGCCTGCCGACGAGACCGAGGCGTTCGCCGTACAGGAGGTCACCGTGGCCGGGCGAGCGCGGTTCCCCTACGTACCCGGGCTCCTGGCGTTTCGTGAACTGCCGTCCGTGCTTGAGGCCTTGAGTAGGCTGCGGACGGAACCGGACGTCATCGTCTGCGACGGGTACGGGATCGCGCACCCCCGGCGGGCAGGGCTTGCCGTCCACCTCGGGGTGCTGACCGGCAGGCCATGCTTCGGGGTGGCCAAGTCGCCGTTCCTCTTCGACCACCGCGAGCCGGCTCCGGAGCGCGGGGCCGCCACGCCGCTGCTGGACGAGAAAGGGGAGGTTGTGGGACGCGCCCTCCGGACACAGGACGGGGTAAAGCCCGTCTACGTGTCCGTCGGCAGTGGGATCGGGCTGGATACCGCCTGCTCGCCGACCCTGAAGCTTGCGCCCCGGTACCGGCTCCCCGAAACGACGCGCCGTGCCGACCACCTCAGCCGCGAGACGCTGCGGCAGGGCCCCTCCCTCCCGGCTGGGAACAAGTGAGGTGACGTACAACCTCCTTCTGACCGGGGACGCCGATCCCGTGCAATTCGCCGCCGTCATTGCCGAAGCCTTCCGGCTTGATCCGGCATCGGTGGAGGTCGCCGCGGAGGACGATGACTCCCGTACCTGGGATGCCGACGTCTCCTGTGAATACACCCGGGTGCACGGCGACGTGACCTGGTCGCTCGTCATCTACGCCGCGGAGACCGTGGCCGAGCGGCCGACCGAGGGCTCGCTGGCCCTGCGTTTCGCCCGCGCGCTGAACGCGGCAACGCTTTTCCCGGCCGACGAGAAGCTGCCGAGCGTCTGGCGCATCGCCACTCCGGCGGGCGAGACGGCCTACGCCCGCCTTGCGGAACCCGAGGACGACGACGGCGAGTTCCGGGTTACCGAGAGCGAGATCCGCATCCCTGGGCTGCCGCACGCGGCCGTGTCTCCCTTCCCGGACGTGATCCGGGAAATGCAGTTGCCGACACCGATCACGGACCGGATCGCCGCGACCGAGGATGTGCGCGGTCTACTCGTGAACTGGGAACGCCTGACCGTACGTGCGGAAACCGGGTGGCCGCCCTCGGGCGCCTATCCCGCCTCCCTGTATCTGGAGGATCTCCGGCTCAGGGACAGGATCACGTCGCTCGCGCAGAACCTGCCCGAGCAGGAACGCGACGGGATTACCTCCGTTGTGGCCGAAGTCGACGCGAAGTACCGGCGCGTCACGGTGGACGACGGCGGGGTGGCCCTGGCCGAGGCCACGGGCACCCCGGTGGACGACCTGGTCGCCAAGCCTTGGTACTGGCTTCGGCGGCCGACGCACCTGCCCTGCTGAGCGAAGCCGATGTCGCGGGCGAGCGCGGTACGTTGAGGCCCTCGACTGCAGTCACGTCTTGATTTCCTACGAAGAGATCAAGGCGGGGCTGGAGGACTCCCGTCACCTGGCGCGCGTGCCGGGGCGGGAGGCGGTGCGCCCTGGCCTCCTGGGGGGAACGCGCCGGGTTCCGGGCGGTGATCGACGCCGCCGCGGCCGGCAGGAGCGTGCCCTGGTACAACACGCGGATCGACCGCATGTACTCCGTGGACAGCACGTTCGCCCAACTCGTGATGGCGCTGGACGACGGCGACGTGCGCTCGTCCGCATCGCCGACCGCGAGTACTTCGACGGGCGGCTGGAATACGTCTTCAGCGAGGCCGTCATCACTGCGCTGGCCGAGGATCTTAAGGCCGTCGTCGAACGCGGCACGCGCCTGCTGGCCGAGAAGCCGCCTCCCCCCTTCGACCTGGCCACCCAGCTGATCGATCTGGCCGCGGCGCTCGTCCAGGTCGACGGCCCGGCCGCCGTCGACCTGACGACCCGGGTGCTGGCGCACGCCTCGCACTTCCGAGCGCTGCGGCACGCGGTCACCGTCGTGCAGCGGGCGGAGGGCCCGGAGCGCGCGGTTCTCGCGGAGTATCTGCGGGTGATCGGGGACGAGAAGATCCGCCGGGAGGTCGGCCGCGTGATGACGGCGCCTGCCTCTCAGCCGTGACCAAGGGCGGCCGTGCGCACGGACGTTGGAGCTCGCGCTCCGGTACCGCCGCCTCGCGAGACGGCGCCGAACGCGAGTTCCCCCGAAGGTGTGGTTTGGGGGTGGCCGGGCCACCCGGGCGGGTGGAGGGGCGCTTGGGTGAGGCTGCGCGCGGTTCCCCGGGCGCCCGGCCATTCCCAGGAGGCGCCCCATGTCGGCCCTTGAACTGCGCCGCGCCCTCGCCGAGCGGCGGCTCGCGCTGGTTGCGTGGCGGTTGATCGTGATGCAGGTCGCGCATCCCGTGGTCGCCGCCGGGATGGGTGAGTGGTCGAGTTATCGGGCGCATCCGTGGCGGAGGGTTCAGCACACGCTGGACAGCGGGCGGCGTCTGTTCTTCGGGGATGTGGAGGCTCTGCGGCGCGAGGCCGCGCGGCTGGAGCGGAGTCATCGGCGGATTGGGGTGGCCGCCCTGACCGTCGCGGACCTGCCGCCCGCCCTGCGCGAACGGCTCGGGCTGCGCCGGAGCCGGAGCGCCGCCGCGCTCTCCTGGACGCTGCACCACGGCGCGCGGCACCTGGTCAAGCGCCTCCCCGACCGCCGGCGTTACCGCGGCTCGCTCACCGGGGAGGGGACCTCCCCCGCCCGCCCGCCCCGGCGCAGCCGCGCCCGCCGGCGGGACAGCCGGGCCGCGCGACTGGACGCGTTCTTCCGCCAGGTCCTCGACCAGACCGGGGACGGTCGCGTCGGCACGGCCGACCTGCGGGCCATGGCGCACGCCGTGTGCTGGCCGCTGGAGCGGCCGACCGGGCGCGAGGACGAGGGGTACGCGG
>NZ_JAVREN010000049.1:0-38848 GCF_031845405.1 Streptomyces boetiae
CTCCACGGCGGCGGCGCGGCGGGCGGCGGTGAGGGCGCCGAGGCGTTCGCGGGCGGCGCGTTCGCGGGCGGCCAGGTGGCCGGCGGGGGCGTCGGCGGGCTCGCCGGGGAGGGCGGCGCGGGAGTGGCTTTCGGCCTCCAGGGCTGCCGCGTGCTCGGCGCGGGCGGCGGCGTGCAGGCGCAGGGCGGGGGCCACGGCCTCGGCGGCGCGGGCGCGTTCCAGCCGGGCGCGGGCGGCCTCGCGGGCGGGGCGTTCGGCCTCCACGGCGGCGGCGCGGCGGGCGGCGTCGTGGTGGCGCTGCTGGAGGCGGGCGCGCTCGGCGGCCCCGGCGTGGTCGCGCTGGGCGGCTGTGTGGGCGGCCTCGGCGGCGGCCAGGGCGGCGGCGGCGGTGTCGCGGTGCTCGCGGGCGGCGGAACGCGCCTGCGCCGCGGCGGCGAGGACCGCGTCGGCGAGTCCGGGCTCGCCGGGGCCGGGGCCGCCCGCGCCCTCGCCGGCCGGGCCGTCCGGGGGGTGCCAGGGGCCGGCGGCCTGGCGGACGCGGTGGGCGACGGCCAGCAGCGCCTCGTCCCCGGCGCGCACCTCGCGTTCGGCGCCGGCGCGCCGCTCGGCGAGGTGGGCCTCGGCGGCGGCGAAGCGGCGGGTGTCGAAGAGGCGGCCCAGCAGCTTGGCGCGGTCCTCGGCTCCGGCGCGCAGGAAGCGGGCAAAGTCACCCTGGGGCAGCAGGACGACCTGGCAGAACTGGTCGCGGCTCATGCCCAGCAGCCCGCCCAGCTCCTCGGCGGCCTCCTGGTGGGAGTGGCTGAGCGGGCGCCACCGGCCGGTGGCGGGGTCCTGCTCGCGCAGCCACGTGCGGGCGCGGTCGCGGGTGGTGCCGGTGCCGCGGACCTTGGGGCGCTCCTGCTCGGGGCGGCGGGTGATCTCCAGGCGGCGGCCGGCGAGGGTGAGGTCGAGGACGACCTCGGTGGGGGTGCGGGGGTCGGCGTGGTCGCTGCGCAGGGAGACGGCGGGGCTCTGGCGGGCGCCGGGCACGGAGCCGTAGAGGGCGAAGCAGACGGCGTCGAGCAGGGAGGTCTTGCCCGCGCCGGTGGGGCCGTGGAGAAGGAAGAGGCCGGCGGCGGAGAGGGCGGCGAAGTCGACGTGCTCGGTGCCGCGGAAGGGGCCGAAGGCCGTGACGGTGAGCCGGTGCAGCCTCATCGGGCGGCCTCCGCGGCGCGGGCGGCCTCCAGCGCGGCGCGCAGGTCCTGGCGTTCGCGCTCGTCCGGGGCCCGGCCGCCGCGCACGTGTGCCACGAACTCCTCGGCGATGCGCTGGTCGTCGCGCCCGGCTACCCGCTCGGCGTAGGTGGCGGGGGCGTCGGGGGCGCGGTCGGGGGCGAAGACGAGGCTGAGGAGGTGCGGGAAGCGGGCGGCGAGGCGGGCCATGGGGTCCTCGGGCCGCAGGGGGTCGGTGAGGGTGGCCTCGACCCAGGCGTTCTCGTGGGCGGCGAGCGCGGGGTCGCCCAGCAGGGTCTCCAGGGTGCCGCGGACGCGGGCCAGGGGGCGGGGGACGGGGCAGTCCACGCGCTCGGCGGCGACTCGGCCGCGGGCGTCGAGGTCGACCAGCCACGTCGTCTTGCGGTGCCCGGCCTCGGAGAAGGAGTACGCCAGGGGCGAACCGGAGTACCGCAGGCGGTCGGTGAGGGTCTGGCAGCCGTGGAGGTGGCCCAGGGCGGCGTAGTCGACGCCCTCGAAGACGGAGGCCGGGACGGCGGCGGAGCCGCCGACGGTGATGTCCCGCTCGCTGTCGGAGCCCTGGCCGCCGGTGACGAAGGCGTGGGCCAGGACGAGGGAGCGGGTGCCGGGCGGGCGGGTGGCGAGGTCGGCGCGCACACCCTCGGCCGCCGCGCCGAGCACGGCGGCGTGGCTGGTCTCGGGCGCGCCGAACTCCCCGCGCGTCAGGGAGGGTTCGAGGTAGGGCAGGCCGTAGACGGCGACCTCGCCGTGCCGGTCGGTGAGCAGCACGGGCGTCGCGCAGGCGGCCGGGTCGGTGCGCAGGTGGATGCCGGCGCGGCCGATGAGGCCGGCGCCGACGCCGAGGCGGGCCGGGGAGTCGTGGTTGCCGGAGATGAGGACGGCGCGGATGCCGTGGCCGGCCAGGCGGTGCAGGACGTCGTCGAAGAGGCGCACGGCGGGCAGCGGGGGGACGGCGCGGTCGTGGATGTCGCCGGCGACCAGGACGGCGTCGACGCGCTCGGCGCGGGCGGTCTCCACGAGGTGGTCGAGGAAGGCGGCCTGCGCGTCGAGCAGGGAGACCCGGTGCAGGGAGCGGCCCAGGTGCCAGTCGGAGGTGTGCAGGAACCTCACCGCGCCGCCCGCCCGCTGGGGGCACCTCCCAGGCCCCCGGGGCCTGGGTGAGCCCCCTGCCTCATCCGGCCTTCCCGGCCCTGCCCTTCGCCGTGTGCTGTGCTCACGGTCCCTCAGTGTCTCACCCGGGTCGGACAGTGCCGCCCCCGGCGGCCGGGGGGTGGGGGGTTCTAGGCTGGCGGGATGCGGGACGGGTACCTGACGGTGGCGGGCGAGGGGGAGCACGAGCGGGAGGTCAGCCGCTCGCGTTTCCTGTGCGCGCTGGCCCCGGCCGCCACCGAGGAGGAGGCGCGGGCGTTCCTGGCGCGGGTGCGGGCCCGGTATCCGGACGCCACGCACCACTGCTGGGCCTACGTGCTGGGCGCGGCGGGCGAGGTGCGGCGCAGCGGGGACGACGGCGAGCCGGGCGGAACGGCCGGGCTGCCGATGCTGCGGATGCTGCTGCGGCGGGAGGTGCGGTTCTCCGTGGCGGTGGTGGCGCGGTGGTTCGGGGGCACCAAGCTGGGCGCGGGGGGCCTGATCCGGGCCTACGGCGGGGTGGTCGGGGAGGCGCTGGACGCGGTGGGGACGGTTCCCCGGCGGCGGCTGCGGCTGGTCTCGGTGACGGTGGGGCACGCGGCGGCGGGGCGGCTGGAGAACGAGTTGCGGGCGGCCGGGCGGGACGTGCGGCGGGTGACGTACGGGGCGGAGGTCACGATCGAGGTGGGGCTGCCGGAGGCGGAGGCGGGGGCGTTCGCCCAGTGGCTGGCGGGGGCGACGGCCGGGGAGGCGCGCGTGACGCTGGGCGGGGAGACGTACCGGGCGCCGTGAGCGGGGGGCCGGGCCCGGGAATGGCGGACCGGCGGGCCGTCGTTGTGCGGGGCATGTATGGCGACAGGGAGACGGCCCGCAGGATTCTGACCGAGACCGGGGACACGTGGGCGGTGGTGGGCCTCTCCGGCAACCGCGGCCGTGCGGCCTACGGGGTGGCGGCCGTGCTGCAGCGCTTCGGCAAGCGCGTGGTGCCGGTGCACCCGCGCGCGGAGACCGTGCACGGCGAGCGCGGGTACGCCTCGCTGTCCGCGATCCCCTTCCCCGTGGACGTGGTGGACGTCTTCGTCAACAGCGCGGCGGCCGGGGCCGTCGCGGACGAGGCGGTGGCGATCGGGGCCCGGGCGGTGTGGTTCCAGCTAGGGGTGATCGACGAGGACGCCTACGTCCGCACCCGGGCCGCGGGTGCTGAGATGGTGATGGACCTGTGCCCGGCCATCGAGCTGGGGGCGCTCGGCCTGCGCTGAGGCGCCGGGGCGTGGCGGCCCGCGGCTTAGGGTGGGGCCGGCCCGGCGACCACCAGCGTCCCGGGGAACGGGAGGAAGGGGGCCGCGTATGAACGCTGCGCAGGCGGCGGAGGGCCGGGAGCGGCTGCGCGGGGACTGCGCGAGTTGCTTCGGGCTGTGCTGCGTGGTGCTGCCCTTCGCGGCCTCGGCGGACTTCGCGGCCGACAAGGCGGCGGGCGAGCCGTGCGGGCACCTCGGGGAGGACTTCGGCTGCCGCATCCACGCCCGGCTGCGCGAGCGCGGCTACGCCGGGTGCACGGCCTACGACTGCTTCGGCGCCGGGCAGCGCGTGTCCCGGGAGACCTTCGGCGGGCGGGACTGGCGCGCCGCGCCGGAAACGGCCGCGGCGATGGCCGCCGCCTTCCCCGTGGCGCGGCAGCTTCACGAGCTGCTGTGGTACCTGACCGAGGCCCTGGGCCTGGACGCCGCGCGACGGCTGCGCGGCGAGCTGCGGGCGCTGCTGGCGGAGACCGAGCGGCTGGCCTCGCTGCCGGCCGTCGAGCTGCCCGCCCTCGACCTGGCGGCGCACCGGGAGCGGGTGCGCGACGCGCTGCGCGCGGCCAGTGCGCTGGCGCGCGCCGGGACCGGTTCCGGCCGTCGCGCGCGCCAGGGGCTCCGGCGCGGGGACCTGGCCGGGGCCCGGCTGCGCGGCGCGGACCTGCGCGGGGCCGACCTGCGCGGCGCCCTGCTGCTGGGCGCCGACCTTCGGGAGGCGGACCTGCGAGGAGCCGACCTCATCGGCGCGGACCTGCGCGGGGCGGACCTGCGCGGGGCCGACCTCTCCACGAGCCTCTTCCTCACCCAGCCCCAGGCCGGGGCCGCCCGCGGCGATGCCCGCACCCGGCTGCCCGCCGCACTGGTCCGGCCCGCGCACTGGCCGGGCCGGGCCTGAGAGGGCAACGCCCCGCGCGCGGACCGGTGACGACGGCGCGCGAGCGGGGACGTCGAACGGACGCGGGAACCCCCGGCGCCGGGCGCGGGCCCGGCACCGGGGTGCGGCGGGTGCCGTCAGTGGGCGTGGCCCTCGCCGGAGCCGTGCCCGGCGTGGCCGCCGCCCTCCGCCTCGCCGGCCGTGACCGTGAACTCGGCGGTCCGCACCCGCCCCTCGTGCCGGAAGTCCAGGTAGAGGCGGTAGGCGCCGGCGCTGGGGGCCTCGGCGTGGAAGGTGATGCCGGGACCGGCGGGGGTCCGTCCGTCGCCGGGCTCGCCCTGCGGGTGGACGTGGAGGTAGGCCAGGTCGCCGGACCGCAGCGCCACGAGGTGGCCGTAGGCGCCGAGGTAGGGCTGGAGGTCGGTGACGGGCTCGCCGTCGCGGCTGACGGACAGGGTCAGCTCGGAGGAGGCGCCCGCCGCCAGGTCGCCCTCCAGCGTCACGGTGTAACCGTCCACGGTCGCGGTCCGGTCCGGCTCGGGCAGCGGCTCGGGCTCGTACGGCCCGGCGGCGGAGACGTCGGCGCCGAGGGTGAGCGCGCCGTCCTCGTCCCCGGCCGGGGTGAAGTCCGCGAAGACCCGGTAGGCGCCGGGGTCGGGGAACGTCAGGGGAACGCTCCACGTGCCGTCCTCGCCCAGGGTGGGGTGGACGTGCTGGTACCGCGAGAGGTCGCGGCGGACGACGATGAGGTGCAGGTCCTGGCCGTGGGCCTCCTCGTACCGGGTCAGGGGCGCGCCGTCCCGGCCCAGCACGCGGAAGCGGAAGTCCGCGCGCTCCCCCGCGGGGACCGGCTCGGCGGGCGGGACGAGCGTGTAGCCGCGCTCGGAGATCTGGAGGCCGCCGGGGGTGGCGGGGGCGTTCTCGGTGGTGTCGTGCTCGGTGCCGCCGTGCTCGTTCATGGGCTCGTCTTCTTCGTGCGCTGCGGGTGGTGCGGAGCCGCCGTGCCGGCCGTGGGCGGGCGGCGGGTCGGAGGCGACCGGGTCGATCGCGTTCCCTATGCCGAACGCCGCTCCGAAGGCGACGGCGAGGCCGGCCGAGTAGGCGCCGGCGCGGGTGACCGTCTTCATCGCTGCTGTCCTTTCCTGCGGCTGGGCCGCCCGGGGGGTGGTGCGGGGGGCGGGGGTCAGTGGCAGGCGCCGCCGCAGCAGGCGGCGGGCGGCTCGGTCGTCCCGGCCTGGGCAGCCGGGGTGGCCGTGTAGCCGGCCTCCTCGACGGCGGCGGCCACGGCCGCGGGGGCCAGCGGGCCGGCGCTGGTGACGGCCAGGGCGCCGGTGGCCAGGTCCACGTCGACGGACTCCACGCCGGGGAGGGCGCCGACCTCCTCGGTGACCGAGGCGACGCAGTGGGCGCAGGTCATGCCGGTGACGGTGAACTCCGCGCGGACGGGGACCGGGTGGGAGGGGGCGGTGCTCATGACGTGACTCCTGTTCGCCGAGGGGGCGTGCGCCGGGCCCGCCGGGCCGGTGCACGCCTTCACCATACATACCCCCCTGGGGTATAAGTCAAGCGGCGGGGAGCGGCGAGCGCGAGGCGATGGCGGCCGGCCCGCGACAGCGATCCCGATACCCCCAGGGGGCACGAAGGGAGGCTCTCGCGGGGATACCCTGGGGGGTATATGGGAAGCAGGTGGCGGCCGGCCGCGGGGCACCGGCACGCCGGGGCGGGAGCGAGTCCGCGGCGAACCCACCGGCAGCCGCGCACGTCAGGGGCACCCCGGGGAGGCGAGGGGCGCGCGGGCCGGGACCCCCGCTCCGGGGCACGGGCGCCCGCGGGCGGATCGGGGAAGCGACGCGCGAGCGGGGGGGGCGGCCGTCACCGCGGGACGGGGCGGGCGCCCCGCGCCCTCAGCGGCCCAGGCCCTCGACCACCACGGCGGCCGGGAGCTGGCGCAGGGCCTTCCCCGGGACGATGAGCTTCCCGCGCCGCCGCCCGCTGCCGAGCAGCACGTGCGGGAGGTCCACCACGGCCGCGTCCACCAGCAGCGGCCACTCGGAGGGCAGCCCGATGGGCGTGATCCCGCCGTACTCCATGCCCGTCTCGCCGGTGGCCGTCTCGCGCGGGGCGAAGGACGCCTTGCGGACGTCGAGCAGCCGGCGGACCGCGCCGTTGACGTCGACCCGGGTGCGGGAGAGCACCACGCAGGCGGCCAGCCGGGAGGCGCCGCCGCGCTTGCCCGCCACGACCACGCAGTTGGCCGAGGCGTCCAGCAGGTCCTCGCCGTAGGTGGCCACGAAGTCCGCCGTGTCGGCCACGGCCGGGTCGGAGTCCACCCAGATCAGATGCTCGGCCGGCACCGGCCCGCGCCAGGCGCGGACGGCCTCGGCCACGGGGGGCGGGAGCAGATCGGCGGCCAGCGGGGCCGGGCGGGCGTCGTCGAAGGAGCCGATGGGAGCGCGCATGCCAGGGAACCTAGCAGCGCGCGCCCCCTCCTGACGCCCCCTCAGCGGGACGGCGGGGCGGGCGGCACGGAGACGGCCATCGTCATCTCGGCGGGCTCGGCCCCGTCGTTGCGGTACCCGTGGGGCACGTGCGACTCGAAGGAGGCCGAGGTGCCCGCGGCCACCCGGTGCTCCTCGCCGTCGAGAACGACGGTCAGCACGCCGGCGGTGACGTGCACCAGCTCCGAGGTGCCGGACGGGTGCGGGTCCGAGGAGTGCCCCTCCCCCGGCATCAGGCGCCAGCGCCACAGCTCCAGCGGCCCGGGCGCCTCGGTGCCGGCCAGCAGCGTGCTGTGGCTGCCCGCGGGCGTGGACCACAGCCGCACGGCCTCCTCGGGCGGGACCAGGCGGATCGCCGGGCGGCGCTCCGCGCCCAGGAGTGTGGTGATGCTGACACCCAGGGCGTCGCCGACCTTGACCACGGTGCCGATGCTGGGGTTGGTCCTGGCCTGCTCGATCTGGATGAGCATCCCGCGGCTGATGCCCGCGCGGGCGGCGAGCGCGTCCAGGGTCAGGCCGCGCTCGGTGCGCAGGCGCCTGAGGTTCCGGGCCAGCGACTGGGTCAGCTGGTCGAGGTCGGTCACGGAACGACGTCCCCTCCGGTGCGGGTCATTATTTTGTTCGGGCAGTGCAGCACAATGGACTACACTGAGCCCGACTCGATCGTTCAACGTACTGTACTGCGAGGTGCCCGATGGTCGCCCTGGCCCTGGCCACCAGCCTGCTGTGGGGTCTTGCCGACTTCGGCGGCGGGCTGCTGACGCGGCGCATGCCCGCGCTGACGGTGGTCGTCGTCTCGCAGGCGCTGGCCGCGGCGGTGCTCGGCGCGGTGGTCCTGGCCACCGGCGCGTGGAGCGAGGCGGGCGCGCGGCTGTGGTTCGCGGTGGCGGCCGGGCTGATCGGGCCGGTGGCGATGCTCTTCTTCTACCGCGCCCTGGCCCTGGGCCCCATGGGCGTGGTCTCGCCGCTCGTGGCGACGGCCGTGGTCGTGCCGGTCGGCGTGGCGCTGGCGCTGGGCGAACGCCCCGGGCCGGTGCAGTACCTCGGCTTCCTGGTCGCCTTCGGCGGGGTGGTCCTCGCGGGCGGGCCGCAGGCGGGCGGGGCCGCGGTGCGGCGCAGGACCCTGGGGTACACGGTCGGGGCCGCCTTCGGCTTCGGGGCGGTGCTGGCCCTGATCGCGGAGGCGTCGACCTCGGTGACCGGGCTCTTCCTCGCGCTGTTCGTCCAGCGGGTGTGCAATGTCCTGGCCGGGGGCGCGGCCCTCTGGGCCGGGGCCCGGCGCGGGACCCCGGTGCTGCCGGACGGCGGCGTGGCCGCGGTGCGGGAGGCGCTGCCCTCGCTGACCTTCGTGGGCCTGGCCGATGTCGCGGCCAACGCCACGTACGCGCTGGCCGCGCGGATCGGGCCGGTCACGGTGGCGGCCGTGCTCGCCTCCCTCTACCCGGTGGTCACCGCGCTCGCCGCCCGGGGCGTGCTGCGCGAGCGCCTGCGCGCGGCCCAGTCGCTCGGCGCGGGCCTGGCCCTGGCCGGGACGCTGCTGCTCGCCTCGGGCTGAGGCCGCCGCTCCCCCCTCGGCCCGGGACGGCCCGCGGGGGCCCGGCCGGGCGCGGGCGGGCGTTCTCCCCCGCGGTCTGCCGGTCTCGCGGTCTCGCGGCCGGCGGCGCGCGCCGGGTCACGGCCGGGCTAGCCGATGGTGAACGCGCCCGAGGGGGGCCGGGGCGAGGGCACGGCGGCGTGGTCGGGGACGGGCGGCGCGTCGCCGGCCAGCCGGGCGAGATCGGGGCCGTGCACGACGCGGGCCGGGAAGGCGTCGGCCGCCGCCGCGCGCGCCAGGGCGGCCACGTCCAGCGGGGCGCGGGAGGCGGCCACCACGAGGTTGCCGAAGCGGCGCCCGCGCAGCACGGCGGGCTCGGCGATCAGGCACAGCTCGGGGAAGACCGCGCCGAGCGTGGCCAGTTGGGAGCGCAGGAAGGCGAAGGGCGCGGCGTCGGCGAGGTTGGCGGCGTAGAGGCCGCCGGGGTGCAGCGCGCGGGCGGCGGCGCGGGCGTGGCCCAGCGCGGTGAGGTGGGCGGGGATGCGGGAGCCGCCGAAGACGTCGGCGAGGACGACGTCGGCGCTTCCGGGCGTGGTGGCGGCCAGCGCCGCCCCGGCGTCCGCGATCTCCACCGCGATCCCGGAGCCCGGCGGCAGGGGGAGGTGCCCGGTCACCAGGGCGGCCAGGGCGGCGTCCGCCTCCACCACGCGCTGGCGGGAGCCGGGGCGGGTGGCGGCGGCGTAGCGGGGCAGGGTCAGCGCGCCGCCGCCGAGGTGGAGGAGGTCCAGCGGGCGCCCGGCGGGGGCGGCGGCGTCCAGCAGGAGCGCGAGCCGGCGGACGTACTCGAACTCCAGGTGCAGCGGGTCGGCCGGGTCCACGTAGGACTGGGGCGCGTCGTCCACCGTCAGCAGCCAGGCGCCGGGCCGGTCCAGGTCCGGCAGCAGGCGCGCGGTGCCCAGGTCGGTGGCGCGGGTGACGGGCAGCGGCTCGGGCACCGCACCATTCTGCCGCCGGGCCGTGCGGCGCGGCGAGCCGGGCCGTTCGGCCGGGAGCGGCGGGCGGGCGGGGCGACGGCCGCGGAAGCGGAACGCCCCTCCGCCCGCCCGCGGTACGGGGCACCCCCGGGGCTGGCTTAGAGTGATCTCGCCTCGCGCGCGTCGCTGCCGGTGTCGTGCCCGCTTGCCGCTGCTTGGCGACGTCCGTGAACCGCCACTCCCCCGGGATGCCGCTCAGTCCATGTCTTGGTTCGAATCGCTGATTCTCGGTCTGGTCCAGGGGCTCACGGAGTTCCTGCCGATCTCCTCCAGTGCCCACCTGCGGCTGACCGCGGTGGCGTTCGACTGGGAGGACCCGGGGGCGGCGTTCACCGCGGTGACGCAGATCGGGACCGAGGCGGCGGTGCTCATCTACTTCCGCAAGGACATCGCGCGCATCGTCGGGGCGTGGTTCAGGTCGCTGAGGGACAAGTCGGCGCGCTCGGACCCGGACGCCCGGATGGGCTGGCTGGTGATCATCGGTTCGGTCCCGATCGGCGTGCTGGGGCTGACGCTCCAGGACGCGATCGAGGGGCCCTTCCGCGACCTGCGGCTGATCGCGGTGAACCTCATCGTGCTGGGCGTGATCCTGGGCGTCGCGGATCGGCTGGCGATGCGGGACGCGACGGGCGGGCGGCACCGGGCGGTGCGCGAGCGCAAGACGCTGGAGCAGCTGACGGTGCGCGACGGCCTGCTGTTCGGGCTGTGCCAGGCGATGGCGCTGGTGCCGGGCGTCTCGCGCTCGGGGGCGACGATCACGGGCGGCCTGTTCCTGGGGTACCGGCGGGAGGCCGCGGCGCGGTACTCCTTCCTGCTGGCCGTCCCGGCGGTGCTGGCCTCGGGGCTGTACGAGCTGACCTCGATCGGCGAGGAGGGCTCGCACGTCTCGTGGGGGCCGACGATCTTCGCGACGGTGGTGGCCTTCGGCGTCGGGTACGCGATCATCGCGTGGTTCATGAAGTGGATCTCCACGCGCAGCTTCATGCCGTTCGTCTGGTACCGGATCGTGGTGGGCGTGGTGCTGCTGGCGCTGATCTGGGCCGGGGCGGTCGAGCCGCACGAGGGCGAGGACGTGGGCACCGGCGACGAGGTCGTCTCCGAGGAGTCCTGACCGGGGCGCCCGTCGCCCTGGGCCCCGTTCGAACGCCCGGCCGCGGGCCGTCGGCCGGGCCCGGGCCGCCGGTCAGCCGTGGCCGAGGGCCTCGCGCACGATCCGCTCGCACAGCTCGTGCGTGCGCAGGGCGTCGCGGGCCGAGGGGGCGCGGCCGGCCCGCACGGCCTCCAGGAAGGACAGCGCGGCCTGTTCGATGCCGCGCTGCCGGGCCACCGGGACCCAGTCGCCGCGGCGGCGGACGCTGGGCTGGCCCTTGTGGTCGACGATCTCGGCGAGGTTGCGCACCTCGCGCTTGCGGTCCTGGCCGGATATCTCCAGGATCTCCTCGTCCGAGCCGGAGCGGTGGCTCATCGCGCCGACCGCGCTGAATCCGTCCCCGGACAGGTGGAGCACCACGTGATCCAGCAGGCCATCGCGGACCCGCGCGGTGACGGTGACATCCTCCACGGGCCCGGGCGCGAGGAAGCGCAGCGTGTCCACGACGTGGATGAAGGAGTCGAAGACCAGGCGCCGCGGGTCCTCGGCCAGGCCGCGGCGGTGGCGCTGCATCAGGATCAGGTCGCGGGGGTGCTCCAGGCACTGGGCGTAGGCGGGGGCGTGGCGGCGGGTGAAGCCGACGGCGAGGGCCGTGCCGCGGGCCTCGGCCAGCTCGACCAGGCGGCGGGCCCCGGCGGCACCGTCCGCGAGGGGCGTGTCGACGTAGGTGGGGACCCCGGCGGCCAGGAGGCGGGCGACGAGCGGGGGGTGGGCGGGCGCGGGGGCGTGGACGAAGGCCGCGTCGAGGCCGGCGGCCAGCAGGGAGTCCAGGTCGGCGTGTAGCCGCTCGGGCGGCACCCGGTGGGCGAGGCCGGCCCGCTCCAGGGTGGCGGCGCTGCGGCTGTGCAGGTGCGGCTGGACGCCGGGCTGGGTGGTGAGCACCGGCAGGTATGCCTTGTGGGCGATGTCCCCGAGCCCTATCAGGCCGACCTTCACCTTGCGCGCCTCCTCCGCCTCCTCGTCGGTGGCCCCGCCGCCGGCGCGCGAGCCCGGGGCCGCGGGGGCGGCGGCCGGGCGGGCACCGGCGGAAGGGGCAGCATACGGGCGGGCCCGCCGCGCGTCACACCCCCAGGTCGGGGACGCGCCAGTCCACGGGGTCGTGGCCCTGGGCGGCGAGCGCCTCGTCGATCCGGGTGAACGGCCGGGTGCCGGCGAACTTCTGCGCGGACAGCGGGGAGGGGTGCGGGCCCTCGACGACGGCGTGCCGGGCGGTGTCGATCAGCCGGAGCTTCTTGCGCGCGTAGGAGCCCCACAGCACGAAGACGGCCGGCTGCTCCCGCTCGGCCACGGCGCGGATCACCGCGTCGGTGAACTTCTCCCAGCCCTTGCCCTTGTGGGAGTTGGGCTCGCCCGCGCGGACGGTGAGCACGGCGTTCAGCAGCAGGACGCCCTGGCGGGCCCAGGGCATGAGGTACCCGTTGTCCGGGAGGGGGTGCCCCTGCTCCTCGCGCAGCTCCTTGAGGACGTTGCGCAGGGAGGGCGGGATGCGCACGCCGGGCCGCACGGAGAAGCACAGGCCGTGGCCCTGGCCCTCGCCGTGGTAGGGGTCCTGGCCGAGGACGAGGACCTTCACCCGGTCGAAGGGGGTGGCGTCCAGGGCGGCGAAGACCTCGTCCCGGGGCGGGTAGACCGGGCCGCGGGCCCGCTCCTCCTCGACGAACTCGGTGAGCTCCTTGAAGTAGGGCCGGCCGAGCTCGTCGCCGAGGACGTCCTGCCAGGAAGCGGGGAGCATGCCGGTCACGTCGTGAACCTCCGTGGGTGCGCGGGGCGTTGTCATGGCTTGAGCCTTCGCCGACGAACGTACCGCCGGCCACTGACAACGGCCCGCGCGCCCGGTCCGCGGACGGGGGCGCCTTCCCCGCCCGGGGCGGAGGGGTCAGTCCAGGGGGCCGCCGGCGACGTAGAGCACCTGGCCGGAGACGAAACCGGCCGCGTCGGAGGTGAAGTAGGCGATGGCGCCGGCGACGTCCTCGGGCCGGCCGACCCGGCGCACCGGGATGGCGTCGGCGGCGGCCTTCTGGAAGTCGTCGAACTCCATGCCGACGCGGGCGGCGGTGGCCGCGGTCATGTCGGTGGCGATGAAGCCGGGGGCGACGGCGTTGGCGGTGATGCCGAACTTGCCCAGCTCGATGGCGAGGGTCTTGGTGAAGCCCTGGAGGCCGGCCTTGGCGGCGGAGTAGTTGGCCTGGCCGCGGTTGCCCAGGGCGGAGGACGAGGAGAGGTTGACGACCCGGCCGAAGGCGGAGTCCACCATGTGCTTCTGGCAGGCGCGGGTCATGAGGAACGCGCCGCGCAGGTGGACGTTCATCACGGTGTCCCAGTCGGCGTCGCTCATCTTGAACAGCAGGTTGTCGCGCAGGACGCCGGCGTTGTTGACCAGGATCTGGGGCGGGCCCAGCTCCTCGGCGACCCGGGCGACGGCAGCCGCGGCGGCCTCGGAGTCCGAGACGTCGCAGCCGACGGCCAGGGCTCGCCCGCCGGCGGCGGTGATGGCGTCCACGGTGTCCTTGCCGGCGCTCTCCTCCAGGTCGAGGACGGCGACGGCGCGGCCCTCGGCCGCGAGCCGGACGGCCGTGGCCGCGCCGATGCCCCGGGCCGCACCGGTGACGATGGCGACGCGCTGGTCGGTGGTGGACATGCTGGCTTCTCCTCGCCGTCGTGAGCTGAACAACCGCTCAGTAACTATCGCAGGGGCGACGGTAGGAAGGCGCCCCGCCCCCTGTCAACGAAGGGACGGGCCGCCCGGGTGCGGCGCGCCGGTCAGCGCACCAGCACCTGAAGGAGCCTGGCCAGCTCGGCGTGCGGGTCGGCGGTCAGCCCGGTGTGCACGGGGCCCGGCTGAACGACGGTGGAGCGGGGGGCGATCAGCCAGCGGAAGCGGCGCCCGGCCTCGTCCCCGGCGGCGGGCCCGGCGTCCGTTCCCCCGCGGCAGACGCACTCGGCGGCGTGCAGGGCCGCGCGCACCCCGGCGAGGTCGGCGTCCGGGTCCAGCGCGCGCAGGCGCTCCTCGTGGAGGTGGGTGGCGGCGGCGAGGAAGGAGCGGGCGCGGCAGTAGAGGATCACCCCGGCGTTGATGAACTCCCCGCGCTCCACGCGCGGCACGACGCGGAGCACGGCGTACTCGAAGACGTCCCGGCCCGGTCCCTGGGCGGCGGCCCCCGGTGCGGCGCTCACCTGGCCGCCTCCCCGGCGGCGCGGGGGCGGCCGGTGAGCCAGCCCGGGGCGCGGGAGGGGCGGCGCGGAGTGGGCGGGCCGAGGGTGACGCGCTCCGGGAGGCCGGCGGCGCGGGCGGAGAGGACCTCGGCGTAGGCGGCGCGGACCGCCTCGGGGCCCTCGAAGCCGGGCTCCCCGGCGAGCCATTCGTCGGGGACCTGTGCGAGCACCCCGGCGAGCAGGTCCCCGGTGACGCGGGGGGCGAGGTCGGAGGCGGCGCCGGCGAGGTCGGGGCCGAAGGGGGCGAGCGCGTGGTCGGAGGCATCGTAGGGGCGGGCGGCGAAGGCGGCGGCGGTGGGCCAGTTGTGGTGCCAGATGAGGGCGGCGCCGTGGTCGATGAGCCACAGGTCGCCGTGCCAGACGAGGAGGTTGGGGTTGCGCCAGGAGCGGTCCACGTTGGCGACGAGGGCGTCGAACCACACGACGCGGCCTGCCTCCTCGGCGCCGACGGCGTACGCCAGGGGGTCGAAGCCGAGGGAGCCGGGCAGGAAGTCCATGCCGAGGTTGAGGCCGCCGCTGGCCTTCAGCAGCTCCTGCACCTCCTGGTCCGGCTCGGCCAGGCCGATGACGGGGTCCAGGCGCATCCGCACCAGCTCGGGGACGCGCAGGCCGAGCGCGCGGGCGAGTTCGCCGCAGATGACCTCGGCGACCAGGGACTTGCGGCCCTGCCCGGCGCCGGTGAACTTCATGACGTAGGTGCCGAGGTCGTCGGCCTCCACGATCCCCGGCAGGGAGCCGCCCTCGCGCAGGGGGGTGACGTAGCGGGTCGCGGACGTTTCGCGCAGCATGCGGCCAGGTTAGGGCGCGCCCGGCAGGGGCCGCGACGGGCTTTCGGGGGCGCGGGGACCGGGCCGTCAGTAGCGGCGGCCGGGGGGCGGTGGGCGCAGGGCGGCGGCCACCGCCTCGGCCAGGGGGCCGGCCTCCTCGGGGGCGAGGGTGGAGACGGTCAGGCGCAGGCCCGGCGGGGAGGCGAGGCGGAAGCGGGCGCCGGGGGCGGCGGCCCAGCCGGCCTGGAGGAGGCGGGCCAGGGCGCCGGTCTCGTCGGGGACGGGCACCCAGACGTTCAGCCCGCTGTGGCCGTGGGCGCTCACGCCGCGGGCGGCCAGGGCGCGCAGCAGAGCGTCGCGGCGGGCGCCGTAGGCGCGGCCGACGGCCGCGGGGTCGACGGCCCCGGCGCGCCACAGCGCCGCGACGGTGTCCTGGAGGAGGTGGCTGACCCAGCCGGGGCCCAGGCGCTGGCGGCCCAGGAGCCGGTCGACGGTGAGCGGGTCGCCGGCCAGGACGGCCAGGCGCAGGTCGGGGCCGTAGGCCTTGGCGGTGGAGCGGACCACGGCCCAGTGCCGGGTCGTTCCGGCGACGAGGTGCGGGGGACGGGCGACGATGCCCTCGCCGTGGTCGTCCTCGATCAGCAGGGTGCCGGGCCGGCGGGCCAGGAGCGCGCGCAGCCCGGCGGCGCGGGCGGCGGTGACGGCGGCGCCGGTGGGGTTCTGGGCGCGGGAGGTGAGCAGCAGGGCGCGGGCGCCGGAGGCCAGGGCGCGCTCGGCCTCCTCCGGGAGCGGGCCCTCCTCGTCCAGGCCCACGGGGAGGGGGCGCAGGCCGAGGGCGGGGACGAGGTCGAGGAGGGCGGCCCAGCCGGGGTCCTCCACGGCGACGGCGTCCCCGGGCCGCAGGTGGACGGCCAGGAGCCGCTCGATGGCGTCGAGGGCGCCGGAGGTGACGGCGACGGGCCCGGCGGGGGCGCCGTCGGCGTCGAAGCGGGCGCGGGCGGCGCGGGCAAGGTCCGCGCCGACGGACGGGGCGCCGTAGAGGACGGGGGAACGCCCGGCGCGGGCCGCCGCCTCGGCGAGGGCGGGGCCCAGAGGCGGCAGGAGTGAGGGGTCGGGGTCGCCGGAGGCCAGGTCGCGGGCGCCGGGGGGCGCCTCGACGCGCAGCTCGTCGCGGGGGGCGGTGGCCGGGCGGGGGCGGACGCGGCTGCCGCGCCGCCCGGCGGTCTCGATGACGCCGCGCTCGCGCAGGGCGCGGTAGGCGGCGGCGACGGTGTTGGCGTTGACCCCGAGGCGGGCGGCCAGCTCGCGCTGGGGCGGCAGGTGGGCGCCGGGGCGCAGGTGCCCGGCGTCGATGCCGTGTTCGACGCTGGCGGCGATCTCGGCGGCGCGCCGACCCTCGATCCGGTATTCTCCTAGCACAAAATAGATTTTGCCCTAGTGCGTAACAGGGCGCAAGGAGGGTCAGCGACGTGACGGAGACCGCCGCCGGTTACCCGGCCACCCCGCGCACCACCCCGGCCCGGGCCCGGGAGCGGGCGCGTTACGACCGCGCGCTGGTGCACGCGCTGCTGGACGAGGGATACGTCGGCCACCTCGGGTACGTCCGGGAGGGCGCCCCGGTGGTACTGCCCACGCTGTACGCCCGCGACGGCGAGCGGCTGTACGTGCACGGCTCCACCGGGTCCCGCCCGCTGCGCGAGGCCGGGGGCGCGCCGGGCCTGCCGGTGTGCCTGACCGTGACCCACGTGGACGGGCTGGTGCTGGCGCGCTCGGCGTTCCACCACTCCGTCAACTACCGCTCGGTGGTGGTGCACGGCACGGCCCGGCAGGTCACGGACGCGGCGGAGAAGGCGCGGGCCCTGGACCTGCTGGTGGACCACGTGGTGCCGGGCCGGGCGGCCGACTGCCGCCCGGCGGACGCGCGGGAGCTGGCCGCCACGGCCGTGCTGGCGCTGGACCTGGCCGAGGTCTCGGCCAAGGTCCGCGCGGGCGGGCCCAACGACGAGCAGCGGGACCTGTCACTCCCGCACTGGAGCGGGGTCCTGCCGGTCGCCTCCGTCCACGGCGCGCCCGTCCCCGCGCCGGACTGCGCGGGGCCCGCCCCGGGCTACCTGACGGCGTACGCGCGTCCCTGACCCGCCCGGCGCCCCGGGCCCGCCCGGCCGCGCCTCGGCGGCGAGGAGCCCGGCGACCGAGCCGAGCAGCAGCAGGCCGCCCGCGATCGTGCCCGCGGTGAGGCGTTCGCCCAGCAGGAGCCAGGCGATCAGCGCCGCCGTCACGGGCTCGATCTGCGCGATCAGCGAGGCGGTCGCGGCCTTCACGGCTCCGAGCCCCGTGAAGTAGAGGGCGTACGCGGCGGCGGTGGGAACGGCCGCGAGGTAGGCCGTCAGCACCAGGGAACGCACGGGGTCGGCGCCGGCCGGGAGAAGCCCCTCGGCGGCGGCCGGGGGCAGCAGGCACGCCGCGCACAGCGCGAGCGAGGTCAGCGTGGTGGTCAGCGGGTCGCCGCCGTCGCCCGCGGCCCGCAGGCGGCCGTGGAGGGTGAGGGCGGCGTAGCCGGCGGCGGAGAGCAGGGCCAGGGCCACCCCGCCGGGGCGCACCTCGCCCGGCCCCCCGGCGCCGCCGAAGGTGAGCACGGCCAGACCGGCGCAGGCCCCGGCCACCGCGAGCGCCCCGGCGCGGCCCAGCCGCTCGCCGAGGACGGGGCGGGCCAGCAGGGCGATCAGCACCGGCCCGGAGCCGAGGGTGACGACGGTGGCCACGGCGAGGCCGGTGGCCTGGACGGCGGCGAAGTAGGCGGCCTGGAAGACGGTGAAGGCGAGCCCGAGCAGGGCCGTTCCGGCGGCACGGCGCAGGCGGGCGGCAGGGCGCGCCGGGGCCGCGGGGCGGGGCCGGCGGCGCCGGGGGCGCAGCGCCAGGACGGCCAGCAGCAGGAGGCAGCCGGCGGCCGAGCGCCAGAAGGTCAGGGCCAGGGGGCCGGGGCCGCCGGCACGGAAGACCAGCGCGGCGGCGGCCCCGGCCGTTCCCCACGCGGCGGCGGCGAGGGCGACCAGCAGCAGGCCGCGGGCGCCGGAGAGTTCGGCGGGCGGGCGGGGGAACGACGGGGCGGGCGGCTCCGGGAACGGCCGCGGAGGCGGGGCGGCCGGGCGTGCGGAGCCGGGCCGGGAGGAGGCGAAAAAAGGCATGGCGAGCGAGGACTCCCGCGAGAACTGGACGGCGCCGCGTCCGGCCGGGCGTGCCGGCGGAGGGCGGCGGTTGCTGGCACCTGCTCCCGTCTGCGGGCAGGCCCGTCCGCGCGCGGGCGCGAGGCCCGGCGGCGTCTCGTGGTCCGGCCCGCGCTCAGGCGGCCGGAGGCGGAAGAACGTTCCTTCGCATGGCCGTCAGCCTAGGGGCCGCCCGTGGGGGTGGGCAACGGGCCCCGGCGCGCCGGGCGGTGGGGAGGCGTGGCCCGGGGGGAGCGGGGGAACCGGTAGGGGCGTGCCCCCGTCCCACCGGGGCACGGCGCTCTCCTCCGCCCAGCCGACTCCCCCACCGGAGGACCCATGAACTCGCCAGTCCCCCACCGCCGCAGTCCCCTTTCCCGCGTCGCCGCCCTGGCCGGGTGCGCCGCCCTCGCGGCGCTGGCCGTGGCCGGCTGCGGCGAGGGCTCGGAGGACCCCGCCGCGGGCGCGACCACCGCGGCCGGTCCCGCACCCGAGAGCTCGGCGCCCGCCGAGGAGCCCGCCTCCCCCGGCCAGGACGGGCAGGCGCCGACGCCCGGGCAGTCCCCTGACCCGACCGGCTCCGACGGCTCCCCCTCGCCGCAGGCCCCGGCGGGCGACCCGTGGTGCGCCCCCGAGAGCCTGTCCGCCGCCCTCAGCCCGCTGGACCCGGGCGCGGGCCAGCGCTACGCGGCGCTGGTCCTGACCAACACCTCGGACGTGGCCTGCCGCACCGAAGGCTGGCCCGGCCTGCGGCTGACCGCGGGCGACGGCAGCGAGCTGCCCACCACCACCGTCCGGGACCGCTCGTCCGAGCCGCGACGCGTCACTCTGGAGCCCGGCGCCTCCGCGTGGACGCGCCTGCACTGGACCACCGTCCCCGGCGAGGAGGACCCGGAGACCGGCTGCGGCCCCGACCCGGCGGCCCTGGCCGTCATCCCGCCCGACACCTACAGCCCGACCTCCGCGGACTGGGACCTGGGCGCGGTCTGCTCCGCCGGCCGCATCGAGGCCCTCCCCCTGGCGGCGGGCACGGGGCCGGACGGGGGCTGATCGCCCGGCTGCCGCGGGCCGACGCCGACGGCCGTGGCGGGCGGGCAGCCCCGGGCCCGGAGCTGCCCGCCCTTGCGCACGACGGACCGCGCCCGGGCGGGCGGCCGAACGACCGTTCAGCGGCATGGCCGCGCCGCGCAAGAGCCGGACGCGGGCGGCGGGCCCCGCGCCGGGGGCTGCCGCCCCGCCCCACCCCTCTCCCGTGGCGGGGCGGGCCCGGCCCCGCCCCGCCACGGGGAGCCGGCCGCCCAATGCCCTCCCCCGCCACCGGCCGACGGCCGACGCGACTCCGGTCCGGGCCGTCCGGGCCTCGTCCGCCTGCCCGCCGGGCGGACCGGCCACAAGCGTCCGCCGGGCGCGTTCAGCCCGTCGGGAGCCAGTCGACGTGGTCCGCCAGGAGGGCGTAGCCGACGAAGGCGACGATGTCGATCAGGGCGTGGGCGACGACCAGGGGCATCACGCGGCCCCAGCGGCGGTAGAGCCAGACGAAGATCACGCCCATCACGGCGTTCCCGAAGAAGCCGCCCAGCCCCTGGTAGAGGTGGTAGCTGCCGCGCAGCAGCGCGCTGGCCAGGAGCGCCCCCGTGGGCGTCCAGCCGAGCTGGGACAGCCGCCGCAGCAGGTAGCCCAGGACGACGACCTCCTCCAGCACGGCGTTCTCCAGCGCGGAGGCGATCAGCACCGGGAACTTCCACCACACGTCCGGCAAGGACTCGGGCACCACGGTGAGGCTGGCCCCCGCGGCGTGCGCGCCCAGGTAGAGCAGCAGGCCGCTGCCGCCGATGCCCGCCGCGACCACCGCGCCCCGGGCCAGGTCCGAACGCGGGCGGCGGGCGTCGAAGCCCAGCAGGCGCAGCCCGCCCCCGCCGTAGCCCCCGGCGGCCCGCTCGCGCAGCAGCAGGTGGGCGACCAGCAGCACCGGCGCCAGGTCGGTGGCGATGCCGAACAGCTGCCAGGCCAGGTCCAGCCAGGGCCGGTCCGGCGCGCGGGAGGCGTTGAGCGTGGCGGTCTGCTCGCCGAGCCCGCCGGGGCGTGTGAGCACCCCGGAGAAGCTGATCAGGGCGCCCACGGCGCTGGCGCCCAGGGAGACGGCGAGCACGAGCAGCACCTCGTGGCGCAGGGCGCGCCGCGGCAGCGGCGGCGGGCCCTCGCCCGGCGCCGGGTCCGTGGTCTCCTGGGGCCGCAGCCGCACTCCGCCTCCCGTCCGGCGCCCCGGCCCGCCGCGCGCCGCCGTGCGTCCCCGGGCCCGCCCGGAGGCTAGCCGCCCGAACGGGCGGCCGGCTCGCGGAGGGCGGGCCAGCTGTGCACGGGGGCGTCGGTGCGGGACAGTTCGCAGTACCGCCGGACGAGATCCCGCAGCGCGGCCGTCCGGTCCGCTCCGTTCGCCACCGCCTGGTGGTAGGCCCGAGTCTGCCAGCTCGCGCCTGTGGTGCGCCGCCGGCACCGCTCCTCGATGACACCCAGGTAGCGCTCGCGGTCGGCCGCGGCGACCCCGCGCCCGGCCAGGCCCTCGTGGGCCAGAGGCAGCAGCACCTCGGCGATGAGCCGGTGGGCGGGAAGCGTGGCGGTGCCGCCGGGGCCGGGCCAGGCCAGCTCGGCGTCGATGCCGTCCCGGCAGGCCGCCTCGAAGTTGGCCTCGGCCCGGGCGAACGGCAGCCGCTCCCAGACGGGTTCGGGGCTGTCGGCCAGGGCGTGCACGAGGCCGTAGTAGAAGGCGGCGTTGGCGATGGTGTCGGTGACGGTGGGCCCGGTGGACAGCACGCGGTTCTCCACGCGCAGGTGGGGAACGCCCCCGGCCACGTCGTAGACCGGGCGGTTCCAGCGGTAGATGGTGCCGTTGTGCAGGGTCAGCTCGGTCAGCCGGGGCACGCCGCCCGCGGCGAGGACGGCCGCCGGGTCCTCCTCGGAGCACAGCGGCAGCAGGGCGGGGAAGTAGCGCAGGTTCTCCTCGAACAGGCCGGTGACGGAGTCCGCCCACCGCTCCCCGAACCACGCGCGCGGGCGCACGCCCTGGGCGGCCAGCTCCGGCGGGCGGTCGTCGGTGGCCTGGAGGAAGAAGGCGGGGCGGGAGTCGTGCCACAGCTCGCGGCCCAGCACGAACGGGGCGTTGGCGCCGACGGCCACCTGCGCGGCGGCGGCGGCCTGGGCGGCGTTCCAGACGGCGGCGAAGCGGTTGGGGGTGACCTGGAGGTGGAACTGCACGGAGGTGCAGGCGGCCTCGGGGGCGATGGTGTCGAACGTCCCGGTCAGGCGCTCGGCCCCCCGCAGGTCCAGGGAGATGCTCTCGCCGCGCGAGGCCATGATCCGCTCGTTCAGCAGGGTGTAGCGCTCGTCGCGGGAGAAGCTGTGGGGCGCCACCTGTTCCGGGGTGATGGTGGGCAGCACTCCGGTGAGCACGGTGTGCGCGCCGAATTCGCCGGCCGAGCGGTCGGCGTAGTGCAGCGCGATGCGCAGTTCCTCGGCCAGGTCGTCGAAAACGCTCCCGGTGAGCGTGCGGGGCGGCATGTTGAGTTCGAGGGTGAAACGGCCGAGTTCCGCCTGGAAATCGCGGGTGGCCATCCGCTCCAGCACCTCGTCGTTGACCATGCGGGGCGCGCCGTCGGCGTCGGCCAGGCACAGCTCGACCTCCAGGCCGATGGTGTCGCTTGGCCCCTCGAAACGCTCCTTTCGCAGCATCGTCTCCAGCGCGTCCAGGCAGGCCCGCAGCCTGTCGCGGAAACGCTGCCGGTCGGCCAGGTCGAACCGGTCCGCCACCACTTTCTCGCCCATGGGCACCTCCGGCGTCGGGCAGTCGATCGGTCGGCAATGCCGGGATCCTGCCCGGGAGTCGTGTCGCACACGCATTCGCTCCCCCCAGGGCGTCCGGGACCGGGGCATATTCATGGGGAATACCCCGGTGCCCCGGGGGCGTGACGGCCGGTTCCGCGTCTTGCCGAAACCTTCCCGGTCAGTTACCTGAAACCTAGGGAGAACATGGCGCGGATAAACTCCGCGTCGGCGTGTCTCCCCCCAACAAGAGGCGACCTACTCCGAAGCGAGAGGCGACCCACCATGCCTTTGATCATTCCCCCGGCCCCCGCGGCAGCCGAGCGCAGCCTGCGGGCGGCGCTCACCACCCCCGCGGCCCTGCGCTCCCCGCACCCGCTGAACCTCGATCTTTCCGCCCTGCGCCCGGCGCTCTCCCTGCCCGTGCACCGGCTCGCGCCGCTCACGGGGCCCGCGGGTCCGCGCGCGGCCCGGCTGACGGGCTGGCGCTTCCTGCTGGCCCTGGAGGGCCGGCCCGCCGGAGCGGGCGAGACCGTGCTCACCCCGGACGGGTGGGCGTTCTCGCACTTCTCCGGCGGCCCGTACACGGCCTCGACGCAGCGGGCCATGGCGCTGGCCGAGGCCCTGCCCGCCCCCTACCAGGCGGCGCTGCTCTCGGTGCCGGACCTGTACATGCTCACGCTGTGGCTGCGGGCCGACCCCGCGGGCGACCCGGCCTCGGGCGGCCCGCTGCCGGAGGACCTGCTGGTGCCACTGGCGCCGGCGCCCCCGGGCATCGCGGCGCACGTGCCGGCTGGCGCGGACCTGCTGCTGGCCCAGCTGGCCGGGCGGCTGGCCCCGCTGGAGCTGGCGAGCTGAACCCCGGGCCCCTCAGGGCCGGGCGAACCGGGGCCGGGCGCAACGGCGCGTGCGGCCCCGGCACGCGTGCGCCCCGGGACGGGGGCCGCGCGAGCGGCCCCACGGGCGTTCAGTCCGCCGCGTAGTCGGCGACAGGCGGGCAGGAGCAGACCAGGTTCCGGTCGCCGTAGGCGCCGTCGATGCGGCGCACCGGCGGCCAGTACTTGGACTCCGGCGCGACTCCGGCCGGGTGGACGGCCTCCCGGCGGCTGTAGGGGTGTGTCCACTCGCCCGTCAACTGGGCGGCGGTGTGCGGGGCGTTGACCAGCGGGTTGTCCTCCCGGGGCCACTCCCCCGCCCCGACCCGGTCGATCTCGGCGCGGATGGCGATCATCGCGTCGCAGAACCGGTCCAGTTCGGCCAGGTCCTCACTCTCCGTGGGCTCGATCATCAGGGTGCCCGCGACGGGGAACGACATCGTCGGCGCGTGGAAGCCGTAGTCGATCAGCCGCTTGGCGACGTCCTCGATGGTGACGCCGGTGGCCCGGGTCAGCGGGCGGACGTCGATGACGCACTCGTGCGCGACCAGGCCGCCGGGCCCGGTGTAGAGCACGGGGTAGTGCGGCTCCAGGCGCCGGGCGACGTAGTTGGCCGCGAGGACCGCGACCTGGGTGGCGGTGCGCAGGCCCTCGGCGCCCATCAGCCGCAGGTAGGCCCAGGAGATCGGCAGGATGCCCGCCGAGCCCCAGGGGGCCGCGGCCACCGGCCCGGTGCCGCCGCCCTCGGGGCCCGCGGCGGGCTGGAGCGGGTGGCCGGGCAGGTAAGGGGCCAGGTGGGCGCGGACGGCGACCGGGCCGACGCCGGGGCCGCCGCCGCCGTGCGGGATGCAGAAGGTCTTGTGCAGGTTCAGGTGCGAGACGTCGGCGCCGAAGCGGCCAGGACGGGCCAGGCCGACCAGCGCGTTGAGGTTGGCGCCGTCCACGTAGACCTGGCCGCCGGCCTCGTGCACGGCGGCGCAGATCCCGGCGATGTCCTCCTCGAACACCCCGTGCGTGGAGGGGTAGGTGACCATCAAAACCGCCAGCTCGTCCGCGTGGGCGGCGATCTTGGCGCGCAGGTCCTCGGCGTCCACGTCCCCGTTGGCGCCGGTGGCCACGACCACCACGCGCATCCCGGCCATGACGGCGCTGGCGGCGTTGGTGCCGTGCGCGGAGGAGGGGATCAGGCAGACGGTGCGCTGCGGCCGGCCGTTGGCCCGGTGGTAGGCGCGGACGGCGAGCAGGCCGGCCAGCTCGCCCTGGGAGCCGGCGTTGGGCTGGAGGGAGACGGCGTCGTAGCCGGTGATCTCCGCCAGCCGCTGCTCAAGCTCGCGGATCAGCTCCAGGTACCCGGCGGCCTGGTCGGCGGGCGCGAAGGGGTGCAGTCCGGCGAACTCCGGCCAGGTGATCGCGGCCATCTCGGCGGTGGCGTTGAGCTTCATCGTGCACGAGCCCAGGGGGATCATCCCGCGGTCCAGGGCGTAGTCGCGGTCGGCCAGGCGCCGCAGGTAGCGCAGCATCGCCGTCTCCGAGCGGTGCTCGTGGAAGACGGGGTGGGTGAGGTAGGCGTCCTCGCGCAGCAGCGCGGGCGGCAGGGCGTCGGGGGTGCGGACGTCCAGCGCGTCGAGGTCGTCGGTGCCGGGAACGCCGAACGCCCGCCACACCGCCGCGATCCGGTCGCGGGTGGTGGTCTCGTCGCAGGCGATGCCGACGTGGTCGGCGTCCGTCAGGCGCAGGTTGATCCCGGCCTCGCGGGCGGCGGCGACCACGGCGGCGGCCCGGGCGGGCACGCGGACGGTGAGGGTGTCGAACCAGGCCCCGTGGACCACCTCGGCGCCGCCCTCGCGCAGCCCGGCGGCCAGCAGCGCGGCGTAGCGGTGGGTGCGGCGGGCGATGGCGGCCAGGCCGGAGGGGCCGTGGTAGACGGCGTACATGGCGGCGATCACGGCCAGCAGCACCTGGGCGGTGCAGATGTTGCTGGTGGCCTTCTCGCGGCGGATGTGCTGTTCGCGGGTCTGGAGGGCCAGCCGGTAGGCGGGGCGTCCTGCGGCGTCGCGGGAGACGCCGACGAGGCGTCCCGGGAGGTTGCGGGCGTAGGCGGCGCGGACCGAGAGGTAGCCGGCGTGCGGGCCGCCGAAGCCGAGGGGGACGCCGAAGCGCTGGCTGGTGCCCACGGCGATGTCGGCCCCCAGCTCGCCGGGCGGGGTCAGCAGGGTGAGGGCGAGCAGGTCGGCGGCGACGGTGACCACCGCGCCCAGCTCGTGGGCCCGCTCGACGACGGGCCGCGGGTCGCGCACGGCCCCCGAGGCGCCGGGGTACTGGAGCAGCACGCCGAAGATCCCGCGCTCGGCCGCGTCCTCGGGGATGCCGCCGGAGAGGTCGGCGACGCGGACCTCGACGCCGGTGGGCTCCGCGCGGGTGCGCACGACCGCGACGGTCTGCGGGAGGCAGTCGGCGTCCACCAGGAAGACGGGGCCGCGGCCCTTGGCCACGCGCCGGGACAGGGCCATGGCCTCGGCCGCGGCGGTGGCCTCGTCCAGCAGGGAGGCCCCTGCGGTGGGCAGGCCGGTGAGGTCGGCGACCACGGTCTGGAAGGTGAGCAGCGCCTCCAGGCGGCCCTGGGAGATCTCCGGCTGGTAGGGCGTGTAGGCGGTGTACCAGGCGGGGTTCTCCAGGACGTTGCGCTGGATCACGGGCGGGGTGAACGTGCCGTGGTAGCCCAGGCCGATCATGGGGTGCAGGACGGTGTTCCGCGCGGCCAGGGAGCGCAGCTCGGCCAGCACGGCGGCCTCGTCGCGGGCCTCGGGAAGCCGCAGCGGGCCGTCGGTGCGGATGGCCTCGGGGACGGCGGCGGCGGTCAGCTCGTCCAGCGAGCCGAAGCCGGCCTGGGCGAGCATCTTCGCCCGGTCCCCGGGCCCGGGGCCGATGTGGCGGGCGGCGAAGGGGGTGTGCTGTTCCAGGGCGGAGAGCGAGGGGCGGGGCGCGGTCATGGGGAGGCTCCTGAGGGTCGCGGGGACCTGCGGGGCGCCGGGCGACGGTGCCCGGCGTGCCTCCCCCTCTGTCATGGCGACCTGAGAGCTTCACCGCGCCGCCCGGGTGGGGCGCCGCGGCTTGCACCGTCGGTGAGGGGGCGGGGAGCGGGCTCCGCGCCGCCCTGCTTTCCAGAGTGGCTTCGCTCGCGCGGTACGGGGGCCTGAGAGATTCCGGGGAGGAGTTGCTCCTTCGGCGCCCGCCGCTGGCGGCGGGACTCTCCCGCGCGAGGTTGTCAGCCTTCTCCGGAGCCTACCAGCGCGGGCCGGGCGGGAAACCTGGATGCACTCGACTGGCCAGCGGGCGAATTGTGCCGTTTCGTAGGAGGCAGAGGGTTGCTTCGTCCCTCTCCGGCCGCGATCAGTGGGAGGAAGCGTGCAGACGGACATCGACCCGCGGAGCCTGATCGGCCGCAAGGCGTTCGACCGTGACGGCGTCAAGATCGGCACCGTGGACGAGGTGTACCTCGACGACGCGACCGGCGTGCCGGAGTGGGCGGCCCTGCGGACCGGGCTGTTCAGCCGCGACGCGTTCGTGCCGCTGGCGCCGAGCGAGCTGGTGGACGAGGCGCTGCGCGTGCCGTTCACCCGGGCCCTGATCCGGGAGGCTCCGGACTTCGGCGTGGGGCGGCACCTCTCCCCCGAGCAGGAGCTCCAGCTCTACGAGCACTACGGCCTGGACGTGCCGCCCGGACCCCCGGAGCCCGACCGGGACTTCGGGCACCTGGCGGGCCGGGCGGAGGACGAGTCCTGAGCCGGTGCGGACGCCGGGGCGGAGGCCGCGGGCCGGGGACGGCCGCGGCCGTTGACCGTGCCGGGCCGGGGCCGCTGGCCTCGGCCGGGGGGCCGTAAGTCACCCCGCGGGCAGGCGAGTTCGCCGCTGCCGGGCGGGGGCCTGGGCCCGGGGCCCGGAGCGGCGGCGGGCGGAGACCCGGAAGCGGGGACGAGCGGCAGGGGGTCGCCGCGGGCCAGCTCGGGGTCGTCGGCGCGGAACGTCCGCACCCGGCCCGGCCGCTGGGAATCGGGCCGCTCGAAGCGGACGGTGACCCGGCCCAGACCGCTGCCCTGCACCCACCCCGGCCCCAGCGTCGCATGCGTCACGTCCACCCCGGGCAGCCACGGGCCGGGCGCGTCCGGCCCGCGCGGTCCCGCCTCCCCCGCCGGGGGCTCTCCCGGCTCGGGGGCGCCGGGCCCCGGGGTCCCGCCCGCCTGGGCGAACAGGTCCTCCTGGGTGAAGGCCGCCAGCGAGGAGACACCGACGCCCAGCAGCCGCACCCCGGCCGTGGTGTCCACCCCCTCCAGCAGCCGCGCGGCCGACTCCCGGACCACGGCCGGGTCGTCCGTGGGGCCGCGCAGCGTCTCGGAGCGGGTGAGGGTGGAGAAGTCGTAGCGGCGGACCTTCAGCACCACGGTGCGGCCGGAACGCCCGGCGGCCCGCAGCCGCTCGACGCAGCGCACGGCCAGGCGGTCCACCTCGAACCTGATCCGGGCCCGGTCGGTGACGTCCACGTCGAAGGTGTCCTCCACGGAGATCGACTTGGTGTCCCGGTCGGCCACCACGGGCCGGGTGTCCACGCCGAGGGCCATCGTGTGCACGCCGGCGCCGTGGGCCTTGCCCAGCAGGCGCAGCAGCTCGGCCTCGCCCGCCCGCACCACGTCCCCGACCGTGGCGATCCCGGCCCGGCGCAGCGCCTCGGCGGTGGCGGGGCCGACGCCGGGCAGGGTGCGCACCGGCAGGGGCGCCAGCAGCTCGCGCTCCGTGCCGGGCGGGACCAGGACCAGACCGTCGGGCTTGGCCCGCTCGGAGGCGATCTTGGCGAGCATCTTGGAGCCGGCCAGACCGACGGAGCCGGTCAGGCCGGTGGCCGCCCGTATGCGGGCGCGCAGCCGCCCCCCCGTGTCCCGCGCCTCCTCTGCCGAAACGGGCCCGCCGTCCGGCCCCGCGGCCAGGTCGACGAACGCCTCGTCCAGGCTCAGCGGCTCGACCAGCGGGGACAGCTCGCCGAGCAGGGCCATGACGGTCTCGCTGATCGCGCGGTACACCCCGAAACGGGGGACGAGGAAGGCCGCGTGCGGGCACAGGCGGCGGGCCTGGGCCATCGGCATCGCGGAGTGCACGCCGGAGCGGCGGGCCTCGTAGGAGGCGGTGGCGACCACGCCGCGGGGGCCCAGGCCGCCGACGACGACGGGCTTGCCGCGCAGGCTGGGCTTGGACGCCTGCTCCACCGAGGCGTAGAAGGCGTCCATGTCGAGATGGAGGATCGTCGGCCGGGACCTCACGTGCTCGATGGTGCCGCACGCGTCTGACAACGGCCGCGCGCCGGGCCGCTGGCCCTTCCCCGGCGGACGGTCACCGGGGACCGCGGCGGGCGGTCAGCCCAGGACGCGGTTGCGACGGCGGGCCAGCTCGTCCTGGGGGTGGACGGCGGGAATCGGCTCGCCGGTGTCCACGCGCTCGGCCTGGAGCCCGCCCAGGGCCTGCTCCACGTCCTGCCACACGGCGCCGACGGCGATCCCGAAGATGCCCCGGCCGCCGCGCAGCAACTCGGCCAGCTCGTCGGGGGACGTGCAGCGGTACACGCTGGCCCCGTCGCTCATCAGGGTCATGCCGGGCAGCTCGGCCGCGTCGGCGGAGCGCAGGGCGGCCACCGAGGTGCGGATGGACTGGAGGGAGACCCCGGCGTCCAGGAGCCGCTTGACGATCTTCAGGACGAGGACGTCGCGGAAGCTGTACAGCCGCTGGGTGCCCGAGCCGTGGGCCGGGCGGATGCTGGGCTGGACCAGGCCGGTGCGGGCCCAGTAGTCGAGCTGGCGGTAGGTGATGCCGGCCGCCGCGCAGGCGCTGGGCCCGCGGTACCCGGTCCGCTCGCGGTCCTGGGGGCCCTGCCCCGCCGCCTGCGGCGGGACCAGGCCCTGGGGCGGGCCGGGGAGGGCGGGCAGCCCGCCGGCCGCTCTGCTGTCGCCGTTACCACTCACGCCGGCCTCCCGTTTCCGCATGCCCCGACCGTGTCCTCGACGCTCACCGGCTGTCACGATGAGCACGCACACAGCGCTCCTCCCAAGACATGCCCCATTGACGCTAGGCATCCACCTGTGACGCGTCAACGATCGCCACGCGCCCCCGGGTGGCCTACTGGTTGCTCGTGCCGAAGTCCTCCGGGGAGATCTGGTCGAGGAACTCGCGGAACCTCTCGACCTCGTCCTCCTGCTCGTCGGGAATGATGATCCCCGCGTCGTCGAGCACCGCGTCGCTGCCGTAGATCGGCGTGCCCGCGCGCAGCGCGAGCGCTATGGCGTCGGAGGGACGGGCGCTGACCTCCACCCCGCTGGAGAACACGAGCTCGGCATAGAAGACCCCGTCGCGCAGGTCCGTGATGCGCACCGCGCTGAGCTCCTGGCCGACGGCCTCCAGCACGTTCTTGAAGAGGTCGTGCGTGAGCGGCCGGGCCGGGGTCATGCCCTGCTGGGCGAACGCGATGGCAGTCGCCTCGCCCGGCCCGATCCAGATCGGGAGGTAGCGATCACCGCCGACTTCTCGGAGAAGCACGATGGGCTGATTGTTGGGCATTTCCACCCGCACACCCACGACGTCGAGCTGATTCACACAGCAACCCTAGGCGCTGGCCGGTGCATTTGGATAGTCGAGCCGGGCCGCGCGGCGCCGGGGGCGCCGCGCGGGGCCGGATTCAGGGGCGGCCGGAGAAGTACACCAGCCGGTACTTCCCGATCTGCACCTCGTCGCCATTGCCCAGGACGGCGGAGTCGATGGGCTCGCGGTTGACGTAGGTGCCGTTGAGGCTGCCGACGTCACTGACCGTGAACCCGCCGTCGGGCTGCCGCCGGAACTCCACGTGCCGCCGGGAGACGGTCACGTCGTCCAGGAAGATGTCGCTGTGCGGGTGCCGCCCGGCGGTCGTCAGGTCGCCGTCCAGCAGGAAGCGGCTGCCGGAGTTCGGCCCGCGGCGGACGATCAGCAGGGCCGAGCCGGGGGGCAGGGCGTCCACCGCGGCCTGCGCCTCGGGAGAGAGCGCGGGCGAGGGGAACTGGCCGGTCGCCTCCGGGTCGTACGCCTCCAGGCCCGTGATCGTCAGGGTGGACGTGGTGTCGGAGGCGCCGTCGTAGCCGGGGCGCAGGGAGTTCCCGCAGTTGGAGCAGAAGCGGCTGGTGGCGTCCGAGCGGGTCCCGCAGCGGGAGCAGGTCACCGTGGGGCGGGCGGGCTCCTGGGAGCCTATGCCGTCGGCCCCGGGGACCTCGTCGCGGAACAAGGGACGGCCGGCGTCGGCGCCGGGCGCTGCGTTCTCGCCGTGCTGGCGGGCGCGGGCCCGTGCGGCGCTGTGCGCGCCGCTCTGACGCCTGCCGAACAATCTAGCGAAAAAGCTCACCAGCGATCCCCTCGCGCCTCTCACCCGACCCCGTCGGCGACGGGACGGTCCATTGTCTCTCACCTGCCGTGCGGGACATCCACAGTACGTGGCACGGCCCCCGTTCAGTGTCCCGCACCGGACAGCGCGGGGGCGTGGCAGCCCCCGGCACGGCACCCGGCCGCGGTGACGACTGAGCGTAGTCAGACTGCTCCGGGACTCGCAAGGGGCACCCGCGGCGGGAGGGGTCTTCAGCGCTCCGAGCAGGCGAACGAGCGCGGCGGCGCCCCGCCGGGCGCCGCTGCGCAGGGTGATGCCGATGCCCCCGCGGCGGGCGGGCCGGGAGGCGTGACGGCCCGCCGCCCCGCGCGGGTGGGCGGCGGGCCGGGCCGTGCGGGGGTCAGCGGTCGGTGCTGTCCAGGACGGCGGACCAGGTGTCGAGCAGCTCCTGGGCGGCGGCGTCGTCCGGGCCCTCGGCCCACAGGTGGGTGACGGCCTCGGCGGGGTCGGGCAGCACCAGGACCCAGCGGCCGTCGGGCTCGACCACCCGCACGCCGTCGGTGGTGTCGATGGTGCGCGAGCCCGCCGCCTCGACGACGCGGCGCATGACCAGGCCCTTGATCGCCCAGGGGGTGGCGACCTCGCGGCGGGCCACGTGGGCGCGGGGGATGCGGGCCTCGATCTGGCTGAGCGAGAGCTGGGTGCGGGCGACCAGGCCGACGAGGCGGACGAAGGCGGCCGTGGCGTCGAAGACGGCCGAGAACTCGGGGACGACGAAGCCGCCGCGGCCGTCGCCGCCGAAGACGGAGCCCTCCTTGTGGGCGACGCGGGTGAGGTCGTCGGGCGAGGTGGTGGTCCACTCCACCTGGGTGCCGTGGTAGGCGGCGACCTGCTCGGCGACGCGGGTGGTGGTGACGGGGAGGGCGACGTGGCCGCTGCGGCGCTCGGCGGCGACCAGGTCCAGCATCACCAGCAGGGCGCGCTGGTCCTCGATGATGCGGCCACGCTCGTCGACCAGGGCCAGGCGCTCGCCCACGGGGTCGAAGCGGACGCCGAAGGCGGCGCGGGCGGAGGAGACGATCTCGCCCAGGCGCACCAGGCCGGCGCGGCGGACGTCGGCGGTCTCGGTGGGGCGGGCCTCGTCCATGCCGGGGTTGATGGTCAGGGCGTCCACGCCGAGGCGGCCCAGGAGGCTGGGCAGGACCAGGCCGGCGCTGCCGTGGGCGGCGTCGACGACGATCTTGAGGTTGGACTCCGCGACCCCCGAGGTGTCCACGGCGCGCAGCACCGAGCCGGTGTAGGCGTCGAAGACACTGGCCGGGAAGGTGAGGTCCCCGATCTCGCCGGGGAAGGCGCGGCGGTACTCCTGCCGGGCGTAGACGCGGTCGAGCTTGCGCTGGCTGGCCTGGGAGAGGTCGGCGCCGCGCTCGTCGAAGAACATGATGTCGACGGAGTCGGGAACGCCCGGGGTGGTGCGGATCATCACCCCGCCCGCGCTGCCGCGGGCCGTCTGCTGGCGCGCCACGGGGAGCGGGACGTTCTCCAGGTCGCGCACGTCGATGGCGCTGGCCTGGAGGGCGGAGATCACGGCGCGCTTCAGGGCGCGGGCGCCGCGGGAGTGGTCCCGGGCGGTGGTGACCGTGGAGCCCTTCTTCAGGGTGGTGGCGTAGGCGCTGGCGAGGCGGACGGCCAGCTCGGGGGTGATCTCGACGTTGAGGATGCCGGAGACGCCGCGGGCGCCGAAGAGGTTGGCCTGGCCGCGGGCCTCCCAGATGACGGAGGTGTTGACGAAGGCGCCGGCCTCCACCGTCTTGAAGGGGTAGACGCGGACGTTGCCCTGGACGATGGACTCCTCGCCGACCAGGCACTCGTCGCCGATGACCGCGCCGTCCTCGATGCGGGCGGCGCGCATGACGTCGGTGTTCTTGCCGATGACGCAGCCGCGGAGGTTGGTCTGCGGGCCGATGTAGACGTTGTCGTGGACGACGGCCTTGTGCAGGAAGGCGTCGGACTTCACCACCACGTTGGAGCCCACGACGGTGTGCTCGCGGATCTCGGCGCCGGCCTCGATCTTGGCGTAGTCGCCGATGTAGAGGGGGCCGCGGAGCTTGGCGTCGGGGTGAACCTCGGCGCCCTCGGCGATCCACACGCCCGGGGAGATCTCGAAGCCGTCGATGTCGACGTCCACCCGGCCCTCCAGCACGTCGGCCTGGGCCTTCACGTAGCTCTCGTGGGTGCCGACGTCCTCCCAGTAGCCCTCGGCGACGTAGCCGTAGACGGGCTTGCCCTCCTTCATCAGGCGGGGGAAGACGTCACCGGACCAGTCCACGGGGACGTCGGGGTCGACGTAGTCGAAGACCTCGGGCTCCATGACGTAGATTCCGGTGTTCACCGTGTCCGAAAAGACCTGTCCCCAGGTCGGCTTCTCCAGGAAGCGGTCGACGCGGCCGTCCTCTCCGACGATGGTGATGCCGAACTCCAGCGGGTTGGGGACCCGGGTGAGGCAGACGGTCACCAGGGCGCCGCGCTCCCGGTGATAACGGATCAGTTCGGTAAGGTCGAAATCGGTCAACGCGTCCCCGGAAATGACCAGAAACGAATCGTCCTTGAGGGCGTCCTCGGCGTTCTTCACGCTTCCGGCTGTGCCGAGCGGCTTCTCCTCATGGGCGTACGTGAGATCCATGCCCAGCTCTTCGCCGTCGCCGAAGTAGTTCTTCACGAGCGAGGCGAGGAATTGCACCGTGACGACGGTCTCGGTGAGCCCGTGCCGTTTGAGCAGACGGAGCACGTGCTCCATGATCGGGCGATTGGCCACGGGCAGCAGGGGCTTGGGCATGCTCGCGGTCATCGGGCGAAGCCGGGTGCCTTCGCCACCAGCCATAACGACGGCCTTCATATCGGAAGGGTCCTCCTTTGGGGAGTCGGCTATCACTCCGACCGGGTCGTCCGGCGGGGGGCCCAGGCCCGGGGTGGCTCCCCGGAATTCTGCGGCACGTGCGGGCGCCAGGCCCCTGCGACATTGCCAGGGCGAGCTCAGTCGGGCGTGGGGTCCGCCGCGAGGATGCGCCGGACCTGGACCACGTAGAGGATCCCTGCCCACCAGTAGAGCGCTGTACCCCAGCCGGCGAACGCCCATCCGAAAATAGCAGCGAGTGAGGGAAGCCAGCCACTTCCGTCGCTGAGCAGCAGAAGCGGGAAGGCGTACATCAGATTGAACGTCGCTGCCTTGCCGAGGAAGTTCACCTGCGGCGGGGCGTATCCGTGGCGGTCCAGTACGAGGACGGTGACCAGGAGCATCAGCTCTCTGGCGAGCAGGAGGGCGGTCAGCCACAGCGGCAGGATCTCGCGCCAGGTGAGGCCGACCAGGGTGGACAGGATGTAGAGGCGGTCGGCGGCCGGGTCCAGAACGCGGCCCAGGGCGCTGATCTGGTTCCACCGGCGGGCGAGCTTGCCGTCGAGGTAGTCGCTGACGCCGCTGGCGGCCAGGAGGAGCAGGGCCCAGCCGTCGAGGTCGGGGCCGTCGAAGACGGGCGAGAGGACCAGCCAGAGGAAGACCGGCACGCCCAGCAGCCGGGCCGCGCTGAGCGCGTTGGGGATGGTCAGCACCCGGTCGGTCTGAACGCGCGTCTCCTGGACCTCCACGCGGACGCCTCCTGCCCGTACCCCGTACCCGTACCCCGTGCCCGTGTCGTGCGCATCGACCTTACCGGCCGCGCCGGGCGGGGCCGGTAGGAGGTCCGGGCGGGGCGCGGGGGGTGGTGGCGCGGGCGGCGCTCACGGGCAGGAGGGGCGCGGGAGGTCGGGGGCGGCCCGGTGCAGCACGCCGTGCTCCGGGGGGACCGGGTCGCCGGTGAGGGGGTCGGTGCAGTAGGCGGCGAAGACCTCGGCCTCGCTCAGCCCCCGCAGCCGGCCGCCCTCCAGGCGCCAGCCGCGCACCTCCTCACCGCGGCCCGACGGCCCTGGCGGCCCCGCGGGCCCGCCGCCGGGGAAGGCGCCGCCGCCCGCCTCGCGGCCGGGCGGCGCGGACTCCGGGCCGGAACCCGCCGGGGCCTCCTCGTCCCCGGAGCGCAGCACCAGCCCGGCGGGGGCGCCGGTGGCCAGGCCGACGGCCAGGACCGTGCACAGCGTCAGGGCCGCCGGCTCCTCCAGGTCCAGGCGGCCGTCCTCGGAGCAGCGGGCGCGCACGGCGGCCGTCAGCGGCCCGGTCTCGGCCAGGACGGTGCCCACCAGGTGGTGCTCGCCGGGGGCGGCGGGGGCCAGCACGTCCGCCAGCAGGCCGGCCGCGCGGTGGAAGGCACAGCGGGAGGCCGGGGCCCCGCAGTCGGGGCAGGCCCCCGCCGCGGCGAGCAGGTCGGTGCCCGCCTCCCAGGTCTCCCGGCGGGCGTGCTCGGCCAGCAGGGCGGGGAGGAGCAGGTCCAGGGACTCGCCCGCGTAGGGGACGGTGGCGCCGCGGGAGGCGAGGCGGGCGGTGTACCGGGCGCGGCTGGCCGCGGTGTCGGGGTCCAGCCCCTCCCGCTCGCAGTACTCGGCGTAGCCCAGGGGGTCGAACAGGGCCACGCTGGTGTGGCCGTGCCGGCCGGCGAGCGCGCGCAGCAGCCGCTCCGTGCGCCGCAGGTACCCGGCGTGGTCGGTGTGGCGGAAGCTGGCGTACCGGCGCATGAGGGCGAAGCCGGCCGCGTCGGGGATGACCGCGACGGCGGCGGCGGACTCGCGGGCGGTGAGGTGCCGGGTGCTGGGGGCCATGACTCCTCCTCGGTGATCGGAGACGGCACGGAACCGTCTGATCACGGAGAGTAGTCACTGCCACTGACAACGCCCCGCTCGCGGCCCAGGCGCTCGAAGAAGGCGAGCAGCCCGGGGTCGTCGACCGAGCCGGGGTTGACCGCCCGCTCCAGCGGAACGCCCTGCAGGAGCCGCTTGACCGGGACCTCAAGGCGCTTGCCGGTGAGGGTGTGGGGAACGCCGGGGACCTCGATGATCTCGTCCGGGAGGTGACGGGGGGACAGCTCGGCCCGGATGGTCCGCCGCACGCGTTCGCGCAGCGCGTCGTCCAGCACGGCCCCGGGGGCGAGCCGGACGAAGAGCGGCATCCAGTACCCGCCGTCGGGCCGCTCGGCGCCGATCACCAGGGACTCGGCGATCTCGGGCAGGCGCTCGACGGCCTCGTAGATGTCGGCCGAGCCCATCCGCACGCCCTGCCGGTTGAGGGTGGAGTCCGAGCGGCCGTGGACGACGACGCCGCCGTGAACGGTGACCGTGATCCAGTCCCCGTGCCGCCACACGCCGGGGAACGTCGCGAAGTAGCTCTCGCGGTACCGCTCGCCGTCCGGGTCGTTCCAGAAGCCGGTGGGCATGGAGGGCATCGGCTCGGTGACGACCAGCTCGCCGACCCCGCCGGTCAGGGGCCGGCCCTCGGGACTCCACGCTTCGAGCGCGGTGCCCAGGCCCGGCGCCTGGATCTCCCCGGTGCGGACCGGGAGGGTGGGCACCGCCCCGGCAAAGCAGCTGCACACGTCCGTGCCGCCGCTGACGGAGGCGATCCACACGGGGCCGGCCTCCCGGCTCAGCCAGCGGAAGCCGTCGGGCGGCAGCGGCGAGCCGGTGGTGGCCACGCAGCGGGTGGCGGACAGGTCCAGATCGCGCGCCGGGTGGACGCCGGCCTTGGCGCAGGCCATCACGTAGGCGGCGGAGGTGCCGTAGAGCGTGGCGCGGGTGCGGGCGGCGACCCGCCACTGCGCGTCGGGCCCCGGGTGGCCGGGGCTGCCGTCGTGGAGGACCACCGTGGAGCCGGTCAGGAGCCCGGAGACGAGGAAGTTCCACATCATCCAGCCGGTGGAGGTGTACCAGTAGAACCGGTCGCCGGGGCCCAGGTCGCAGTGCAGGCCGAGCTGCTTGAGGTGTTCGAGCAGGATGCCGCCGTGGGACTGGACGATGGCCTTGGGGCGCCCGGTCGTCCCCGAGGAGTAGAGGACCCACAGCGGGTGGCCGAAGGGGACGGGCTCGAACTCCGGCTCGGCCCCCGGTTCGGTGACCTCCCGCCAGCTCAGGGCCCCGGCGGGAGGAGGCGTTCCCAGCAGCGGGACGTGGACCACGGCGCGCAGGGTGGGCAGGCCCTCGCGCAGCCCGGCGACGGTGGCGGTGCGGTCGTGCTCCCGTCCGCCGTAGCGGTACCCGTCCGCGGCGATGAGGACGGCGGGCTCCACCTGCTGGAAGCGGTCCAGCACGCCGCGGGTGCCGAAGTCCGGGGCGCAGGAGGTCCACACGGCCCCGACCGCCGCGCTGGCCAGGAGGGCGACGACGGCCTCGGGGACGTTGGGCAGGTACCCGGCGACCCGGTCGCCCGGGCGGACGCCCAGGCCGCGCAGCGCGGCGGCCAGCGCCCCGGCCCGGCCGCGCAGCTCCGCCCAGCCGACGGGCTCGGGCTCGTTGCGCTCGTCCACGCGCAGCAGCGCCGGGCGGCCCGCGCGCTCGCCCTCGGGAGCGTGCCGCAGGGCGTGCTCGGCGTAGTTGAGGGTGGCGCCGGGGAACCACTCCGCGCCGGGCATGGCGCGGGAGCCGAGCACGGCGCGCGGCGGGGTGGAGAAGCGGACGCCGGAGAACGCGGCCACGGCCGTCCAGAAGGCGTCGAGGTCGGTGACGGACCAGCGGTGGAGCGCGGCGTAGTCCGCCGCCGGGTCCCCGGCGCGGGCGGGGGCGCCGTACAGGGCGGCGGCCCGGTCGTGGAAGCGGGTGAGCCGGGCGGCCTCCACCGCCTCCGGCGTGGGCCGCCACAGCGGCTCGGGAGCGGCGGGCGGCGCGGGCTGGTCGGCGGTCATGGCGGCTCCGGAGGAACGCGGCGGCGCGGCGGGCGGCCGAACGGCGGAGGGGCGGGCGGGCGTTGGGATGCATGGACGGGCATGGACAGGCATGGACGGGCGTTGACGGGCAGGACGATGCCAGGTGACCGGCCCGGGCACCAGGGGACGGCCGGGCGCCGGGGCCCCGGGCACCCGAACGCGGGGCGGGGTGTCGCCGCGCGCGCGGCCCGGGGCATGCTGGGGGAATGCGCCGCCTCACCGCCGCCGTCCTGTTCGCCGGGCTGATGTGCGGGGCCGCCTGCTCGGCCCCCTCCCCGTCCGGCCCGGCCGCCGCCTCCCCCCCGGCCGGGCGGTCGCCCGCTCCGGAGGCGGCGGAGCCCTCGGAGGCCGCCGGGCCGGAGGGCGGGCGGCGCGGGGACGGCGAGGCGCCGGCGGAGTTCGTCGCGCTGCGGGAGGCGGTCCCCGGCGTCCGGGAGGACATCCGCTATGCGGGGGCGGACAACTTCACGGGGATGCCCGTCGACGGGTACCAGGAGCCCGCGTGCCTGCTGACCGAGGACGCGGCGCGGGCGCTGGTCCGGGCCCGGGAGGCGCTGGCCGGCGAGGGCCTGGACCTGCTGGTGTACGACTGCTACCGGCCGCGGCGGGCCGTCGCCGCGTTCCTGCGCTGGGCGGCCGACCTCTCGGACACCCGCACCCGCGAGGAGTACTACCCGCGGGTGCCCAAGACGCGCCTGTTCGAGGAGGGGTACCTGGCGGAACGCTCGGGGCACAGCCGGGGCAGCACGGTGGACCTGACGCTGGTGCGGGCGGACAGCGGCCGGCCGCTGGACATGGGCACGCCCTACGACTTCCTCGACCCGCTCTCCGCGCCGGACTCCCCGGAGGTGACGGCCCGGCAGCGGGCGGCGCGGGACCGGCTCGGGGAGGTGATGGACGCGGCGGGCTTCGGCCGGGCGCGGACGGAGTGGTGGCACTTCACGCTGCGGGAGGAGCCGTTCCCCGAGACCTACTTCGACTTCCCCGTGGCGCTCTCCTCGCTCTCCTCGCCGCCCGGGGCGCTGGACTAGGGCCAGGCAGGCCGGGGCTGGGGACGGCGGCGGTCGCCGGATCCACCCCCGTCGGTCCCGGTCCGCCGCCGTCTGCCTCCATCGACGCGGCGGCGCGCGCCCCGGTTCGCGCCGGGGCGGGCTTGTCACGCGTTCGGGACATCCGCGGGGCCCCGGCGGCGAACCCCCGTAGGCCTCACCGGAGTTCGCGAGGGACGGGGAACGTCCGCCCGCCGCTCAGGGGCGTTCGCCGGGGATCGCGCGGGGCGCGGTGTTCAGCAGCGGGCCCACGCGCTTGACGAGCAGCGCCATCTCGTAGGCCACGTGGCCGATGTCGGCGTCGGACTCGGCGAAGACGGCCAGTGCGCTGCCCGCGCCCGCGGTGGTGACCAGCAGGAAGGCATCCTCCAGCTCGACGAGCGTCTGCCGCACGGCGCCGGTCTCGAAGTGGCGGCCGACGCCGCGGGCCAGGCTGTGGAAGCCCGAGGCGACCGCGGCCAGCTGCTCGCCGTCCTCGCGGTTGAGGGAGCGGGAGGCGCCCCGGGGCAGGCCGTCGGCGGCGAGCAGGAGGGCGTGCCGGACGCTGGGCACGCGCCCGACGAGTTCGTCGAGCAGCCTGCCGAGGCGGGCGCTCTCCGAGGGGCTGCCGGGCTGCTGGGTGCCGCCGTGAGCCGCGGCCTCCGGTGCGGTCATCGGTCCTGCCTAACGCTGGGTGGGGTGGGGCTCATGGTCGCGCCGGTGGGGTGTCGTTCCGGCCGGGGTCGGTCTGCTGGCGGCCCAGCCGCCAGCCGCGCTGGAGGGAGGCCATCCGGGCCCTGACCTGGTCGGCGTCCAGGTCGGGCCCGGCCTCGGCGTCGGGGTGGCCGCCGGGCCCGGCCGGGTCCTCGGGCGCGGGAGTGCCCCGCGCGGGCTGGGGGCCGGCGTGCTCGCCTCCCGCGCCTCCCCCTCCCACCGCGCCGGGGGCCCCGGCGGCGCGGTGGGAGGGGGAGGCGC
>NZ_JAVREN010000050.1:0-38499 GCF_031845405.1 Streptomyces boetiae
TCCCGCCACCGCGCGCCCCCGCCCCGAGCGGGCCGTGGGCGTGCCCGTTCCCCACCCGCCAAGCCGAGCGTTGCTGGAGCGCCGTCATGAGCCAACACGCCATCGCCGTCATCGGACGGGCCTGCCGCCCTCCGCAGGGCACCGGCTTCGACGCCGAGTTCTTCGGGCTGCCGTCGGACGGCTCGCTGCCGCCCGACCCGGGCCAGGACCTGCTCCTCGAACTGCTCTGGGAGGCCGTGGAGGACGCCGGGTTCGTCCCCGCACCCCACGCGCTGCCCCCGGCGGACCCGGCGGACCCGGCCGCGTCCGCCCGGCGCGGGCCACGCGTGGTCCTCGCCTCGGCCGGCCTCGGCCGCGAACGGCTCGGCGCGCTGGGGGCGTTACTCCCGCCCGGCACCGCCACGGACGGCGCCCGGCGCTCGGGACCGGCCGCCGTCCAGGCCGCCTGCCGCGCCCTGCGGCGCGGCGAGGCCGACCTCGCCCTGGCCGGGGGCCGAGGCCTCGGCCCGGCCGGGCCCGCCGGGCCGGGAGCGGGCGCGGTGCTGCTCAAGCGGCTCGACCGGGCCCGCCTGGACGGCGACCGCGTGCTGCACGTCCTGACCGCCGACACGCAGGCGGCTCTGCGCGCCGCCCTGCGCCACATGCCGGACCTCGCCGGGGAAGCCGCGGTGGCCCCGGCCGTTCCGCCCCCGGCGCCCGGTCCGGCTTCGGCGCCCGCCCCCGGCGAGGCCGAGGCCCGCCCCCTGCCCTGGCCGATTTCCGCCGCCGGGCCCGAGGCGCTGCGCGCGCAGGCCCGGCGCCTCGCCGGCCACCTCGCCGCCCACCCCGGGGCCGGCCCCGCCGATGTCGGCCTGTCCCTGGCGGCCGGCCGCGCCACCCACCGCCACCGCGCCGTCGTGATCGGCGCCGACCGCGCCACGCTCCTGGCCGGGCTCCGCGCCGCCGCCGACGGCGCCGACGCCCCCCAGATGGTCCGGGGCGCCGGCCCCGCCCCGGCCGAACCCGCCCGCGTGGCCTGGGTGTTCTCCGGCTCCGGCGGCCAGTGGCACGGCATGGGCGCCGGCCTGCTGGACGCCTCGCCCGTCTTCCGCGAGCTGACCGAGGAGTGCGCCCGCGCCCTGGCCCCCCACACCGGCTGGTGGCTGCCCGACGTGCTGCGCGGCGCGCCCGGCGCCCCTGCCCTCGACGCCGAGGACGTCATCCAGCCCGCGCACTTCGCCCTCCAGGTGGCGCTCGCCGGAACTCTGCGCGCCCACGGCCTGCGCCCGCACGCCGTCGTCGGCCACTGCGCCGGGGAGGTGGCCGCCGCCCACGTCGCCGGGGCCCTCACCCTCGCGGACGCCGCCCGCGTCATCGCCCGCTGGAGCCAGGCCCAGGCCACCGTCGCCGGGCAGGGCCGCATGATCGCCGTCGCCGCCACCGAGGAGGAGGTCCGCGCCCGTCTCGGCGCCGCGGGCGCCGCCGGACGCCTGAGCGTCGGCGCCGTCAACGGCCCCGCCTCCGTCGTCGTCACCGGCGACCCCGAGGCCGCCGACGCCTTCCTCGCCCTCGCCCGCGCCGACGGCCTGCGCGCCACCCCTGTCGCCGCCGACCTCGGCGCCCACCGCCCCGCCATGGACGCCCTGCGCGAGCGCATCCTGCGCGACCTCGACGGCCTCGAACCGCGCCCAGGCGACCTGCCCTGCTACGTCCCGCTGGCCCAAGGCCCCGCCGACGGGGGGCAGTTCACCGCCGAGCACTGGGCGCGGATGCTGCGCGAGCCCGTCCCCTTCGCCCGCCTGACCCGCGCCGTCCTGCGCGATGGCCACACCGTCCTCCTCGAACTCGCCCCCCACCCCGTCCTGACCCCCGCCCTCCAGGAGACCGCCGGGGCGGGCGCCGCCGTCGCCTCGTCGACCCGGGCCGCGATGGCCGCCGCGGCCAGCTCGTAGCCCGAGTCGTCGCCGTGCAGGGACGACTCCGCGTTGGCCATGTCCAGCAGCGCCATCAGCTCGAAGGCCAGCCGCGCGACGTCCACGTCCGGGCGGAACTCGCCCAACCGCCGCGCCTCCTCGATCACCTCGCGCACGTACGCGATCCACTCGACCCGAGACTCCGCCACAGCGTCGCGCACCGCCCCGCTCCGCGAGCCGAACTCCGCGGCGACCACGGTGAAGAAACAGCCGCCCGGAAAGGCCCGCCCGCGCGAGTACGCCAGGTGCGCCTCGCACAGCCGCCGCACCCGCCCGGCGCCCGGCGGCACCTCGGACGCCGGCCGAACCACCCGGTCCACGAAGACCGCGCGCGCCGCCCGGACGGTGGCCAGCTGCAGCTCCTCCTTGGAGCCGAAGAGGGCGAACACGCCGCTCTTGCTCAGCCCCAGCTCCGTGGCGATCCGGCCGATCGACAGGCCGCCCAGCCCCTCCACCGAGGCGATGGCCATCGTCCGCCCCAGCACCAGCCGCCGCGTGGCGTTCCCCCGCTCCACCCGCCCGTCGGTCCGCGCCTCGCCCACCACGTGCACCTCCGTCCGCGCCCATCGTAACGAAGGCCCCGCCGCCGGGAACCGCCCCGGGAACGGCCCCGCGCACCGGCCCCGGGAGGCGGGGGTCAGCGCAGGCGCCCGGCCCGGGCGAGGGCGTCGAAGACCGCGTGGTCCACCGGGGGCGTGCGCTCCCGGTCGGCCAGGGACAGCCAGGCGATCTCCTCGATCTCGCGGGAGGCCACCGGCTCGCCCCGGTGCTCGGCCGTGTAGCAGGCCATCCGGACCAGGGTCCCCGCCGGCCGGTCGTCCGCCTCGGCCGTGAACGTCCCGAAGTGGGCCTCCGTTCCGGGCACCAGCGTCACCGACAGCTCCTCGTGGACCTCCCGCGCCAGGGCCTGGAGGTCGCTCTCGCCCGGCTCGCGCTTGCCCCCGGGGATGTAGAACAGGCTCCGCCCCCGGGTCCTGGCCGCCAGGACCCGGCCGTCCGCCACGTGCACCCAGGCCACCGTGTCGATGATCCCCGCCACCGCCCGCCCCTTCCGAAGCTCCGCGCGCCGCCCCTCGGGTGCGGGCCGCGACGATGATGCCACGCCCCGGCGGGGCCTCAGCGCACCGAGGGCCGCACGACCGGGCCGGGCTCCGGGGTGAAGGCGCAGAACTCGTTCCCCTCGGGATCCGCCAGCACGTCCCAGTCGAGGCCCCCGTCCCGGCGGCGCAGCAGTCGCGCGCCCCGCGCCAGCAGCGCGCCGGTGTCCGCCCAGACGTCGAAGTGCACGCGGTTCTTCGCCGACTTGGGCTCGGGCACGGGGTTGAACCAGATCAGCGGCCCCTGCCCCGACGGGTCGTGGATGGCCACCGGCCAGTGCGCCGGGACCTCGCCGCCCCCGGCCGCGGCCCGGCGCTCGTATCCGAGGACCGCGCACCACCAGTCGGCCAGCGCCTGGTGGTCGACCGCGTCCATCGCCAGGTCCTTGAACCGCGCGGGGGGCGCCGTCATCGCGGGCCCTCCCGGCGGGGCCGGGCCGGGCGCCGGGCGCCGTCCGGGGTCATGCGCGGGCGGCCCGCCGTCCCGGGGCCCGTCTCCTCGCGCCCCGCGGGGGCTGCCTCGCGCCTCGCCTCGCCGGTGATCCTGTGCGCCATGATCCCATCCTGCGTCAGCCGCCGTCCCCCGGCCACCGGGCCGGGACCCCGTGCGGGTGCGCCAGGGCCAGCAGCCGCTCCGGCTCCCGCCCCGAGCGGACCGACAGCCAGAAGCCCGGCTTTCCGCGCACCGCCCGGGGCTCGAAGGCGATGTGCGCGAAGCCGGCCTCGGGGGTTGCCGCGGCGGCCAGGCGGGCCAGCTCCGCCTCGGCCGCCGCCCACCGCGCCGCCGGGACGTACTGCCGCATGACGGAGTGCCACACCACCGTGACGGTGCCCGGCTCCAGCTCGACCGCCCCCAGGAACTCGTCCGCCCCGGCCGCCTCGACGGTGGCCGGGACCTTGGCCGCCACCTGGATCGCGCCCTCCAGCCGCCGCATCCGCCCCTCCTGGTCCGGCCACACGTACGCCCGCAGCGCCAGCGCCCCCTCGGCCCCCAGCGGGTCGATCGGGTCCGGGTCGCAGCCGCGCCGCTCCACGATCCGCAGCGCGGGGTGCCGCGCCGCGGCCTCCGGCAGCCAGCCGGGCGCCCCGCCCTCCCAGGCCCCGGTCAGCCGCACGGGCGAGTCCGGCGGCCCCCACGCGAAGCCGCCGCCCTCGTAACGGAACTGCTCCACCCGGAGGTTGAGCCCCGCGCTGGACCCCAGCTCGAACAGGCGCACGGGGCGCTGCGCCGCGGGCACGGCGTGCAGGAGTCCCGTCAGCAGCAGGTTCGAGCGGCCGACCTCGTTCGTCTGCGGCGGCCGGCTCAGCCAGGAGGTGATCCACTCCGGCTCCCGGGCCACGGCCTCCCGGAACGCCGGCCAGGCCGCGTCCGGCTCCCCGGGGTCGAACGCGCCCCCCGCGCTGGGGTAGTGCGCGGCCAGCGCGGGCGCCCGGCCGGTGAGCGCCAGGGCGTGCACGGCGCCCAGGAGGCGCAGGGGGAGCGCGTCGTCGAGGGCCGCCTCCCCGTACCTCGCCACGGCCGTCGCGCAGGGGCCGCCCTCCCGGATGTCCTCCGCGGCCCGCCTCAGCAGCGCCGCGTACAGCGGCGAGTCCAGCAGCTCGCACGCCGTGGCCTGTCTGAGGAAGAGCAGGGCAACGTCTTCGCGGGGCATTCTTACTCCTCCCGAGGGGCTGTCAAGATCATGGCGCCCGGCGGGGGTCCAGCGGAAGACCTGCCGGGGGAAACCTGCCCCGGGACGAGTCGGAGAAGTCGAGGAAGGCGGGTCACCGGATAACCCGTGCCCCGTTTCGCGCTGATCATGACAGCCCCGCGGCGGGGCGCGCCCGGCCGGCATCATGACCGCATGACGGCCCTCATCGCGGTTTCCGGGGACACGCCATCCAGAGGGTCGACGCCCTCGTCAACGCCGCCAACTCCAGCCTGCTGGGCGGCGGGGGTGTCGACGGGGCCATCCATCGCGCCGGCGGTTCGCAGATCCTGGCCGAGTGCCGCGCGCTGCGCGCCTCGCGCTACGGCCGCGGCCGGGCCGTGGCCACCACGGCGGGGCGCCTGCCGGCCCGCTGGGTCATCCACACGGTCGGCCCCGTCTTCACGACCGAGGAGGACCGCTCGGCGCTCCTCGCCTCCTGCTAGGGCGACTCCCCTTCGCATGGCCGCCGAACCCGGCGCCGCGACGGTCGCCTTCCCCGCCGTCTCCACGGGTCTGTACCGCTGGCCCATGGCCGGCGCCGCACGCATCGCGGTGGCCGCGGTCCGCGAGTCCGCCCCCGCCGGCGACTCCACCGGCCTCCGCTTCGTCCTCTTCGGCGACCACGCCCGTGAAGGCGCGGCAGGGCCGGGCCGGCTCACGGCGCCCCGGCCGCGCGGCCTGTTGCGGGCCTGCGCCCCGGCGGGCGCACCGAAGGCGCGCTGTCCGGCTTCCCGGCGGTGACCGGCCGGGGGCGGCGCCCCTCCGCTCACGCTCTGGTGCAACTTTGCCCCTAGTTCGCCCGCGTCCGCGTACTGGCGGTGACGCCGCCGGTTCTTCGCCCCCGCCCCCCGGCCCTCGGGCGCGTCCTCCGCGCACCGTGGCACGCCGATAGGGTGGGCCGGTCGGCGGACGAAACGGACGGCGGGAGCGGGACGGGAATGACGCGGTTGACGGTGGCGGCGGAGGTCTGTGAGGCGTTTCCGGGGCTCGCGGTGGCCGCCGTGGTCGCCGAGGGCGTGGACGGGCAGGCCCGCTGGGAGGAGACCGAGCGGCTCCTCGCGGACGTCGAGGCCGCGGCGGCGGACGGCACCTGGGCCGCCCCCGAGGAGAGCGACCCGCTGCTCGCCTCCTGGCAGGGCGCCTACCGCGCCTTCGGCACCAACCCCCGCCGCTTCCGCCCCAGCATGGACGCCCTCGCGCGGCGGCTGGCCAAGTCCGGCCGCCTGCCGCGCATCGGCTCCGCCGTCGATACCTACAACGCCGTCTCCGTCTCCCACCACGTCCCGGCGGGAGCCTTCGACCTGGCCGCCGTCCGCGGGGACATCGCGCTGCGCCACGCGGGGGAGGGCGAGGCGTTCACCCCCCTCGGCGAGCCCGGCACCACCGAGGAGGCCCGCCCGGGCGAGGTGATCTACGCCGACGCCGACGGCGTCCTGACCCGCCACTGGAACCACCGCGACAGCGACCGCACCAAGGTGACCCCGGCCTCGCGCGACATCCTCTTCCTGATGGAGGCCGTGGACCACGACGCCGGCCGCAAGGCCGTCACCCAGGCCGCCGACCGGCTCGCCGTCCTCCTGGCCCCGCGCGCGGCCCGCGTCACCCCGCACCTCCTCGACCCCGCCACCCCCACGGCCACCCTCCGCTGAGCCCCCGGGCGGGGGGCGGCGGATCATGGAGCCATGTCTGACGCCTTCACCACCCGCGTGATCGAGATCGCCACCGGCTCCACCGAGCGCGTCCACGACCTGACGGACGCCTGCGCCGCCTTCCTCGGCGACGTGGCCGCCGCCCGCGACGGCCTGCTGAACGTCTTCGTCCCCCACGCGACGGCCGGCATCGCGCTCATCGAGACCGGCGCGGGCAGCGACACGGACCTGCTGACCGCGCTGCGCGACCTGCTCCCGGCCGACGACCGGTGGCGCCACCGGCACGGAAGCCCCGGCCATGGGCGCGACCACGTCCTCCCGGCGTTCATCGCCCCGCACGCGACCCTGCCCGTCCTCAACGGCCGCCTGGCGCTGGGCACGTGGCAGTCGGTATGCCTGGTCGACACCAACGCCGACAACCCGCGCCGGGAGGTGCGCCTGTCGTTCCTCGGCGGCTGAGACGACTGAGACGACCGGGGCGGCTATGAGGGAACGGCGGGCCGCCCGGGGTTCCGGGCGGCCGGGGTGTCAGCGGGCGTGGGCGCCCTGGGAGGGGCGCTGGGGGGCGATGCCGACCTGGTTCATGTAGGCGGAGAGGACGAGCTTGCCCACGGCCGGGTAGGACCCCAGCGGCTCGGAGGCCGGGCAGCCCGCCTCGCGGGAGGCCGAGGCCAGCAGGCTCTCGGGGATCTCCGGGCCGATCACGTAGGGGGCCAGGGCGAGTTGCTGCGAGCCGGCCTCGGTCAGCCGCCGGGCCGTCTCCGCCACCGAGCCCTCCTGGTCCAGCCCGGCGGCCAGCACCGGCACCGCGAGCCGGGCGGAGAGCAGCATCCCCGTGATTCCCGCCGCCTGCACGGCCTCCGCGCCACCCGCCGCCGCCAGCACGATGCCGTCGGCGGCCGTGGCGACGGTGAACAGCCGCGCCCGGTCGGCGCGGGCGAGCCCCGCCTCCGACAGCCGCACGTGCACCGCCTCGGCGAGCAGCGGGTGCGGTCCCAGCACCTCGGTCAGCTCCGCCCCGGTGCCGCTGTCCCGCACCACCTGCCCTATCACACCCAACTGCGCCTCGTCCGGGCCCGCGAGCAGCGGCACGACGACCGGCACCGGGCGCTCCGCCGCGGCTCCGCCGGGGCCCTGCGTCGCGGCGTGCGTCAGCACCTCGCGCAGCGCGGGGAACTCCTCGTCGCCGCCCCCCGCGTACCCGAACCGGGCGTCCAGGCCGGGCAGTTCGGAGCGGGCGATGCTCGTCACCTCCTCGGCCAGGGCACGGCTCTCCGGCGACGGGCTCCCCGGCACGGCGAGCACCAGCGCGGGGGCGCCCTCGGGCGCGGCAGCGGGCTCCGGCCTGCGGTGACGGCCGGGCTGGCGGGGCCGCGGCATACGGACGGGGAGGCCGGATGCGGGAGAGGGCGAGCTCATGTCGCGCATGTTAATGCCTTGCCGCGCCCCGCTGTTCCCCCCGGAGGAACCCGCCCGCATCTGTCCCGAATGTCCCACGCATCGCCGTGACAAATCCGGGCGCTTCCTTACTGCGCGGACACGGTGCCCCCACGCGGCATTCACGCGTGTCTACAGTGCGTCGCCGTGCAGGGTGAGCAGCGCCGGGTCCGGGGGCAGCCGCAGCCTTCCTGCGGCGAGCCCGGCGGCCACGCGCAGCGCGCCGCCCAGCGGGTCCCCGGCCGCCTCGGTCACCTTCGCGCGCGGCAGCAGCCGCGCCAGCTCGGCCCGCACCGGCCCCAGCAGCGGCGGGCCGACCCGGAACAGTCCCCCGGTCAGCGCCACGACAACGCCCCCGCCCGGCGCGGTTCCGTTCGCCGCCGGCCCGCCTTCCCGCGGGCAGACGGCCGCGGCCGTGGCCGCGATCTCCGCGGCGGCGGAGGCCAGGATGCCGGCCGCGACCGGGTCGGACGCCGCGCAGCGTGCCACCTGCGGGGCGAAGGAGGCCAGCAGCGCGGGTCTGTCGGGGCGCGGGTAGAGCAGGGCGGGCAACCCGGCCACCGGGCCGAACTCCTCCTCGGCGCGTGCCAGCAGCGCGGCCGAGCCGCCCGGCCGCCCGTCGTGGGCGCGCAGCGCGGCCTCCAGCCCCGCCCGCCCGATCCAGGCCCCGCCGCCGCAGTCCCCCAGCAGGTGGCCCCAGCCGTCCGCGCGGCGCCAGTCCCGCAGGTCGGTGCCCAGTGCGATCATGCCGGTGCCGGCCGCGACGACGGCTCCCGGGCGTTCGCCGAGCGCCCCGGCGTAGGCGGTCACGGCGTCGGCGGCCAGCGCCACCCGCCGGGCGCCGAGGGCCGGGGCCAGGGCGCCGGGCAGGGCCGCGCGCAGCCCCGCGCCGAGGGTGGCCATGCCGGCGGCGCCGACGCACACGGCCTCGACGCGGGCCGCGCCCGCCTCCGTGAGCAGGGCCCGGGCGGCGGGCAGCAGCAGCCCCAGCAGGTGATCGGCGTCGATGCCCGAGGCCCCGGTGCGCACGGGCCCGCGCTCGGCCACGGCAGCCGCAGCGCCCGAAAAGCCCGAGGAGCCCCCGGCGCGCCCCAGCGCGACCCGCAGCCCCGAGCCGCCGGAGTCCACGCCCAGCGCCCAGCCCCCGTCGTTCCCCGCCCCCGGCGGGGCGGTCACGGAAGCTTCCAGTCCACGGGCTGCGCGCCCTGCTCCGCCAGCAGCGCGTTCGCCCGGCTGAAGGGGCGCGAGCCGAAGAAGCCGCGGTCGGCCGACATGGGGGAGGGGTGCGCCGACTCCACGGCCGGCACCGGTCCGAGCAGAGGCCGCAGCCCGCGCGCGTCGCGGCCCCACAGGATCGCGACCAGCGGCCGTCCGCGCGCGGCGAGCGCCCTGATGGCCTGCTCGGTGACCTCCTCCCAGCCCTTGCCGCGGTGCGCGCCGGGGCGGCGCGGGGCGGTGGTCAGGGCGCGGTTGAGCAGCAGGACGCCCTGCCCGGTCCACGGGGTCAGGTCGCCGCTGGCGGGCCGGGGCAGGCCCAGGTCCTCGCCCAGCTCGCGGAAGATGTTCTCCAGGCTGCCGGGCAGCGGGCGCACCTCCGGGCCCACCGAGAAGCTCAGGCCGACCGCGTGGCCCGGCGTCGGATACGGGTCCTGACCGACGATCAGGACCCGCACCTCGTCGAAGGGCTGCTGGAACGCCCGCAGCACCTGGTGCCCGGCGGGCAGATAGGTGCGGCCCGCGGCGACCTCGGCCCGCAGGAAGGCGCCCATCGCGGTGATCCGGTCGGCCACGGGGGCCAGGGCCGCGGCCCAGCCGGGCTCGACGATCTCGTTCAAGGGTCGTGCTGCCACGGTCCGTCACCCTACTGGAGGACCGGGGCGCCCGCCCCCGCAACCGGGTGCGCCCGGTGCCCCTCGCCGCGGGCGCCGGGCGCACGGAAACGCCCGCCCGGTGCGCGGCGGTGTCAGGAGGCGCGCTGGTACTGCGGGGGCACGCCGGCGCGGGGCGCGCCGAGTTCGCGCGCCGCGCGCTGCGGCCAGTAGGGCTCGCGCAGCAGCTGACGGCCCAGCAGCACCGCGTCGCTCTCGCCGCCCGCGACGATCTTCTCGGCCTGGCCCGGCTCGGTGATCAGCCCGGCGACGGCCGTCGGCAGGCCGGTCTCGCCGCGCACCCGCGCGGCGAAGGGCACCTGGTACCCGGGGCCCACCGGGATGGTCACACGGGGGGCGTTCCCGCCGGAGGAGACGTCGAGCAGGTCCACACCGTGTGCCTTCAGGTCGGCCGCGAGGCGGACGGTGTCCTCTGGCGTCCAGCCGTCCGAGGGGAGCCAGTCGGTGGCGGAGACGCGGAAGAACAGCGGCAGCTCCTCGGGCCAGACCGCGCGGACGGCGTCCACCACCTCCAGCGCGAAGCGCGAGCGGCCGGCGAAGTCGCCGCCGTAGCCGTCGGTGCGGCGGTTGCTGTGCGGGGAGAGGAACTCGCCCAGCAGGTACCCGTGCGCGCCGTGCACCTCGGCGACCTGGAAGCCCGCGGCCAGCGCCCGCCGCGCGGCGGCGGCGAAGGCGGCGGTGATCTCCGCGATCGCGTCCTCGCTCAGCTCCTCGGGCACGGGGTGGCCCGCGTCGAACGCCAGGGGGCTGGGCGCGACCGGCGGCCAGCCGCCCGCCGCGGCGTCCAGCGGCCCGCCGCCCTCCCAGGGGCGGCCGGTGGATGCCTTGCGGCCCGCGTGGGCGAGCTGGATGCCCGCGACGGCGCCCTGCCGGCGGGCGAACGCGGCGACGCGCGCGAGCCCCTCGGCCTGCGCCTCGTTCCACAGCCCGAGGTCGTAGGGGCTGATGCGGCCCTCGGGCGTCACCGCGGTGGCCTCCACCAGCACCAGCCCGGCCCCGCCGGCGGCCCGGGCGCCGTAGTGCGCCAGGTGCCAGTCGTTGACCGCGCCGGCAGCCGCGCCCGCGGAGTCCGCCGAGTACTGGCACATGGGTGCCATCCAGGCGCGGTTGGGGAAGGTGACGGACCGCAGGGTCAGGGGATCGAACAGCGCGCTCACGCGGGACTCCTCGGCTGTGTCCGGGCGGCGGGGCTCCGGCGGGACTTCAGTACGAGAACAATCGTACTTTATTTTCCACCGGAGGGGTGTCAGTACTCGTACAATCGAGCCATGACCTCACCCCCGGCAACCACCTCAGGTGGCCGCGAACTCGCCCACCCCGCACGGGAGGAGATCCGCCTGGAGCAGGTGCTGCACGCGCTCGCCGACCCGCTGCGCCTCGGGGTGGTCCGCGCCCTCGCCTCGGCCCCCGAGGACCTGCCCTGCGGGGTCTTCGCCCTCCCCGTGAGCAAGTCCACCTGCACGCACCACTTCCGCGTCCTGCGGGAGAGCGGCGTCATCCGCCAGGTCTACCGCGGCACCGCGAAGATGAACGCCCTGCGCCGCGCCGACCTCGACCACCTGTTTCCCGGGCTGCTGGACGGCGTGCTGTCCGCCGCCCAGGAGCAGGCGGGCCGCGAGCGCGAGGACGGACCCCCCAGACGCACGGCCCGCGACCGGCGCGAGCCCCGCACCGACCCGGCGGGCTGACGGCGCGGCCCCGGCACCCCGGGTCGCGTCCGTCAGCCCGCCCGCCCCCATCGCCTCAGGCGCCGCGCGCCGCCGCCAGGAGGCCATCCCAGTCCGCGATCTTCACCGTGCCGCGCGACAGGCTGCGGCCCAGAGCCGCCTCCGCCGCCTCGATGCCCAGCCAGCCCGGCCACTCCACCGGGGACAGTCCCGCCTCCCGGAGCGCGAGCAGCGGGTCCCGGCCTGTCACGGGCCGCCGCGCCAGCGCCGGTAGGTCCGTCAGCAGCGCCTCGGCCGTCTCCTTGGCGCAGGGCCGGTTCGTCCCGATCACGCCCGTGGGCCCCCGCTTGATCCACCCGGCCACGTACGCGCCCGGCACCGGAACGCCCTCCCGCAGCACGCGCCCCCGGTCGTGCGGCACGGTACCCCCGCCCGGCTCGAACGGCAGCCCGGGCACCGGCACTCCCCGGTACCCCACTGAGCGCAGCACCAACTGGGCCTCGATGTCCAGGAGTTCGCCTGTGCCCCGCACCCCGCCCGCGCCGTCGGGCGCCGTCCGCTCGAAGCGGACCCCGCGCACCGCGCCCGCCGCGTCGCCGAGGATCTCCACCGGGCGCAGGAAGAACCGCAGCCGGATGGCCCGCCCCTCGCCCGCCCGTTTCCCGTCCGCCCGCCCGGGCCCGTCGGCCCGCTCCGCCTCGCCCGCCCAGGCGCCCAGCGCGGCCACGTTCCGCCGCGCGACCCCCGGCAGCCCGGAGGGGTCCGCCCAGGCCGGGTCCGCCGCCAGCTCCTCCTCCCGCACCACGACCCGCGTGCCCGGCAGGGAGCCCAGCTCGCGCAGCTCCTTGGTGGTGAACTTCGCCTGCGCCGGGCCGCGCCGCCCCACCACGTGCACCTCCCGCACCGCGCTGGCGGCCAGCGCCTCCAGCGTCCCCTGCGGGATGTCCGTGGAACGCAGCTCCTCAGCGCCGCGCGCCAGGATCCGCGCGACGTCCACCGCGACGTTGCCCACGCCGATCACCACCACGCTGCGCGCGGCCAGCGGGAAGGCCGCCCCGCCCGCGTCGGGGTGGGCGCTGTACCAGGAGACGAAGTCGGTGGCCGAGCGGCTGCCCGCCAGGTCCTCCCCGGGGATGCCCAGACGCCGGTCCGAGGCCGCGCCCACGCAGTAGACCACCGCGTGGTACAGCGCCCCCAGCTCCGCCGCGGACACCCCGCCGGGCCCGACGGGGACGTTCCCGACGAAGCGCACCCCCGGCTGCTCCAGCACCCCGCGCAGGCTGGTCTGCAGCGACTTGATCTTCTCGTGGTCCGGGGCCACGCCGTACCGCACCAGCCCGTACGGGCAGGGCAGCCGGTCCAGCACGTCCACCGCGAGCGGGTCGGGCCGGCCGGCCCGACCCTGGAGCAGGGACTGGGCCGTGTAGACCCCGCTCGGCCCGGATCCCACCACAGCAACTCGCAGCATGCCAGGGCTCCTTACGCCGCCGGACGCCGACCGCGACGTCGGCGCGGCCTCCAGCATCGCACCGGAGCGGTCGCACCGGGAGTGAGCTGACGGGGTGCAGTGCGCCCGGGGCGTGCGCGCCGGAACGCCCGGGCTCCGCGCGCGGTCTAGGTTGCCCCCGTGGTGAAAGGTAGCTTTTCCGGCTTTCCGGATGGCCGGCCGCCCGACGGGCCCGAGCCGGCGCGGCCCGTGTGGAACCTCAAGGCGCACGGCTCCGGCGCCCCGGGCCTGCCGCCCTGGCTCTGCGTCAACCTCGTCCTCCCCGACGGCGCCCGCCTCGACGTTCTGGCCCACGTCCGCGACGGCCGCCTGCTGATCGAGGACCTGCGCGCCGACCCCCCGCTCGCCCTCGACGGCCTGGCTCAGCTCCCCGAACGCCTGCGCGGCCCGCTCCGCGAGGCCGGCCGCGCCGCCGGCGCGACCCCGCCCGCCCTGCCGCCCGCCGACGCCCCGCACGGCGCCACCGGCCCGCCCGCTCTCCCCCCGGGCGGCCCCGCCGCGGAGGACCCGGCGCCCGAACCGCCGGTGGCGGAACGATCCGCCGCCGCCCGCCGGCCCCCCGCGGGCCCGGAGCCGCCCCCCGCCGGACAGGAGGGGACGGCCGGTTCCGGGAACGCCCGGGGCCGCCCCGCCCGCCACCGCGCCCGCCGCCGCAGGACCGGACGCCGCGACGGCCTGCGCGCCGCCGCCCGCGTCTACCTGGCCGCCCGCGACCAGGGGGCCGACCCGGTCCTCGCCGTCATGCGGGCCACCGGCCGCAGCCGCCGCCGGGCCCTGCGCCTGATCGCCGCCGCCCGCGACAAGGGCCACCTGACCACCCCGCGCCACGCCCGGCGTTGAACCACCCGCGCCGCGCCCGTCGTTGCCCCGCACGCCGCCGCCCCCGGCACTGAACCGCCCCACGCCCGGCCGGGCGCGGCACCGCCCGCCTCAGGGCTCCGGAAGGAGGGGGCGGGGCAGGCCCCCCGAGGGCCGCTCGCCGCGCGGCATGCCCATCTCCCATGCCAGCCCGTACCGCGCGAACAGCTCGGCCCGCAGCCGCTCCAGCGGCATCGGCGCCCCCGGCAGCAGCTGCGCCACCACCGCGCCCATCAGCAGGGCCCGCAGCAGCGGGTAGTCGGTGTCCGGCTCGGGCGACCCGTAGCGCTCCACGGTCTGCCGCAGCAGGAACGCCAGCCGCTGCTGCTCCTCGCACCGGATGAAGCCCTCGGGGTGCAGCAGCCCGGCCATGTGCGCCCGCATCAGCCCGGGCCGGTCGGCGGCCAGGCCCAGGACCGCGTCGATCGCGCGGGCGAGCATCTCGCGCCCGGCGTTCGGCCCAGAGGGCAGCGGCGGGCGTTCCAGCGCCTCGGACAGCGTGAGGTGCATCAAACGGTGCACCGCGGCCTGCAGCAATTGCCGCTTGCCGGGGAAGTAATACGAGATCAGCCCTCGCGCCGAGCCGGCGCGGTCCGCGATGTCGCCCAGGGTGGTGGCGTCGATGCCGCGCTCGGAGACCAGCTCCACCGTCGCGTCCAGCAGCCGGTGACGAGAGCGTCGGCGCATTTCTTCATTGACCGCAGCGCTGCGAGGCGACATGCTGGACTCCCGTTGACTGGCTTCCAGTCAATATACTCAGCACGAACCCGGACACTCGCCCGGCCCGGCCGAGCCCTGTCCGGGACCGGCACCGGTATCGGGCGGCGCGGGGGACCGTCCGATACCGGCGCCGGCCCCGGAGCGGCGCTCAGCCCAGCAGGCCCAGCACCGGGCGCAATCCGTCCGGGCGCTCCTCCACCGGCAGGTGCTCCACCAGGTGCACGGCACAGCCGAGCGCCGCCGCGCCGCCGTCCTTGGCCGGGTCGTCGCCGACCATCAGCGCCTGCTCCGGGGCCAGCCCCAGCGCCCCGCAAGCCGCGAGGAACAGCGCCGGGTCCGGCTTCACCGTGCCGTGCTCGTACGACAGGACGTAGGCGTCGACCAGCTCGTCCAGGCCGTGGGCGCGGAAGACGGGCCGCAGGTCCCAGCCGATGTTGCTCACCACCGCGACCCTCAGGCCCCGCCCGGCCAGGGCCCTGAGCACCGGCAGGCTGTCCGGATAGGGGTGCCAGGCGGCCGGGCGGCGGTGCCGCTCGTACAGCTCGTCGTACAGCCGCTCGTCGGGCAGCGGCACCTGCCGCGCCAGCCCCGTGTACAGCTCCCGGTGCCCGGCGGCCTGCTTGTCCCGGTCCCGCCACAGCTCCTCCAGCTCCGGCGGGATCGCACGCGGCGGTGTCGCGCCCGGCAGGCCCCCGGCCTCCTCCAGGGCCGCGGCGTACCGGTCCACGTCCTGCGCCGGCAGGCGCGCGCCCGTGGCCTCCAGGGCGGCCGTCAGCCAGGAGCGGGCCGGCTCGATGCGCATCAGCGTTCCCGAGAAGTCGAAGAGCACGCCAGTGATCGCCATGCTCCGATCGTGCCCGCACCACGGGCCGCACGCCAGCCGCCCTCAGCCGCCCAGCGCCGAGAGGCCCGGCGCGAAGGCCACCAGCAGCGGGACCGCCGGGACCAGTGTGGCGGCGGCCGTCATCCGCACGCGGCGGGCCGCGGGCAGGCGGGGCGCCGGGGTCAGCAGCCGGTGCACGCGCAGCGGCAGGTGCGCCTGGTGGTGGGCGTGCCCGGCGAAGGCGCCGCGGTCCTCGTTCAGCCCGACCAGGGCCAGGGCCGTGGTCAGCCGCCCGAAGCGGCGCGAGGCCACGTCGTCGGCCGCCAGCTCGACCAGCCGGTGCACCTGGTGCCGGAACGCCCGGAACACCGGCACCCGCGGGAAGCCCCGGGCCAGCGCGCCGGAGCAGTGCAGGAGCCAGTGGTGCCGCGCCCGGACGTGGCCCTGCTCGTGGGCGAGCACGGCGTCGAGCTGCCGGCCGTTGAGCCGCCGCAGGGCACCCGTGGTGATCACCAGCCGGGAGGCGGGGCCGGCCAGCAGCCAGGCGTCGGGGCGTTCGTCCTCCAGCACGATCAGCCGCTCGCCCGCGTCGGCCGCCTCCCAGGGCAGCCGGGGCGAGCGGGTCAGCAGCGCCGCGCGGCGGCGGCGCCGGGTGCGGCGGCCCGCGCGCACCTCGCGGGTGAGCATCACCGCCGTCCACGCCCCGCCGCAGGCCAGCAGCACGGCCACCGCGGCGGCCCAGCCCTGGCCGTCGGGCCGCAGCGCGTAGGCGTCCACGACCTGGCTGGGGGCGGGCGCGAAGACCTGACCGCGCACGGCCTGCCAGGCGGCGGCGCCGGAGAGGGCCATGGCGAGCACGCAGCACAGCAGGACGGCCGCCACCACGCACTGCCACACCCACAGCGCGAGCACCGGCTCGCGGTCGGGCCACGAGCCGCGGGCCAGGACGCGCGGCGCCGCGGCCGCGGTCAGCCCGCCCAGCACGAGCAGTGTGAGGGCGACCACCATGCGCTCAGCCTAGAACCCGGCGCGGCGGGCCCGGAACCGGCGGCGGCCACACGTGACGCACGCCTCACCCGGCCCCCGGGAAACGCCCGCGGCGGGGGTGGATCGGCGCGCGCGGCGCGGGCGTTCACGGGCCCGCTCGGGCACTCACAGGCCCAGGAGCATCGCGACCATGCCCAGCGCCAGGGCCAGGCGGCAGGCCGCCGCCACCTCGGGGGAACGCCCGGCCTCCGCCGTCCCGGCCGCGCGGCTCCGCGCCCTTCCGGGGGCCGGGAGCCCGCCGCCCCGGTGCCCGGGCCGTTCCCCTGCCCGCCCGCCCGGTGCGCCGCCGCACTCTCCCCGCCCGCCCGGTGCGCCCATGGCCGCCCACCCCGCCCCTGCGGGCGCCGCGGCCGGCAGCAGGCGCGGGGCGGCGAGCAGGGCGTACAGGGCGAAGTACGCCAGCAGTGCCCCGGTCACCGCCGGTATCCCGGCCGGGGCGTGTGCGCCGTGGCCGCTTCCGGCGGGGGCCGCCGCCATCGCCGCGGCCATGTAGACCATCGCCAGCGCCTCCACCGCGTGGTGCCCCTGGTGCGCTGCGCCGGCCCGGCGCAGCGCGGCTGCCCGCAGCGCCAGCGCGCCGAAGAACACCGCGAACAGCGCGGCGGCCCCGGCCCGGGGCACGGCCGCCGGGAGCGGCACCGCCATCGCGGCCATGCCCAGGCCCATCGCCGCCTCCACGGCGGCGGGCCGCCGCGCAGCGCCCCGCCCCGGGTGCTCCCGCCACAGCCGGTGCCCGCAGTACCCGCCCGTGGCCCCGCACAGCGCCACCAGGAGCCAGCCCACCAGCTCAGGACCGTGCCCGTGCACCCGCCCACCTCCGCGCCCGCCGTGTGCGGCCTGCCGCCTGTCGCCGCGGGGAGGATGCCCGGCGGGGTCCCGAGGCCCCGAGAGCGCACGGGGGCGCGGGGAAGCGCGGGCACGCGGCGGGGCCGGGGCGCCGGGCCCGCGTACGATGCCCGGCGTGACAGCGAGCACTGCGACGGACGGGGCGGGGCGCCTGGCGTTCCGCACGGCGGGCGAGGCGGACGTTCCCGCGCTCGTGGCCCTGGTGGAGTCGGCCTACCGGGGCGAGGCCAGCCGCGCGGGCTGGACCACCGAGGCCGACCTGCTCGGCGGGCGGCGCACCGACGAGGAGGCCGTGCGGGAGCTGCTCGGGCAGGAGGGCAGCCTGCTGCTGGCGGCCGAGCGCGGCGGCGAGCTGGTCGCCTGCTGCCACCTGGCCCGGCGTGGGGACGGGCCGGAGGGCGCGGCGGCCTGGTTCGGGATGTTCGCCGTGCGCCCCGGGCTCCAGGGCGGCGGCCTCGGCCGGGCGGTGCTGGCCGAGGCGGAACGGCGGGCCCGCGCCGCGTGGGGGGCGCGGGAGATGCGGATGCAGGTGATCTCGGCCCGCGCCGACCTCATCGCCTGGTACGAGCGGCGCGGCTACGCGCGCACCGGCCGGCGGCTGCCGTTCCCCTACGGGGACGAGCGCTTCGGCGTCCCGCGCCGCCCGGACCTGGACTTCGAGGTGCTGGTCAGGTCCCTGGCCTGAACGGGCCGCGGCCCCGGCCGGGTCTGCGTGCCGCTCAGGCCGCCGCCTCCCGGGCGATCTCCGGCCGGTCGGTCACCACCCCGTCCAGGCCCAGCTCGCGGGCGCGGGCCAGCTGCGCCGGGTCGTTGACGGTCCAGGCGATCACCCGCAGGCCCGCCTCGCGGCAGCGGGCGACCGTTCCCGCGTCCAGCCGCTCCAGCTCGCAGGAGACCAGGCCCGCGCCCAGCGCCACGGCCCGCTCCGCCGCCGTCGGCGTGGAGCGGCCGGTGACCAGCCCGAGCGAGACCTCCGGCAGCAGCTCCCGGGTGACCCGCAGCGCCTCGTCGTGGAAGGAGATGACGGTGACGCGGCCGGTCAGGCGGCGCCGCCGGAGCAGCCCGGCCAGGACCCGCGCGGCGGCCGGGTCCTTGATCTCCGCCTGAAGGGGGGCGCGCACGGCGTCCGCCACCTCCCCGAAGAACGGGATGCGCTCGCCGCCGCCCGCGTCCAGGCCGCGCAGCTCGGCCGCGGTGAGGTCCGCGACCCGCCCGGTGCCGTCCGTGGTGCGGTCCACCGACTCGTCGTGGATCACCATCAGCTCGCCGTCCTTGCTCAGGTGCAGGTCCAGCTCGATGGCGTCCAGGCCCGCGCGGTCGGCGCGCAGGAAGGACCGCAGGGTGTTCTCCGGCTCCACGCCCATCAGCCCGCGGTGTCCGACGGTCAGCAGCGGCATGGCCGCCACCCTAGGCGCCGCCGGTGACGGGCGGGGCAACGGCGGCTGTCCTCCGGCCTGCGGACGGCGGGCGGGGAACGGCCGGCGCGGGGCCGGGAGCGGGCGTTCCCGGGCGGGGGAGCGGGCGTTCGACTTCCCGGTTGATCGGAGGATTGGCTGCGGATACGGTGTTGTCGCAGCAATTCTTTTCGTGAAGGAGGCGTCATGACGGAAACTCTCGCGCACACGCCCCCAGGTGACGGATCGGTGCCCGCCCGGGTCGTCGACCACCCCGCCTGGGCCGCGCTCAAGGAGTCCGTCTGCGCCATCCGGCCCGCCCAGGCCAAGGACGGCTCCGTCGACTTCGCCGCCGACCCCGCGCCCGACCGCGCCGCGCTGACCCGCCACGTCGAGCGCGCCGCCGCCGCCGTCCGCGAGCTGTCCCCCCTGCTGCCGCACGACGCGGCCTACCACCGGGCCCTGATCGCAGACCTGCGCCGCTGGGCCGAGGAAGGCTTCGGCGTCCCCGACTTCCTCGACTCGCTCCTGGCCTTCCAGCCCGCGGCCGACCGCGCCGACGGCCGCCAGCACCTCGTCCTCTTCCCGATGTACACGCAGAACGGCAACCCCGACCGCAACCTGGAGGCCGTCGTCCTGCGCCTGGTCTGGCCCGACTGGCTCGCCGGCCTGGAGCGCACCCGCTACGACAACCCCCTCTTCCTCGGCATCACCTTCGAGGACTTCACCCCCGGCTACGACACCAACTCCGCCGTCCTCTTCCCCGAGACCGTCGCCGTGCGCAGCGCGCCCGAGCGCTTCTCCTGGGGCGGCATCTTCTGCGACCGGGAGGCCGCCCGCTTCCGCCGCGTCGTCGGCGCGGCCTGCGAGGTCACCAGCCTGAGCCTGCCCGAGGACGCCCGCGAGCTGCTGGCCGACCAGGAGCGCTGCCAGCAGACGTTCGTCCTGTGGGACCTCATCCACGACCGCACCCACAGCCACGGCGACCTGCCCTTCGACCCGTTCATGATCAAGCAGCGGCAGCCGTTCTGGATGTACGGCCTGGAGGAGCTGCGCTGCGACCTGACCGCATTCCACGAGGCCGTCCGCCTGGCCGCCGACGGCTACCCCCAGGGCCGCGACGTGCAGTACGCCGTGCTGCTGGACCGCCTCTTCCGCTTCCCCGTCACCGGCGAGCGGGTGCGCAACTACGACGGCCTCGGCGGGCAGCTTCTGTTCGCCTACCTGCACCGCCACGACGCGCTGCGCTGGAGGGACAACCGCCTGAGCGTCGACTGGGACCGCGCCCGCGAGGCCACCGTCCGGTTGCGCGAGGAGATCGAGACCCTCTACCGCCGCGGCATCGACCGCCCCAAGCTGGTCCACTGGCTCAAGGGCTACGAGCTGGTCTCCTCCTACCTCGCCCCCCACCCCGGCTCCCGCTGGGCCAAGGGCCCCGAGGCCCTGGACCTCAGCCTCCCCCCGCGCAAGCTCGTGGACGACGTCCTGCCCGACGAGTTCCCCCTCAGCCTCTTCTACGAGGCCCTGGCCAGGAAGCTGCGCGGGGTCGTCGAATCCACCCGCGGGATCACGGCCGAGGCCGCCGCCCCGGCCCGCGCCGCGTGAGGCGGCCCGCCCCGCGCGCCATCATGGGGAGCGCACCCGAGGAGGCGAGCACACCATGAGCAGCACCCCACCCCAGGACGACGGCCCCCTCACCGGCGCCGTCGTCGCCGTCGCCGGGGCCGGAGGCCCCGCCGGGCACGCCGCCCTGCGCCGCCTGGCCGCCGCCGGCGCCACGGTCCTGGCGGCCGACGCCGACGCCGAACGCCTGGCCGAGGGCGTGGCCGCCGCCCGCGGCGCCCGCGGCGGCGCCACCGTCGTCGGCGACACCGTCGACCTGCTCGACGCGGAGGCCACCCGCGCCTGGGCCGCCCGCGCCGAGGAGGACTTCGGCCGCGTCGACGGCCTGGTCCACCTCGTCGGCGGCTGGCGCGGCTCCGCCTCCTTCGAGGAGACCGACCTGGCCGACTGGGACCTCCTGCACGGCCTGCTGATCCGCACCGTGCAGCACACCTCCCTCGCCTTCGCCGCGCCCCTGACCCGCTCCGGCAACGGCCGTTACGCCCTCGTCAGCGCCGCCGGGGCCTCCCGGCCCACCGCGGGGAACGCCGCCTACGCCGCCGCCAAGGCCGCCGCCGAGGCGTGGACCCTCGCGCTGGCCGACGGCTTCCGCAAGGCCGCCGCCGGCGGGGAGCAGCGGGCCGCCGCCGCCGTCCTGGTCGTCAAGGCCCTCGTCAGCGACGCGATGCGCGCCGAACGCCCGGAGGCGGCGTTCCCCGGGTTCACCGATGTGGAGGACCTGGCCGCCGAGATCTGCCGCCTGTGGGACCGCCCGGCGGCCGAGGTGAACGGACAACGCCTGTGGCTGACCCCGAAGCCGTGACCCCGGCCCCGCCCGGCGCGCCCGGCGACGCCCGCCGCCGCCACGACCCAGCCGCGCGCGGCTTCGCCAGCGACAACTACGCCGGAGCGCACCCCGAGGTGCTGGCCGCCCTGGCCCTGGCCAACGGCGGCCACCAGCCCGCCTACGGCGAGGACGCCTACACCGCCCACCTCCAGGACCTCTTCCGCGCCCACTTCGGCCCGCAGGCCGAGGCGTTCCCCGTCTTCAACGGCACCGGCGGCAACGTCCTGGCGCTCCAGGCCCTCACCGACCGCTGGGGCGCCGTCATCACCGCCGACAGCGCCCACATCCACACCGACGAGGGCGGGGCCCCCGAACGCGTCGGCGGCCTGAAGCTGCTGACCGTGCCCGCCCCCGACGGCAAGCTCACCCCCGCGCTGATCGCCCGCGAGGCCCACGGCTGGGACGACGAGCACCGCGCGCTGCCCCAGGTCGTCTCCCTCACCCAGAGCACCGAGCTGGGCACCGTCTACACCCCCGAGGAGATCCGGGCCCTCGCCGAGTTCGCCCACGACCACGGCATGCGCCTGCACGTGGACGGCGCCCGGCTCGCCAACGCCGCGGCCGTCCTCGGCGCCCCGCTGCGGGCGTTCACCACCGACGCCGGCGTGGACGTCGTCACCTTCGGCGGCACCAAGAACGGCCTGCTGCTGGGGGAGGCCGTCCTCGTGCTGCGCCCCGGGACGGTGCGCGCGGTGCGGCGGCTGCGCAAGCAGTCCATGCAGCTGGCCAGCAAGATGCGCTTCCTCTCGGCGCAGTTCGAGGCGCTGCTGGCCGGGGACCTGTGGCTGCGCAACGCCCGGCACGCCAACGCCATGGCCGCCCGCCTGGCCGCCGGCGCCCGGGCCGTACCCGGCGTGGAGGTCGTTCACCCCGTCCAGGCCAACGGCGTCTTCGCCCGCCTGCCGCTGGACGCCGCGCGGCGGCTGGCCAAGCGGTACCGCTTCTACGTCTGGGACGAGGCGCAGAGCGTGGTGCGGTGGATGTGCGCCTTCGACACCACCGAGGAGGACGTGGACGGCTTCCTGGCGGCGCTGCGCGAGGAGCTGGCCCGCTGAGGGCGGCCGTCCGCCCGAGCGCCGCCCGCGCTCAGGCCGCCGGGCCCTCCCCGGCGACCGGCGGGACCGCCGCCGGGGCCGGGGCCGTGCCGCCCAGGTGCGCGGGCAGCCACCACGTGTCCTCGGCGTCCCGCGGCCGGCCCGGGTAGGACTTCTGCGCGGCCTCCAGCAGCTCTGTGATCCGCGCCCGCAGCCGCTCCGTGAGCGAGGCCGCCGGCTCCTCCGGGTCGGCGGCCAGCGGCTCGCCCACCCGGATCGTCACCGGCAGGTGGCTGCGCCGCAGGTCCCGCTTGCGCCCCTTGGTCCACAGCCGCTGCGTGCCCCACACCGCCACCGGCAGCAGCGGCACCCCGGCCTGCTGCGCCATCCGCGCCGCACCCGACTTGAACGCGGCCGGGGTGAAGGACGGCGAGATCGTCGCCTCCGGGAAGACGCCCACGATCTCGCCCGAGCGCAGGGCTCGCACCGCCGCCGCGTAGGCGTCCTCCCCGCGCGAGCGGTCCACGGGGATGTGCTTCATCCCGCGCATCAGCGGCCCGGAGATCCGGTGCCGGAAGACCGAGTCCTTGGCCATGAAGCGGACCAGCCGCTTCGCCGGCCTGGCCGCCAGCCCCGCGAAGACGAAGTCGAGGTACCCGATGTGGTTGCTGGCCAGCACGGCGCCGCCCCGCCGCGGGACGTGTTCGGCACCCCCGACGTCGAGGCGCAGGTCCAGCGCCCTGAACATGGTCCGCGCGGCGGCGATGACCGGGGGGTAGACGAACTCTGCCATGGGTCGCTCCTCGTCGTGCGGCTTCCGGGTGCACGGGCCGCTGCCTACGCCACCGTAACTTCCGGGTCCGGCGGATCGTGCCCGCGGCCGGAAGCGCGAAGCGGCGCGGAGGGCGGAGCGGGGAAGGAATGAAAGCGCCCCGCGCGAGGCTGTACGGAAGACACGGGGACAACGTCCCGGGGCGCGCGGCCGGATTCCGCGCCGGGCGGCGGGGAGGGCGGGAGCGGATGAACGGCCGGGACGGGCGGGCGCCGGAGCGCCTGGACGCCGCCGCGCTGGGCGCCGAGCGGCTGGGCCGCCGGGCGACGCTGGTGCACTTCTCCTCCGCCTTCTGCGGGCCGTGCCGGGCCACGCGCCGGGTGCTGGCCGAGGTCGCCGCCCTCGTGGAGGGCGTGGCGCACGTGGAGGTCGACGCCGAGTCCCGCCTCGACCTGGTCCGGCGCCTGGGCGTGGACCGCACGCCCACCGTCCTGGTCCTGGACGCCGCCGGAACGGTGGTGCGGCGCGCGGCGGGGCAGCCGCGCCGGGTGGACGTGATCGCGGCACTGGGCGCCGCCGTCCCCGGCTGAGACCGGGCGGCACGCCGGTTCACCTGCGCCGATCCGGGCACGATAATCGGGGACACGGCGCCGGGCGGGACGCGGTCCGCGTAGGCAATGTCACAGTGCAGTCTCGATCTTCCCGTGGGACATTGCCGGGCGTGGGCACTACCCTGTGTTTTACTGACGAGTAACCTTCCGGGTCATCTTCCGGGTGCCCAAAGTTGTGCGGACCGATAGCAGTAGGAGAGCCGGCGTGAGCTTGAGGATCGTTGTCTGTGTGAAGTACGTGCCCGACGCCACCGGCGACCGGCACTTCGCCGAGGACCTGACCACCGACCGTGACGCCGTGGACGGCCTGCTGTCGGAGCTTGACGAGTACGCGGTCGAGCAGGCGCTGCAGATCGCGGAGAACGCGGACGACGCCGAGGTCACCGTCGTGACCGTGGGCCCGGAGGACGCCACCGACGCGCTGCGCAAGGCGCTGTCGATGGGCGCGGACAAGGGCGTGCACGTCGAGGACGACGACCTGCACGGCACGGACGTCTTCGGCACCTCTCTCGTGCTGGCCAAGGCGATCGAGCACGTCGGCTACGACGTCGTGGTCTGCGGCATGGCCTCCACGGACGGCACCATGGGCGTGCTGCCCGCGATCCTCGCCGAGCGGCTCGGCGTTCCCCAGGTGACCCTGCTGACCGAGGTGTCGGTCGGCGACGGCAAGGTCACCGGCCGCCGCGAGGGCGACGCCGCCAGCGAGCAGGTCGAGGCCGCGCTGCCCGCCGTCGTCTCCGTCACCGACCGCTCCGGGGAGGCGCGTTACCCCTCCTTCAAGGGCATCATGGCCGCCAAGAAGAAGCCGGTGGAGACGCTGGACCTGGAGGACCTGGAGCTGGAGGCCGAGCAGGTCGGCCTCGAGGGCGCCTGGACGGCCGTCGAGTCCGCCACCGCGCGCCCGGCGCGCACGGCCGGCGAGATCGTCACCGACGAGGGCGAGGGCGCGAAGCAGCTGGCCGCCTTCCTCGCCGAGCGCAAGTTCATCTGATCCCCTCCCTCTGCCCTCCTCCCTTCGTCTTTCCGCTGGAGCACGATTCTCATGGCTGAAGTTCTTGTGTACGTCGACCACGTGGACGGCGCGGTCCGCAAGCCCACGCTGGAGCTGCTGACCCTGGCCCGGCGCATCGGCGAGCCGGTCGCCGTCCACCTCGGCCCCGGCGCCGAGACCGCCGCCCCGGTCCTGGGCGAGCACGGCGCCGCCCGCGTGCTGACCGCCGACGCCCCGGAGTTCTCCGACTACCTCGTCGTGCCGAAGGTCGACGCCCTCCAGGCCGCCGTCGAGGCCGTCTCGCCCGTGGCCGTGCTGGTGCCCTCCTCCGCCGAGGGCAAGGAGATCGCCGCCCGCCTGGCCCTGCGTCTGGGCTCGGGCATCATCACCGACGCCGTCGACGTGAACGCCGGCGACGAGGGCCCGGTGGCCACCCAGTCGGTGTTCGCCGCCGCCTTCACCACCACCTCCCGGGTGACCAAGGGCGTTCCGGTCATCACCGTCAAGCCGAACTCCACGGCCCCCGAGCCCGCCCCGGCGGCCGGCGCCGTCGAGCAGCTGCCGGTGACCTTCGGGGAGCTGGCCACCGGCACGAAGGTCGTCTCCCGCAGCGAGCGCGAGTCCACCGGCCGCCCGGAGCTGACCGAGGCCGCCATCGTGGTCTCCGGCGGCCGTGGCGTGAACGGCGCGGAGAACTTCTCCGTCATCGAGGCCCTGGCCGACAGCCTGGGCGCGGCCGTGGGCGCCTCCCGCGCCGCCGTGGACGCCGGCTGGTACCCGCACTCCAACCAGGTCGGCCAGACCGGCAAGACCGTCTCGCCGCAGCTCTACATCGCCGCGGGCATCTCCGGCGCCATCCAGCACCGCGCCGGCATGCAGACCTCGAAGACCATCGTGGCCATCAACAAGGACGAGGAGGCCCCGATCTTCGAGCTGGTCGACTACGGCGTCGTCGGCGACCTGTTCGACGTCGTCCCGGCCCTCACCGACGAGGTCAAGACCCGCAAGGGCTGAACGGCACGCCCCGGCCGGGCACCCCGCGGCGGTTCAACAAACTGTTGCAGGGCGCCCGGCCGGTGTGTCATGGTGCCGGAATGGCGCAGCAGGAACCGGTCCCCACCAGCCTCCCGGCGTCCGTCGCCCCCGCCCTCGGCGCCTCCCTGGCCGCCGTCGACGCCGAGCTGGCCCGCCGCTACCCCGGCGGCCCGCACACCCGCCAGCCCGTGCACACCGTCTACGTCCCCGCCGACCGCCTCCGACCCGGCGAGCCCCGCGCCTGGGGCGACGCCGCCCTCGCCCTCCTGGACCGGCACGCCCCGGACGCCGCCGCGTTCGCCGCCGTCCTGGGCCTGCCGCCGGAGCCGGCCGCCCCCGTCCACGACCGGGTCCGCGCCAAGCTGCTGCGCGAGCCCGTCGAGGACCTGCGCGTCGACTTCGAGGACGGCTACGGCCGCCGCCCCGACGCCGAGGAGGACGCGCACGCCGCCCGCGCCGCCCGCCTGCTGGCCGCCGCCCGCGCCGAGGGCACCTCACCGCCCTTCCTCGGCCTGCGGATGAAGTGCCTGGAGGCCCCCGTCCGCGACCGCGGCATCCGCACCCTCGACGTCTTCCTCACCGCCCTCCTGGCCGCCGGCCCCCCGCCGCCCGGCCTGCGCATCACCCTCCCCAAGACCGGCTACGCCGAGCAGGTCGCCGCCATGGCTCGGCTGTGCGAGGAGTTCGAACGCGCCGCCGGCCTCGCCCACGGCGCCCTCCGCTTCGAGATCCAGATCGAGACCAGCCAGGCCGTCCTCGGCCCCGACGGCCGCGCCACCGTGGCCCGCATGATCGACGCCGCCGCGGGCCGCGCCGTCGGCCTGCACTACGGAACGTTCGACTACAGCGCCGCGCTCCAGGTCAGCGCCGCCCACCAGGCCCCCGACCACCCCGCCGCCGACCACGCCAAGGCCGTCATGCAGGCCGCCGCCGCCGGCACCGGCGTCGCCCTCTCCGACGGCTCCACCAACCTCCTGCCCACCGGCCCGGCCGCACGCGTCCACCACGCCTGGCGCGTCCACCACGGCCTGGTCCGCCGCGCCCTGGCCCGCGCCTACTACCAGGGCTGGGACATGCACCCCGGCCACCTGCCCACCCGCTACGCCGCCGTCTACGCCTTCTACCGCGAGGGCCTGCCGGACGCGGCGGCCCGCCTGGCCGCCTACGCGGCCGGCACGGACGCGGACGGCGTCCTGGACGAGCCCGCCACGGCCCGCGCCCTGGCCGCCTTCCTCCTGCGCGGCACGGACTGCGGCGCCCTCACCCCCGACGAGATCACCGCGACGACCGGCCTCACCCCCCACCACCTCACCACCCTCGCCGGCCGCCCTCCCGCCCTTTGAACGCCCGCGCTCGCACGGCCGTTGCTCATCGGCAGCCCCGTCGCAACCCTGCACACCCGTCCCGGGCACGGCCGTTGCTCGTCGGCGGCCCCGTCGTGCCCTGAACCTTCAGCCCTGGCAGGGCCGTTGGCCTGGGCGGCGGCCGGCACCGCGGCTCGCGACCGCTGGCAGGCCGTGCGGGCGGGCTTTGCCCCGGGGCACGGGGGCGCATGGCCCGGGGCGTGGGCGGGCGTCGCGCACCGGCTCGCGCTTCGGCTGCGCCCGACGCGTTCCCGCCGGGGCTGGACACCGTGCCCGCCCGCGCAGCAGGCTTCCTGCCCATGACGACCCGAGCCGGGCCGGTGGCCGCCCTGGACATCGGCGGCACCAGTATCGCCGCTGCCCTGGTGGACGGCGCCGGAGCCGTCCGCCACCGGCAGCAACGCCCCACCCCGGCCGCCGGCTCAGCCGCCGACGTGCTCGCCGCCGTCACCGACGCCCTCGCCCCCCTGACGCGGCACCCGCTGTGGCCCGATGCCCAGGCCCTCGGCATCGGCAGCGCCGGCCCCGTGGACTCCCGCGCCGGCACCGTCAGCCCGGTCAAGATCTCCGCCTGGCGGGACTTCCCGCTGGTGGACGCCGTCCGCGCCGCCATGGGCGGCCTGCCGGTCACCCTGACCGGCGACGGCGTCGCGCCGGCAGCCGCCGAGGACGCGCACGGCGCCGCCCGCGGCCTGGACCACGCCCTGTGCCCGGTGGTCTCCACCGGCATGGGCGGCGGCCCGATCCTCGACGGCCACGTGCACCCCGGCCCCACCGGCAACGCGGGCCACATCGGCCACCTCAGCGTCGACCTCGACGGCCCCCGCTGCCCCTGCGGCGGCCACGGCTGCCTGGAGGGCGTCGCCTCCGGCCCCGCCATCGCCCGCCGGGCCCGTGCCGCCGGCTGGCGTCCCGGCCCGGGCGGCGACGCCACCGCCGCGGGCGTCGCCGCCGCGGCCCGCGCCGGCGACCCCCTCGCCCGCGCAGCCTGCCACCTCGCCGCCCGCCCCCTGCCCGCCGGCATCGCCGCCACCGCCGTCCTCACCGAGATCCGCGCCGCCGTGATCGGCGGGGGAGTGGCCCGGGCCGGCGACGTCCTCCTCGCGCCGCTGCGCCAGGAGCTGGAGCGCTACGCCGCGCTCCCGTTCGCCCGCGGCGTCGCGGTGCTTCCGGCGGGGCTCGGAACCGACGCGGGCCTGGTCGGCGCGGCTGCCGCCCGCGCCTCGCCGCGCACGTTTCTGGCCCGGGGCGCAGCGGGCAACTGACACAACGGGCGAATAAAAGATGGGGGAGAGCGTGATCATCTGGCTCAACGGCGCGCCGGGCGCCGGCAAGTCCACCGCGGCCCACGAGCTGCTGCGGCTGCTGCCGGGCAGCGCGCTCTACGACCCGGACCTCGTCGGCGCGGGGCTGCGGCGGATGCTCCCCAGCGAGCGGCTGGCCGAGGCGGACGACGTCCGGGAGCTGCCGGCCTGGCGCCGGCTCGTGGTCGACACCGCCGCCGCCCTGCTCGCCGAGGTCCCCGGGCCGCTCATCACGCCCATGACCCTGCTCGACCAGGCCCACCGGGACGAGATCTTCGGCGGCCTGGCCGCCCGCAGGATCCCCGTCCAGCACTTCCACCTCGCCGTCGAAGAAACGTTCCTCCGACGCCGGATCGAGGGCCGCGCCACCGAGGACGGCGAGGCCGTCCCCGCCCGCTGCCTGCGCGACCTGCCGCGCTACGGCGCCGCGCTGCCCTGGCTGACCGCCGACGCCCACACCGTGGACGCCTCCCGGCTCACCCCCCGCGAGACCGCCGAACTCCTGGCCGCCGGCGTGCGCAGCGGCGCCGGCACCCGCGAGATCGTGCAGACCCCGCCGCCCCGCGCCGAGACCCTGGCCGCCGGCGTGCTCCTCTTCGACGAGGACGACCGGGTGCTGCTGGTCGACCCCACCTACAAGCCCGGCTGGGAGTTCCCCGGCGGCGTCGTCGAGCCGGGCGAGGCCCCCGCCCGCGCGGCCGTCCGGGAGGTCGCCGAGGAGCTGGGGCTGGCGCTGCCCCACGAACCCGCGCTGCTGGTCGTGGACTGGGAGCCGCCCAGCCCCCCGCGCTTCGGCGGCCTGCGCCTGCTCTTCGACGGCGGTCGCCTGGCCCCCGACCGGGTCGGCGACGTCCTGCTGCCGGACGACGAGCTGCGCGGCTGGCGTTTCGCCGCGCTGGAGGAGGCCGAGGGCATGCTCTCGGCGGGGCGCTTCGCCCGGCTGCGCTGGGCCCTGCGCGCCCGCGCCCTGGGCCGCCCGCTGAACCTGGAGGCCGGTGTCCCCGTCGGCGCCTGACGGCGTAACGTTCCGGCCACCCGGCTCGAACAGGTCGCCGGCGCCCGCCCGCACCCGATGTCGCTCGCGACTCCCTGGTCCACACGGACGCGAGGGCCGGAGGCCGCGCGCTCGGGCCCCGGCCTGCACGTCGCGGAGGCCCGGACCGGCCGCCCCCGGGGTCGCCGCCCCGCTCTCCGAAGGCGAGGCGCTCTTCGCCTCCCTCGCCTCAGCCCCGGGCCCTCGCCGACCGCCCGCCGTCCTCACCGCCCCCTGCCCGCCCGGCCTGCCGGACCGCCGCCCCGCCGCCGCCCGACCGCCCACCCGGCGGCCCGCCGATCGCGCCGGGCCGCCACCCGCTCTAGCGTGGCGGGAGACGACCCCCGGCTCCCGCCGGAGCCAGGGGAGACACCTCCCGGGAGCGGTGACCGCCATGCAGCTGCCGCAACACGTACCGGGCCGCGCCCTGCCCGGCGGTGCCTCCGCCGCCGAGCCCCCCGGCTGGGGCACCCGCGCGGGCCTGGCCGCCCTGGCCGCGACCGTCGCCCTGGGCGTCAGCATCATGCTGTCCGGCCTGCAGGACCCCGAGGGCCCGCCCCAGCCCCCGGGCGCCGAGCGCGCCGCGGCCGGGCCCGGCGGCGCGGGCGCCGAGCGGGCCGCCGACCCGCTGCCGCCCGCCGTGCCGACCTGGGTGTCCATCCCGGCCATCGACGTCGAGGCCCCGCTCACCGGCGTCGGCCTGGAGCCCGGCGGCTGGGTGGCCGCACCGCCCGAGCAGATCCAGAACCTCGCCGGCTGGTACAAGGGCGCCGTCACCCCCGGCGCCCGCGGCACCGCCGTGGTGGTGGGCCACGTGGACAACGCCTCGGGCCCCGCCGTCTTCTACGGCCTGGGCGCGCTGGAGCGCGGCGACTTCGTCGAGGTCACCCGCGAGGACGGGCGCACGGTGCGGTTCACGGTCTACGACCTGGCCGTCTTCGACAGGGACAGCCTGCCGCAGCACGTCTACCGCGACACCGGGCAGTCCGAGCTGCGGCTGATCACCTGCGGCGGCTCCTACCGGAGCGACTCCGGCTACCAGGACAACGTCGTCGTCTTCGCCCGGATGACCGACGCCCCCTGAGCGGCGCGCGGGCCGCCCGCCCCGAGCCCGGCGCCCGCGCCACGGACGTTGCCCGGAACCGGCGGCGAACGCCCGCCCGTGCCGCCTCGCCCGCGCGAGGCCCACCATGGCGCGGCCCTGCCCGGAACGCCCGCCGCGCCGCCCGTTGACGCGAACAGCGGCGGCCGTTAACCCGTTTGTCGTTCCTGGACGGATATGCGGCATCTCATCTGCTTAGTGTCGCTATGCGGGATTGACGCCCCATCCGACAGAGGAGCCATCTCATGAGCACACTGCGAACCGCGCTGGTCGCCACCGCGTTCGGTGCGACCGTCCTCGGAGCGGGCGCACCGGCCGCGCTCGCCGCCGAGGCGGCCAGGCCGGCCCGCGCCCCCGGGCAGGCCGACGCCCCCTTCGGCTTCAGCGTGTCCCCGGCCGCCGTCCGGCCGGGCGGCGCCGTGGACCTGACCGTCACCAACTGCACCCGCTACGAGGCGACCGCCGAGTCGGCCGTCTTCGACCGCGTCGTGCTGGGCATGCCCGGTGAACTCCAGAGCGCGCGCACCACCGTGGACGCCGACGCCCGGGTCGGCGCCACCTACGACGTCACCTTCACCTGCGGACCCGAGAGCGGCACCGCGCCCCTGACCATCCTGGCCGCCACCACCTCGCCCAGCCCCACCGGGACGGCCACGGCCAGCTCCACCGTGCTGCCGACCCGCGGCGCCCGCGCCGGAGTCGGCGGCACCCAGTCCGGCGGCGATACCCTGCTGTGGGCGGGCGCGGGCGTGACGCTCACGGCGCTGGCCGCCGGGTTCGTGCTCTTCCGCCGCCGCGCCGGACGCCACCGCTGACCCCGCGCGCCGAACGCCCGTCCCCGCCCGGCCGGACCCGCCCCCGCGACGGGGCGCGGCCGGCCACGGCGGGGACGGCGGCGTTCCGGACGGGCCCGCGCGAGCGGGCCCCGGCGTTCACGCCCTCCGCGCGTACCGCAGCAGGAACAGCGCCTCCGCCACCGACATCCGCTCCAGCTCCTCCGGCGAGACGCTCTCGTCCACCGCGTGGATCCGCGCCGCCGCGTCGCTCAGCCCGATCAGCAGGATCTCCGCCTCCGGGTACAGCGCGGCCAGCGTGCTCGTCAGCGGGATCGAGCCGCCCTGCCCCACCACGGCCGTCTCCACGCCGTCGTACGCCTCCCGCAGCGCCCCCGACATCGCCGCGTACGCCGGGCTGCCGGTGTCCGCCCGGAACGCCCGCCCCATGCCCGTCACCTCCGCCGTCACCCGCGCGCCCCACGGCGCGCGCGCCCGAAGATGCGCCGCCAGCAGCCCGCCCGCCTCCCGCGCGTCCACGCCCGGCGGCACCCGCAGCCCCACCAGCGCCCGCGCCCCGGCCTGCACCGACGGGGTCGCCCCCACCACCGGCGGGCAGTCGATCCCCATCACCGTCACCGAGGGCCGCGCCCACAGCCGGTCGGCCACCGGCCCGGACCCGACCAGGCCCACGCCCTCCAGCACCCCGGCGTCCCGGCGGAACAGCTCCTCCGGGTACGCCGCCCCCTCCCACGCCCCGCCCGGCTCCAGCCCGTCGACCGTCACCGAGCCGTCCTCGCCGTGCAGCGACCCCAGCATCCGCACCAGCGCCGTCAGCGCGTCCGGGGCCGCCCCGCCGAACTGCCCCGAGTGCAGGTTCCCCGCCAGCGTCTCCACGGCCACCCGCACCACCGCCATGCCCCGCAGACTCGCCGTCAGCGTCGGCTGCCCCGCCCGGACGTTGCCCGTGTCGCCGATCACCACGGCGTCCGCCGCCAGCAGCGCGGGGTGCTCCTCCGCGTACCGCTCCAGGCCGCCCGTGCCCTGCTCCTCCGAGCCCTCCACGATCACCTTCACGCCAACCGGGACCCCCCCGGCGGCCCGCAGCGCGCGCAACGCCAGCAGGTGCATCAGCACCCCGCCCTTGCAGTCTGCCGCGCCCCGCCCGTACCAGCGGCCCTCGCGCTCCGTCAGCTCGAACGGCGGCGAGGTCCAGGCCGCTTCGTCCAGCGGGGGCTGCACGTCGTAGTGCGCGTACAGAAGCACCGTCGGGGCGCCCGCCGGTCCCGGCAGGTGCCCGTACACCGACCGCGTCCCGTCCGGCGTGTCCAGCAGCCGCACCTCCGCGAAGCCCTCCGACCGCAGCGCCTCGGCCACCCACTCGGCCGCCGCCTCGCACTCCTGCGGCGGGAACTGCCCGGGGTCGGCCACCGAGCGGAACGCCACCAGTTCCGCCAGCTCCCGCCTGGCCCGCGGCATCAGCGACGCCACGGCGGCCGAGACGGCCGCGTGCTGCGGACTGTGCTCCATGGAACGCCCCTCCTCGGGTGAGTGCCTGCGCGACGGCCGCCGCCGCACCGGCCGTCGCGGTGCCCCGGCGCGCCGGAATGCCGAGGATCCTCGCACAAGCCGTCCCGCCACCGGGCGCCGGGAGGACGGCGAACTAGGATGCCCAGCGGTGGCCGCAGGGGGCACCCGGGACGGGACGGGGAGCGAACGCGCATCGTGAGCAGCGAGAACGAGACCGGGAACGCCGGGAACGCCGGGAACGACGGCGGCGGCAACGGGGCCGGGGACAGGGCCGTGTGGGACGTCGTCGTGGTGGGCGCCGGGCCCGCGGGGGCCTCGGCCGCCCGCGCCGCCGCCGAGGCCGGACGGAGGGTCCTGCTGCTGGAGAAGGCCGAACTGCCCCGGTACAAGACGTGCGGCGGCGGCATCATCGGCCCCTCCCGCGACGCCCTCCCGCCCGGCTTCGACCTGCCGCTCCAGGACCGCGTGCACGCGGTGACGTTCTCCCTCAACGGCCGCCTGGCCCGCACCCGCAAGTCCCGCCGGATGCTCTTCGGGCTGGTCAACCGGCCCGAGTTCGACCAGCGCCTGGCCGAGGCCGCCGTCAAGGCCGGCGCGGAGCTGCGCACCGGCGCCACCGTCTCCCGCGTGGAGCAGCACGGCCCGTCCGTGCCCGACCGGCGCACCGTCGCCGTCGTCCTGGCGGGCGGGGAAACGCTGCTGGCGCGGGCCGTCGTGGGCGCGGACGGCAGCGCGAGCCGCATAGGGGCGCACGTCGGGGTGCGGCTGGCTCAGGTCGACCTCGGCCTGGAGGCGGAGATCCCCGTGCCGCCGGAGGTGGCGCGCGACTGGAGCGGGCGCGTCCTCATCGACTGGGGCCCGCTGCCCGGCTCCTACGGCTGGGTCTTCCCCAAGGGCGACACGCTCACCGTCGGCGTCATCTCCGCCCGCGGCGAGGGCGCGGCCACCAAGCGGTACCTGGAGGACTTCATCGGCCGCCTCGGCCTGGCCGGCTTCGAACCCGCCCTCTCCTCCGGCCATCTGACGCGCTGCCGCACCGACGACTCGCCGCTCTCCCGCGGCCGGGTCCTGGTCTGCGGCGACGCGGCCGGGCTGCTGGAGCCGTGGACCCGCGAGGGCATCTCCTTCGCGCTGCGCTCCGGCCGCCTGGCCGGGCAGTGGGCGGTCAGGATCGCCGAGGCGGGCGACGCCGTGGACGCCCGCCGTCAGGCCCTGAACTACACCTTCGCCGTCAAGTCCGGCCTGGGCGTGGAGATGGGCGTCGGCCGCCGCATGCTCGCCGCGTTCTCCCAGCGCCCCGGGCTGCTGCACGCCGCGATGGTCGGCCTCCGCCCCGCCTGGGCCATCTTCACGCAGATCACCCGCGGCTCCACCACCCTGGCCGGCGTCGTCCGCAGCAGCCCCCTGGCCCGCAGAGCCCTGATGAGCCTCGACCGCGCCGCCCCCCAACCCCCGGCCCCGGAAGCAGGCAAGGCCCCCGACACCGAGACCCGCCCCTGACGCTCCGCCAGGGGCGCCCCCCCGCGGCCTCCGAGAAATCGCGGCTGTCCCGATCCCGCGCTACCGCCTTCGGCCGAGGGGACGGCCGCGGCCGTACTGCGGGGGGAGTACCCGCGATGACCCCATCGGGCTGACGACTCCCGCCGCGCCGCGCACTAGCGTGGAACGCATGATCCAGCCGTCCGCGGCGCCCCCGGCCCCCGCCGGCGGGCCCCCGCGCCTGTGGGGAGGCCCGCCGTGGGCCGGCGCCCCCTGGGGGGCCGGCCGCCTCCCGTGGGCCTCCTCGGCAGCCGTGGCCGTCGTCCAGCTCGTCGGCTCCCACTTCGCCTCGGAGAACCAGACGGGGCACGTCCGCCTCGACCTCCTGGCCCGCGCCCTGCTGCTCGCCGGGCCCGTGCTGCTCCTGCTGCGCCTGCGACTGCCCACCCTCGCCGCGCTGGGAACCTCCGCCGTCGTCCTGGCGTACCTCTCCCTCGGCTACGCCCCGGGACCCGTGTTCCTCAGCGCCGTGCTCGCCGCCGGCTCCGCCGTGATCGCCGGGCACCGCCACGCCGCCTGGGTCTCCCTCGGCGCGCTGTGGGCCGGCCAGGTCCTCCTCGGCCACGGCCTGCACCGCTGGCTCCCCCCGGAGGGAGACGGCCCCCACGCCTGGCAGCAGGACGCCGCCCTGGCCGCCTGGACCGCGGCCCTGCTCGCCGTCTCGGAGCTGATCAGGTCCCGCCGCGAGCAGTGGGCCAAGGACCGTGCCGCCCGCGAGGAGGCCGAGCGCCGCCGCGCCGACGAGGAGCGGCTGCGCATTGCCCGTGAGCTGCACGACGTCCTCGCGCACAGCATCTCCGTCATCAACGTCCAGGCCGGGATGGGCCTCGCGCTCCTCGACTCCGACCCCGGCCAGGCCCGCGCCGCCCTGACCACCATCAAGGCCGCCAGCAAGGAGGCGCTGGGCGAGGTCCGCCAGGTCCTCGACGCCCTGCGCACCCCCGGCGGCGCCGCGCCCCTCGCCCCCGCCCCGGGCCTGGCCCGCCTCCCCGAGCTGACCGAGCAGGCCGCCCGCGCCGGGCTCGCGGTCACCACGGCGACCGAGGGCGACCCCGTGGCCCTGCCACCCGGCGCCGACCTGGCCGCCTTCCGCATCGTCCAGGAGGCCCTGACCAACGTCGTGCGCCACTCCGGCTCCCGCGCCGCCCGCGTCCTGCTGCGCTACGCCCCCGGCGGCCTGGACCTGCGGATCGACGACGACGGCCCCGCCACGCACGCCCCCACCGGCGGCGGCAACGGCCTGCTGGGCATGCGCGAGCGCGCCGCCGCCTGCGGGGGAACGGCCACGGCCGGCCCCCTCCCCGAGGGCGGGTACCGGGTCAGCGCGCACCTCCCGGCCCGCCCCGCCGCCCCCGCGCCCGCCCCGGAGCCGGAGCGCGACCGGGACCGCACGCCCCGAAGGAAAGGTGACTCCCCGTGATCCGGCTCCTCCTCGCCGACGACCAGGTGCTCGTCCGCGCCGGGTTCCGTGCCCTGCTCGACGCCCAGCCGGACATCGAGGTCGTCGCCGAGGCCGCCGACGGCGCGCAGGCCCTGGAGGCGGTCCGCGAGCACCGCCCCGACCTGGTCCTGATGGACATCCGCATGCCCGTCCTCGACGGCCTGGCCGCCACCCGTGGCATCACCGAGGACCCCGCCCTCGACGGCGTGCGGGTGCTGATGCTCACCACCTTCGAGCTGGACGAGTACGTCTTCGAGGCCATCAGGTCCGGCGCCTCCGGCTTCCTCGTCAAGGACACCGAGCCCGAGGAGCTGGTCCGCGCCGTCCGCGCCGTGGTGGCCGGCGACGCCCTCCTCTCGCCCGGCGTCACGCGCCGCCTGATCGCCGAGTTCGCCGCCCGCTCCAAGGCCCCGGCCGCCGCCGGCTCCCTCGCCGCGCTCACCGACCGCGAGCGGGAGGTCATGGCCCTGGTCGGCATCGGCCTGTCCAACGAGGAGATCGCCCGCCGCCTGGTCGTCTCCCCGCTCACCGCCAAGACCCACGTCAGCCGCGCCATGGTCAAGCTCGGCGCCCGCGACCGGGCTCAACTCGTCGTCCTGGCCTACGAGTCCGGCCTGGTGCGCCCCGGCTGGCTCGGCTGACACCCCGCCCCGCCGCCCGGCCGCGCCGGCCGGGACGGCGCCCCGCCGCGTTCCCCCTCAGATTCCCGACAGGGACCGCCACAGCCCGGCCACCGCCGCGTCCCCGCGCACCTCGACCCCCGCCTCCCCGTACCCCAGCCGGTTCCACAGCGCTGCGTACAGCCCCGCTGCCGGCCCGCTGATCTCGCAGTCCGCCGGCCCGTCCCCGGCAGCCTCCGCGCGCGGCGGTGCCTCCGTGATCCGCACCAGCCAGTCCGCCGCCGGCACGTCCACCGCCCGCACCCGCAACGTCAGCTGCCGCTCGCTGCGCACCCGGCTGCGCGCCCGCCCGTGGAACCCCGTCAGCAGCTCCGCCACCCCGTCCGCCGCCCGCCACGGCTCCACCGGCCCGGGCCGCAGCCCCGCCGCCAGCTCCGCGTCCATCCGGTGCACGGCGGTCTCGTGGGTCTGCCGCCGCGCCCAGAAGTGCCGCGCCGAGGGCGAGCCCTTCAGGAACGTCCAGCACTCCAGGTCCTTGGGCGCCGCGGCCAGCTCGTCCAGCAGCACCGCCAGCCCCGCCCGCAGCCACCCCGCCAGCGCCTCGTCCGGCACCCGCTCCGCGCCCACCCGCACGAAGGCCGTGCGCCGCTCGACCAGGTACCGCGTCGCCCAGCGATGGACGTTGCCCAGGTGCAGCACCAAATCCCGCACCCGCCAGCCCGGACACGTGGGCACCTCAGCGTCCGGCCCCGCAGCCACCGCCGCCCGAGCCATCGCCTCGCCCTCGCGCTCCAGCAGGGGGAGAAAATCAGCCACCGCGTTCATCCGGCGGATTCTGCCACCCGCCCGCCGGAACGCCCAGGGCCCTCCGGCCCCCGCAACACCCGCCCGGCCGCGGCGCGAGAATGGGGGAGTGACCCACACCCGCACCCGGCTCGACCGGGGCCGCAACGCCCTGGGCCCCGCGCTGGAGCTCGTTCACACCGGCCGCGCCCCCACCCGCGCCGTCCTCACCTCCGCCCTCGGCGTCACCCGCGCCACGGCCGGCGCCGTCGCCTCCGAGCTGCAGAGCCTGGGCCTGATCACGGTGGACTCCCGCCCCGGAGGCGCCCCCGGCAGCCAGGGTCGCCCCTCCCACCGCCTGGGCATCGCCGGTGACGGGCCGGTCGCCCTCGCCGCCCAGGTGCACGCCGACGGGTTCCGCGCCGCCCTCGTGGGCCTCGGCGGCCGGATCGTCGCCACCACCCCCGGCCGCACCGCCCCCGACGCCGACCCCGCCCAGGTCCTGCGCGAGGTCGTGCGGGCCGGCGCCGAGCTGCTGCGCACGGCGGGCCGCCGCTGCGTCGGGGCCGGGCTCGCCGTGCCCTCCGCCGTCGCCGAGCCCGACGGCACCGCGCTCAACCCCCACCACCTCGCCTGGCTCCCCGGTGCCCCGGTCCGCGCCCTGTTCGCCTCCTGCCTCGCGGACGCCGGCCTGCCCGTCGCCGGCCACTGCGGCAACGACGTCAACCTCACCGCCCTGGCCGAGCACCGCCACGGCGCCGGCCGCGGCAGCCGCCACCTGCTGTGCGTGGCCACCGGCCACCGCGGCGTCGGCGGCGCCCTCGTACTCGACGGCCGCCTGCACACCGGCAGCGCCGGCCTCGCCCTGGAGGTCGGCCACCTCACCGTCGACCCCCAGGGCCACCCCTGCTCCTGCGGCGGCCGCGGCTGCCTCGACGTGGAGACCGACGCGCTGGCCCTGCTGCGGGCCGCGGGCCGCGACCCCGGCCCCGAGGGCTCCCTGCTGGACCAGGCCCGCGACCTGCTGCGCACCGGCTACCCCGGCGACCCGGCCGTCCGCGCCGCCACCGCCACCCTCATCGAGCGCCTGGGCCTGGGCCTGGCCGGCCTGGTCAACATCCTCAACCCCGACCGCATCATCCTCGGCGGCCTGCACCGCGCCCTGCTGGAGGCCGACGCCGCCCGCCTGCGCACGGTCGTCGGCGCCCGCAGCCTGTGGGGGAGGAGCGGCACCGTTCCCATCGAACCGTGCACGCTCGACCACAACGCCCTCGTCGGCGCCGCCGAACTCGCCTGGCAGCCCGTCCTCGACGACCCCCTCACCGCCCTGACGGCCGCCGCCTGACCCCACCGCCCGCCGCCCGTGCCGCCGTCACCCGGCCGGCCACCACCCGCACCGAACCTCCGCCCCCGCCAGGGCCGTTGACAAGCATCCGCCGCAGGCGCCCTCACCGGCCGCGCCGAACGCCCGCCGCCACCCCCGACGTTGACCGGCCGCGGCCGTCACCCCGGCGCCGCGGCCCCCGCCCGCCCCGCCGCAC